>NZ_JBEXKX010000021.1:6865-159736 GCF_040609695.1 Amycolatopsis sp. NPDC004625
GGTTGGCCCCCCGGGCCCCCCCCGCCGCGATCCCCGGGGGGGGGGCCGGGCCGGCGCCCGGGGGGTTGTTTTTTTTTTGGGGGGTTTAGAACGCGCCTAAACACTCACGACCACCACTGCGGCAGGGCCGGAAGGTGCGATTCACGCGCCGCGGTGGGCTAAGTGGCCGTCACCTCGTCGAAGGCGGCTTGCACCTGCTCGCGAAGCCAGGTGTGCGCGGGATCGGCGTCGTAGCGTTCGTGCCAGGTGCTGCAGATCTCCGCCGCCGGGGACGGGGCCGGCAGCGGCCGGGTGATCAGGCCGAACGCGTCCACGAGCGGGCGGCCGAGGATTTCCGTGCAGCTGACCAGGACGTCGCTGCGGGCCGCCAGCTGCAGGGCGGTGGCGACCGTCGCCACCGCCGCGACCACCCGGCGGCGCAGCCCCTCGGCGGCCAGTACGTCGTCGATCGGCGCGGTGAGCCGGCCGCGGCGGGAAACCAGCACGTGCGGCGCCGCGGCGTAGGACCGCAGGTCGAGCCCGGCGGCGCAGGGGTGGCCCGGCCGCATCGCCACGACGAGCGGATCGTGCCCGAGCACCGCCGACCGGAACTCGGGCAGGTGCGGCCGGCTCCCGCCGAGCTCCAGGTCGACGCGGCCGTGGCGCAGGTCGTCGGTGTCACCGGAGTGCTCCGCCAGCACCCGCAGCCGCGCACCGGGTGCCCGCTCCTGGATCCGGCCGACCAGGACCGGGACGACCGACGCGGCGAGGGCGTCGTGGCACTGGACCGTGAAAGTGCGGTCCAGTTCGGTGAGGTCCAGTTCGCGGGCCGGCCGCAGCACCGCGCGGGCTTGGCGCACCAGCTGGTGCACCTCCTCGCGGACGGACCGGGCGTACGGCGTCGGGACCATCGTGTGCCCGGTGCGGACCAGGATCTCGTCACCGGTCACCGCGCGGAGCCGGCCCAGGGTGCGGCTGACCGCCGGTGAGGACAGGTGCAGCCGCTCGGCCGCGCCCATCACGCTGCCCTCCGCCAGGAGGGCGTCGAGCACGGTGAGCAGGTTCAGATCGAGTTGCACGCACGCAAGACAACCACAGGAGGAACCATGACCCAGGACCTGCTCGCCGCCACGACCGCCGCCGTCCGCGAGGCCGGGGCCCGGATGCTGGCGCGCTACTCCCCCGCCGCCCGCCAGCCGGGCCTGCCGGAGCTGCTCGACAGCCTGCACGCCAACGACACGGCCGTCGCCGACGTGCTGCGGCCCGCGCTGGCCGCGGTCCGGCCGCAGGCGCAGTGGCTGAACGACGAACACGGGTCGGGCCCGCTGCCCGACGGCGAGTGGTGGCTGATCGACCCGGTCGGCGGCAACGTCAACGCCGTGCAAGGGATGCCGGACTGGAACATCGGCGTGAGCCTCGTCTCCGACGGGCAGCCGGTGCTCGCGGTGCTGCACTTCCCCGTCCTCGACGAGACGTTCACAGCCCGCGAAGGCGGCGGGGCGTTCCTCGACGGCGAACGGGTGCGGGTGTCGGCCAAGACGTCGCTGGCCGGTGCGCTGGCGGGCACCGGCCAGGCCCAGCCGGGCCACGACGCCGGTCTCCTGGCGCGGATGGGCACGTCGTTCACGGCGATGTCGAAGGCCGCGCTGCAGGTGCGGATCTCGGTGCCGGTCAGCCAGCAGCTCGCCCAGGTCGCCGCGGGCCGGCTGGACCTGCACTGGCAGCTCGACAACGTCCGGTCGCACGCGGCCGGCGTGCTGCTGGTCCGGGAGGCCGGCGGCGTGGTGACCGACCTCGACGGCAAGCCGTGGGAGCCGGCGAGCGAGCGGTACCTGGCCGCCGCGCCCGGGGTGCACGCGGCGGCGCTGGACGTGCTCGCCGGCCTCGGCCTATGACAGCCCGAAGAACGCGATCGCGACCGCGGCCATCCCGCCCGCGGGCAGGCTGTGCCCGGCGCCCTGGATGCTGTAGGCCTCCACCCGGACGCTGCCGGAGCCGTCGGCGAACCGGCGGCGGTTCCAGCCGGCCTGCGGCGTGTCCGTGGACGTCGGGTTCTGGCTGAGCCCGGACACGTTCGTCCACTGCTCGATTTCCTCCTGCAGCAGCGAATACGGCACGAGCGGGTCCGCGGTGCCGTGCCACAGCTGGACGCGCGGGCGGGGACCGGCGTAACCCGGGTACGCCTGCCGGACGGCGTCACCCCACTGCTGCGGCGTCCGGTTCGCGCCGCCACCGCCGGTGCACTTGCTCGACCACGGCGGGAAATCGGCGGCGTTGGCGAAGCAGCCGAACGGCACGCCCATGAACGCCGCACCCGCTTTGAACACGTCGGGGTAGAGCGCGAGCATTTCGTTCGTCATCATGCCGCCGGACGAGGAACCGGTGGCGAAAACGCGGTTCGGGTCGCCGCCGTAGTGCTGTTCGGCGTAGGTCACCATCGACACGATCGACACCGGGTCGCTGCCGCCGCCGCGGTGTTTCGCCGCGTCGGACCAGGTGTCGAAGCAGTTTCCGAAGCCGGCCTGCTGCTGGGCGCTGGGGTAGATCACGAGGAAGCCGTACCGGTTGGCCAGTGACGCGAATTCGCTGCCGGAGTAGAAACCCGGCCCCGAACCGCCGCAGCCGTGCATGGCGACCACGATCGCGGGGTTGGCCGGCCGGGTGTCCGGGACGTAGACGTGCATGCGCATCCCGCCCGGGTTGCTGCCGAAACCGGTCACCTCGACCAGGGACGCGGCCGCCGCCGGTGGCGCGCCCGCCACCGCGGTCGCCGCGATCAGCACGCTGCTCGCGAATGCCGTGAACGCCGTTCTGAATCCACTCATCGGTGACCTCCGCTCGGCGATCCCCCTCCCCGGCGACGTTAGGCAGATCCACAACGACCGTCAACGAAACACCCACTATTTACGCGATTCAGCCCAGCGGGAGAAACGAAACTTTCGCGCGGGCCGACAATCCTTCGACAGTTTTCCGCCGATCACCGGCCGGATGACGAACGACCCGGCGGGCGTTAGGTTGACTCCGGCGAGGAGGTGGCGGATGGCCGGAGCGGACGGCGAAGGCACGCCGGGCGTGCGGCCGGAGACCCTGCTGCTCACCCTGCTCGGCGACCACGTGCTGGACCGCGGGATCGCCGTGTCCACCGGCGGCGTCCTCGCCGCGCTGGACCGGCTCGGCGTCGGCGAACACGCGACGCGGGCGACGCTGAGCCGGATGATCCGCCGCGACCTGCTGCACACCGTCCGCCGCGGCCGCCAGGCGTTCCTCGGCCTGACCGCGCACGGCGCGGCGGTGCTGCGCGACGGGCAGCGCAAGCTCGACGGCGACGTCGTCGACCGGCACTGGGACGGCCGGTGGACGCTGCTGACGTTCTCGGTGCCGGAGAGCAGGCGCGCGGACCGGCACGCCCTGCGCACCCGGCTGGACTGGTTCGGCTTCGGGCTGCTGCGCAGCGGGCTGTGGGTCTCGACGTCGGCCGCCGACATCGCGCCGGCGCTGGCCGGGCTCGACCTGCTCGACCACGCCGAGGTGTTCCGCGCCGAACCGTTCATGTGGACCGACCCCGCGCGGATCGCCCGCGAGGCGTGGGACCTGCCCCGGCTCGCGGCCGGCTACGAGCAGTTCCTCGGCCGCTGGACCGGCGAGGCCCACGGCGAGCTCGACGAGCTGTCCCGCAGCATCCGGCTGGGTGCGGAGTGGCTGCTGCTCATCCGCCGCGACCCGGTGCTGCCGCCGGCCCTGCTGCCGCCGGGCTGGCCGGGCACGCGCGCCGCGGCCCTGTTCCGCAGCCTGCGCCGGCGCTGGGCGCGCCCGGCGGCCAAGCTGGCCGCCGAGGTGCTCGAGTCGCTCGTCGACGAGTGATCCCGACGGCGGTTGCAACGTCGCATGCCACGTTGCAAACTGAGCCACGGCCCGATCCCGTCCCCACCCCGGAGGTCACCGGTGACCGACATCGATCGACGCGACGTGCTGCGAGCCCTCACCGCGCTGGGGGTGACCGGCGTGACCGCGAGCCTGTTCGGCGGCACGGCCGAAGCGTCCGGCGAGAGCCCGCTGGACCTGAAGTTCTCCGGCACGGAGCAGTTCCGGCCGTTCGCCCTGATCGCGCCGAAGTTCGTCCAGGTCGACACCCCGGCCCGGCCCGGCGCGCTCGCCGAGACCGGCGTCCGGCCGAAGGCGCCGTACGGCACGGTGACCGTCGAGGTGCCCGACGCGGGCGCACCGGTCGTCGCCGGGCTCGCCGGCCACGGGGTTTCGGTGCTCGGCACCTACGACCCCGCCGCGAAGCAGGCGGCCATCGAGATCACCACGGCGGCCGGCCGGGCGGTGGTCAAGACCGCGCCCGCCGACCTGCGCGCGCCGTTCGGCTTCGCCGTGGTGGTCAACGAAAACGCCGTGACGGTGCTGGCCGACCAGGGCACGGGCTGGCAGCCCCTGCTGACCGAACGCGACCGGGTCCGGGCGCGGATCGACCTGCGCGACCCGGCGGTGCTGGGCAAGCTGGGGTACGCCTACGGGCGCCGCGGTCCCGCGCGGCTGGGCCGGGTCCGGGCCGGCTACTACGGCCAGGCCGGCGTCCGCGATCCGCACGTCGTGCAGTACGCCGACGGCCGGCCCTACCTCCGCCACGGCAAGCTCTACCTGACGATGACGAACGCCGGCCTCGGGTTCTTCCAGCAGGCGCACTGGGCGGTGTGGACCCTCGACCTGGCCGATCCCACGAAGCTCGAACAGGTGGCGACGCTGTTCTTCGCGCGGGACGGCGTCGTGCTCGGCGACCACGCCGGCCAGATCGTCGTCGACGACGACCGGTTCATCCTGCTGATGAGCTCGTGGGGCGACTTCGCCTTCACCGGCGTGCACGTGCGGCACACCACCACCCGCGAGAACGTGCTCTCGGGCGTGCACGTCCTGCCCACCGAACAGCTGGCCCTGCCCACGACGGTCAGTTCGTGGGACCCGGCCCTGACGAAGATCGACGGCCGCTGGCACCTCGCGTTCGTCGAAAGCCCGGCGCAGCAACCGTCCTTCGTGTTCCACCCCGCGCTGGCGGCCGCGCCGCGCGGGGCCGACTACGACCACGGCCTGACGCTGCTGGGCGCGGACCGGTCGGTCACCCAGACCGAAGGCACCATCCTGCAGCGGGTGGGCGGCCGGTGGTACCTGTTCGCCAGCGACGGCAACGCCCGCGAGTACCCGGTGTACGACCTGCGGCTGCGGAAGCTCGGCACGCTGAACGCGCCGTACGGCACCAACATCCCGCACCCGATGCTCGTGCGGATCGGCCGGCGGTGGTGGCTGCCGACCTTCGACGGCACGCAGTACGCCGAAGACGTCCTCGGCTACGGCGGGCACGGGGACTTCATCCTGATGCAGTCGTCGTGACCCACGTCACACCCGGAAGGCGTCAACCTCGCCCGGCCGCTCCCCGTCCCTTCGGGTCATGAAGGTTCTCGTCGCGGGAGCGACCGGTGTGCTCGGCCGCCGCGTGGTTCCGCAGCTGGCCGCGGCCGGGCACGAGGTGCTGGCGCTGGCCCGCCCGGGCCGGGCCCCGCTGGTGGCGGCCGGCGCGGAGGTTTTGGTGGCCGACGCGCTCGACCGCGACGGCGTCCGGGCGGCGGTCCGGCGGGCGGCGCCGGACACCGTGGTCAACCTGCTGACGGCGATCCCGGCCGAGCCCGACCCGAAGCACCTGGCCCGGGACCTGGCGGTCACCAACCGGCTGCGTACCGAAGGCACCCGGAACCTGCTGGCGGCGGCCGGCGACGCGCGCGTGATCAGCCAAGGTCTGGCTTACGGCTACCAGCCCGACGACGGGCCGGCGGGGGAAGACGCGCCGCTGTGGCGCGCGGGCCCGCCGCCGCAGTTCGCGCCGGTGCTGGCGGCCCTGATGGAGCTGGAGCGCCTGACCACCCGCGCGGACGGCCTGGTCCTGCGGCTCGGTCACCTGTACGGCCCGGGCACGACCTTCGCCGGCGACGGCCGGTTCACGCGCCAGGTGCGAGCCGGCCGGGTCCCCCTGGCCGGCGGCGGCCACGCGGTGTTTTCGTTCACCCACACCGGCGACGCGGCGGCCGCCGTGCTGGCGGCGGTCGACCGCGACGTGACCGGCGTGCTGAACATCGTCGACGACGAGCCGGCCCCGCTCCACGAGTGGCTGCCGGGCCTGGCCCGCCTGCTGGACGCCCCGGCACCGCACCGGGTCCCGGCCGCGGTCGCCCGGCTGGCCGTGGGCAGCTGGGGCGTGGCGTTCCTGAACCGGCTGCGCGGCGCGGACAACGCGCTGGCCCGGCTGCGGCTGAGCTGGCGGCCACGGTTCCCTTCGGCGGCCGAAGGATTCGCGGCCGAGTTCGGCGGCCGGGATCACCCCGCCGCCGGCCCCGGGTCCTCCGCGCGGTCCCGCCAGAACGCGTTCCCCGCGAACCGCCGCTCCCAGCCGTAAACCTCCCTCCGCACCGCCCGGTACTCCACCGCCGCCGAGCGGACGAACGCCCGGTAGTCCTCCTCCGGCCCGGCGACCGCCCGCCGGCCGGACTCCATCGCGAAGGCCGCGCCGCCCGACGACAACGGGTCCACCGCCAGGGCCGCGTCGCCGACCGCGAGCCAGCCCGGCCCCGACACCGGGGTCAGGCGGTGGCTCGCCGCGCTCACCACGCGCACCGGGCCGATCGGCGTCCCCGCCGCCAGCTCGCGACTCCGCGGGGCCGACGCCAGCGCCGCCGACCAGCCCGCCGCGGTCGCCAGCCCGGTCGCCGCCGCGAACCGGGCGTCGGCGAACCGGGCGACCAGCCGCCGGCCCGCGGGCAACGGGGACGCGTACCACCAGCCGTCCGGGACCGCCTCCAGGAACGTGTCGCCCGGCGGGGTTCCCGGCGGCCGGGCGAACACCCGCGCGACGCAGACCAGCCGGTCGAGGCGCTCGCGGCGGGCGCCCAGCGACCGGGCGATCCGGGCCGCGCGGCCGGTCGCGTCGACCACCACCGCCGCCCGCACCGGCGCGTCCGCGTCCACCGCGAAGCCGCCCGGCACCCGCCGGACCCCGCGGACCGCGACGCCGCGGCGGACGTCGGCGCCCGCCTCGGCCGCGGCGTCGGCCAGCATCCGGTCGAACCCGGCCCGGTCGGTGTGCCAGCCGTGGCCGTGCGGGCTGAACACGAACGAGCGCTCGGCCACCTCGGGCCCGCCCCAGGCGCTGGCCGTCTGGTACGACGGGACCGGCCCGGACGCCACGAACCGGTCCCACACCCCGAGCGCGCGCAGCAGCGGGTTCACCGCGGGCGGCAGCGTCTCCCCCATTCGCAGCCCGCCGTAGTCCGACCGCTCGAACAGCGTCACCGCGGCGCCGCGGCGGGCCAGTTCGAGGGCGGCGACGGCGCCGGCCGGGCCGCCCCCGACGACCGCGACGTCACCCTGCATCGCCGACCGTCCGCCGCAGTTCGGCCACCAGCCGGCGCACCTCGCCGGACGCCTCGGCGCCGGCGTCCGGCGAAGCGTCGCGGCACAGCGCCTCCACGCACTTCAGGAACTCCTTCGGGTCCACGCCGTACTCGTTCCACCGCCGCATCAGCCGGTCGTTGGCCGCCAGGGTGAGCAGGACGCACCGCAGCAGCGCGCACCACCGGCGGTCGTGCTCGGCCAGTGCGCCGCCGACGTCGCCCGGCCCGCCGCGCGGCGGGGTGTCGCCGCCGCGCCAGACCCCCGCCCACAGCGTGCGCTCGCGGGTGAAGAGGTGGCCGCGGCCGGTCCGGCCGCCCGCCCGGACGCGGATCTGGTGGTCGCCGATCGTGTGCGCCACGAAGGATCCGGTGAACTCGTCGCCGTCGGGCGTCAGCGCCAGCGTGCTCGCCGCACCGCCGGGCCGGGTGATCTCCGCCCAGACGGTCGCGTCCGCGGTCAGCGGGATGCCCGAGTCGGCCAGCGAAGCCACCACCGTCACGGTGGCGCCCGGCTGGTGGCTGCTCTGCTGGGCCGACGCGGTGAACGACACGTCCGACCACGCGTGCACGATCACCGAGTAGCGCTGGAACCGGGCGGCGGCCGGGTCCCGGCCGCCGTGGTCGTCCTGGCCACCGCCGCGCCGGTCGTAGGCCAGCACCGCGTTCCACATGCCCTCGTGGGCGGGCCGCCCGGGATCGGCGAGCAGCGGCAGCGGCAGGCGGTAGTAGGACACCTGGTCGGTGGCCACGAACGCGCCGCCGAGCGACCGGGCCAGCGCCGGGTCGACCAGCCGGCCGTAGGGCGTCTCCAGCAGGAACGTCAGGCCGCGGCGGTTCTCCGCGGTCAGGATCACGTCCACCAGGTTGTCGGCGTCGCAGACGGAGAACGGCACCCGCAGCGCCTGCCGGTAACCGATGTGCCCGACCGGGTCGAGCACCACCTCGGCGTTGCTCACGCCGGCGAGGATCTGCAGGAAGTACTTCTTGAGCAGGAACTGGTTGTCCCCGCCGAGCGCCGGGCCGGTGATCAGCAGCGAGCCGCCGTGGTTGCCCGACACCGTCTGCAGGGCCGCCGCGCTGGTGTTCGCGGCCGTGCCGAGCCCCACCGAGTAGGTGGTCTCGTCGATTTCCGCGGCCACGTCGGCGATCCACCGCGGGCGGTTCTCCACGCCGTCGGTGAGCACGACCAGCGACCGGACCGGGGTCCCGGCGTCGGTGAGGGTGCCCCGGCCGGTGAAGATGCCGTCCCCGATCGAGGTGTTGCCGCCGGGGTCGAAGCCGGGGCCGTAGATGGCGCTGCGCAGGTCGCTGCGCGTGGTGTCGAACGGGTCGTCCGCGGCACCCAGGGTGGTCAGGCCCCGCACCACGACCGCGTCGTCGTCGAATGCCGTGAGCGAGAGCGCGTCGCCGGGCAGCATCACGTCCAGGAACGTGCTCGCCGCCTCGCGCAGGCTCTGCGCCTTGCTGCCCAGCCCGTCGCCGCGGTCCTCGCTCATGCTGCCGGACTTGTCGAGCACCAGCGCGGCCGCCGCGGTCAGGCGCGGCACGGAGCTGGCGTTGACCGGGATGGTCCACGTCTGCCCGGTTTCGGCGCACGACGCGGTGAGGCTGTCGGTGACGCTGTGCGCGGTGTTCGGGGCGGCGTAGACGATCCACAGCCGCACGGTGGTGAGCCCGGCCCCGGTGGGCGGCACGGTGACCGGGGTCGGGGTGTAGCGGGACAGGCTCGGGTCGGTGGGGCCGGCGGTGAAGGTGAGCGTCACCGGCACCGGCGACCGGACCTCGAACACCACCGCGCGGGCCGCCTTCCGGGTGGTGCCGCCGGGCCCCTGCGGCACGTCCCGGAACGTCAGCGACGGCGTCACCAGGTTGACCACGGTGTCGGCGCTGTCGCACCGGTCGGTCTCCACGAGGGCCGTGCCCTGGCGGGTCACGAAGCCCATCTTCGCCCACTGCCCCGCCACGAAGGCCGCGGTGCCGCCGACCGACCGGGCCCAGTCCTTGCTCCCCGCCCCGGCGACGTCGACCTGGTTCGGCCGCGGCGCCGGCCACCAGTAGGTGCTGCAGGCGTAGAAGTCCGACTGCCACGGCACGGCCATCCGCGCGGTGATGTCGCCGGGGGTCACCTTCGTGTGGTCCAGCCGGAACGACGGGACGCCGTCGTTGCTCACCACCGGCAGGTACCTCGCGGTGTCGGTGAGGATCACCCCGCCCTCGATGCCGGGGAAGAACGCGCCGCCGACGCAGTTCTCCAGCGCCGCCTTGTCGAGGCCGCCCGGGGTGACGTCGGAGTCCGGCGGCGGGTGCTGGCCCCACGCCGGGTCCCAGTCCGCCGTCACCGTGCCGGCCGCCCACTGCTGCACGAACGCGAGCTGGGTGCCGGTCAGGTTCTGGTCCCACTGCCCGCTGTTCGACACCGAGTACTGCCGCGGCATGTGGGCGGGCCCGGGCGGCGCGGTCAGCCGGTCGTACACCCACTGCGCGCCGGGCATCGGGTGGGCGAACCCGTGGTGGCCCTTGGCGTCGGAGTTCACCGCGGCCGCGTCGAGCGCCGACTGCAGGACCGGGTAGATGTCGTCGGTGTAGGACGGGGTCGCGGGCGGGACGAGCAGCCCGGCCGCGGCGTGGGCGTCGTAGACCGCGTCCCACAGCCGGATGGTGTTGTCGACCGGCGGCGCGAACTTCGGCGGCGCGACGACCACCCACGAGCCGAGCGCGGTGAACGTCTGCCCGCCGATGGTGACCGTCGCCGTCACCGGCCCGTCCGCGACGTCGTCGTGCCAGCCGTCGTTGTCGGCGAAGTGCTGGAGCGCGGCGCCGGCCGGGGTCCCGGAGGTCCCGAGCCCGCCCAGCACCAGCAGGTGCCCGTCGTCGTCGGTGCGGACCTCGCCCAGCGGCACGGGGACGGCCGCGTGGCCGGGCACCTCGAACGTGCCGGAATCGAGCACCACCCGCTGGTCCGGGCCGGTGAGCGTCCGCGCGCCGGGGTCGATCACCAGCTTGTCCCGCGCGGCACCGGTCACCCCGCTGTTGCGCGGGCCCGGCTGGTCGAAGCCGATCGCGGCGGCCTTGCGGTTGACCAGGTGCACGGTCCACTCGATGGTCGCGTCGGCCGCGGTCAGCTCGGTCGGCACGCCGTTGTCGTAGCCGAAGACCCGGAACCGGGCGGCCTGCCGCTTGATCCGGCACTGCGCGTCCTTGTAGCCGCCCGGCGGGGCCGACCGGTCCCACCGCCGTTCCGGCCCGACGAAGAACTCCGTGTCGCTGTTGCCCACCCGCGCGATGCCGATCGCCGGGTGGATGCGGACTTCCGTGATCGCCATGACGGCCCTCTCCCTCGGTGTGCGTGCTTCGCGGTGAAGTGGGGCCCGGTCGCCGCCGGATACGTCGGCGCGCATTTGACGCACGCCATTCGACGTCGAAAAAATTTGGCACACCGAAGGCATTCGACAATCATTGATCACCTGTTTTACCCGGCTTTGCACCGCTTGGGTGAGCACGATTACGACATCTGACGACCGTGTTATTCTCGGTACCGGGCCGGGGGTTTACCGCTTCGTGACCGCGGGCCCGTATCTGGCGGGGCGCGCACCGGCCTTCCCGGGGTGGCAGCGGCTTCGGCAGCAGGCCGGCCGCACCGGCTCAAGGGAGCGACGCATGGTGGTCCGATTCGATCCGCCGGAAGGACGCGGGGAAGACGGCCTGGGCTCGCCCGGGTTCGTGCCCGCGATTTCCCCGGAACTGCTGGACCGGCACGGCGGCCGGGTGCTCGATCCCACCGCGAACGTCGTCGAGGGCTGGCCCGCACCGGGGGCCCGCTACCGCCCGACGGTCTACCGGCCGGGTGTGTTGCTGGTTCCCGGCGAAATCTGGGCCGGGAAAGCGGCCGCGATCACCACTCTGCTCGGAGAGATCGAACTGCGCCCGGAACCGCCGGAAATCCGGCCGGCCCGGGCGCCGGTGCGGATTTCGCTCCGGCCGCGCGAAGCCAATCTCGCCGTGGCCGTCGATTCCTGGCGCGCCCTGCAGCACCTGCGCGCCTCGGTTCCCCCGCCCGACGCCGGCGGTGGCCGGTACGAGGCCGCCGCCGACGACTCCGTGCTCACCCACGCCGACGTGGCGCGGATTTCGCTGGAACACCTGATCGCCACCGCCGACGACATGGTGCTGAAACCGTGGGCGATCAGCGACACGCCGGGTGCCGGTTCGCTGCGGTCCTCGACGCGCGGGCGGCTGCCGGCCGTCCTGCCCGGCCCGCTGCCGTACCGGGAACCCGCCGCCCGCCGTCCGGTGATCGCCGTCGTGGACAGCGGCCACGCCGACCACCCGCTGCTGTCCTGCTGGGTGTCCGACCCGAACACCCCGTTCGACGACGAGTTCGTCACCGTGTCACCGGAGATCCAGGCGGAGATCGTCAAGAACCGCCCGGCCGACGCGGCACCGGCCTTCCAGCTCATCGACGGATACCAGGACACGCCGCTCCCCACCGAGCCCCTCGTCGGCGCGCTCGAAGACGCCTACGGGCACGGCACGTTCATCGCCGGCCTGATCCGCCAGGCGGCGCCCCGCGCCCGCGTGCTCGCCATCCGCGCGGTGCACAGCGACAAGATCGGCTACTCGGGCGACGCGCTGACGGCGCTGACCGAAATCCTGGACCGGGTGACCGAAGCGCAGGACAACGACTGCCCGGACAAGATGATCGACATCGTGTCGTTCTCGGCGGGCTACTACGGCGAATGGGAGGAAGCCACCGAGTTCGCCGACGTCATCGCGGATCTCGTCCGGCGCGGGGTGTTCTTCGTGGCCGCCGCGGGCAACGAGTCGACCGCGCGGCCGTTCCTCCCGGCGTGGCTGGCCACCCGGGCCGACCCGCAGGGCGGTCCCGCGGTGGTCGCGGTCGGCGCGCTGAACCCCGACGGCAGCAAAGCCCTGTTCTCCAACGAAAACGCGTCGGTGAAGGCGTGGGCCAGCGGCGTCAACGTGGTGAGCACGTTCCCGGCCGGAGACGGTTCGGAGACGCCGGAGCACGTGGTCCCGGAGCTGAACCGGGCCTCGCTGGACCCCGACAAGTTCACCGGGGAGTACGCCGTGTGGAGCGGGACGTCGTTCGCGACGCCGCTGGTCGCCGCCGAACTCGCGAACCGGCTCCTGCGCCTCGGCGAGCAAAAGGCGAAGCTCGCCCTGACCAAAGTGGACCGGAAAACCACCGTCAAGCGCGCCCGCGCGGCGCTCCCGGAGTTGCCATGAGCACAGCCGAGGCCGGCCGGTCGCCGGCGCAGCCCCTCGACCACGACCGGGTGGCCGCGGTCTTCACCGCCGCCCGCGCCGGGGACGCCGAGGCGTTCGACGAGCTGATCGGCCTGCTGACCCCGCTGCTGTGGCACGTCGCCCGCGCGCAGGGGATCGACCGCGACCAAAGCGGCGACGTCGTCCAGACGGTGTGGCTGCGCCTGCTCGGCTCGCTCGAGGAGATCCGCTCCCCCGTCGCCCTGACCAGCTGGCTGATCACCGTGACCAAGCGGCAGGCGTGGCGGGCGCGGGCGCAGTACCGGACCGAACAGCCGGTCGACGAGCGGTGGTTCCCCGCCCTGGAGGACCCCGCGCCCGGCCCGGAACACCACGTCCTGACCGAGGACCGCCGGGCTCGCCTGTGGGAAGCGGTCAACCGGCTACCCGAGCGGTGCCGCCGGCTCCTGCGCATCGTCGCGTTCGTGCCGCGGCCCGACTACGACCAGGTCAGCGCCGCGCTCGGGATGAAGAAGGGCAGCATCGGCCCGACCCGGGGCCGCTGCCTGAGCCGGCTGCGGTCCCTGCTCGCGGACGGGGACCGGCCGTGACCGGGCGGCCGCGGACCGCCGGGGCGGACGACCGCGCGCTGCTGAGCGAGCTGCGCCGGATGTGGAGCGACGCCGATCCCGTGCCGCCGTCCCTGGCCGGCCGGGTCCGCTTCGCGGTGCGGCTGGCGAACCTGGAGGCCGAGCTGACCGCGATGCCGGTCCGGCTCGAGGTGGTCTCGGCCCGCGGCGACGGGGCGAGCCGCGTGCTGACGTTCGAACGGGACGGGTTCGCCGTGCTGGTCAACGTGACCACCGGCGCCGCCGGCACGGTCCGGGTGGACGGCTGGCTCGCCCCGCCGGCCGCCCACGACGTCGAGCTCCTGACGACGGCCGGGCCGCGGACCGCCCGGTGCGACGGCGAAGGGCGGTTCGTGATCGAAGGCGCGCGCCCCGGCCCGGCCCGGCTGGCGGTCCGGCCCGCCGGCGCCGGCCCGCCCGTGACGACCCCGGTCATCGAGCTGTGACGGCCGAAGCGGTCCCGGACCTCGGCGAGCAGGTCCGGGTTCTGCAGCAGCGGGCGGTCGAGGCGACCAACAACGGGCAGCCGCTGGCCGGGCGGCGGCTGCTGCACACCGCGCTGCGGCTGCTCGGGTGGTCCTCGCCCGACACGCCCCCGGGGCCCGGCCCGGACCGGCCGGCGGTCCGCGTGCTGACCAGCCTGGCCGGGGTGGAGGTCGTGCTCGGCCACAGCGAGCGCGGCTTCCACCTGCTCGACACCGCCGAGGCCGCGGTGGCGCCGGAGGACCGCGGGGTCCTCCTGCAGCAGCGCGGCCTGCTGCTGGTGCTCGTCGGCCGGATGGGCGAGGCGCTGCCGTACCTCGACGAGGCCATCCCGCTGCTGCGCCGCGCCGGCGAGGAGGTCGTCCTGGCGCGATCGCTGCTCAACCGGGCGCTGCTGCACCAGATCGCCGGGCGGGTGCGGCCGGCGATGGCCGACCTCGGCCAGTGCGCCGAGCTCGGGAGCCGGTACCCGTCCGAACGCGCGCTCGTCGCCAAGGCCCGGCACGGCCGGGGCCAGTGCCGGGTCCTCACCGGGGACATCCCGGGCGCCCTGCGGGACTTCGACGCGGCCGGCGTCGTCTACGCCGAGCTGTGCGCGGAGATGCTGGGCCCGCTCGGGGTCGACAAGGCCCGGGCGTTGCTCGCCGCCGGGCTGCCGAGCGAGGCGGCCATCGAGCTCGACGCGGCGCTCGGCCTGTTCGCCGTCTCCCGGCTCGACCAGGAGCACGCCGAAGCGGAGCTCACCCGGGCGCGCGCGGCGCTGGCGACCGGGCGGCCCGCGGAGGCGCGGGAGTGGGCGGCGCGGGCGCGGGCGCACTTCCGGCGGCGGGGCAACGAAACCTGGGCCGCGGTGGCCACGCTCACCGTCCTGCGGGCGGACTTCGCGGCCGGGCGCCGGCTGGCCGCGGTGGCGGCGGCCACCGAAGCCCTGGCCGATCAGCTGACCGCGCTGGGGCTGCGCAACGATGCCGAAGCCGCGGCGCTGCTTTCGGCGCGGGCGAACATCGCCCGCCGCGAGGTCGGCCGCGCCGGGGACCAGCTGGCGAAACGGCTCGGCGCCGGCGCCCCGCCCCCGTCCCACGTGGTGCGCTCCGGGGCGGGGGCCGTGCGGGCGAGGCCCACGGGCGCCGGGGGGCGCGCGTTCGCCACCGCGCGGGCCGGGCTGGACCGCCTCGACGCGCACCGCGTCCGGTTCGGCAGCTTCGACCTGCAGACGGGCGCCGCCTCGCTGGGCGACGAGCTCGCCCGGGCCGGCCTGGCCGCGGCGCTGGGCACGGCGGACCCGATGGTCGTCTTCCGCTGGCTGGACCGGTCGCGGGCCCGGGCGTTCCAGGTCCCGGCGGTGCGCGCGCCGACCGACGAGCGCACCCTCGACGCCGTCGCCGAGCTCCGCCACCTCGCGCACGAGGCCCGCACGGCCGAGCTGGCCGGCCGCCCGGCGACGCAGGCCCGGCGGCGGTGCCTGGCGCTGGAACGGGTGATCCGGGCGCGGGACTGGCAGACCGGCGGCGGGGACGGCTACCACGCCGGCGCGCCGTTCGCGGACGTCGCCGCCGAGCTGGACCGCGCCGGCAGCGTCCTGCTGAGCTTCCTGACCGACCGGACCGGCTTCAAGGCGCTGGTGCTCGCCGGGGGCCGGCTGTCGTTGGTCGCGCTCGGCGACCCGGCCGCGGTCGCCGAGGCGCTGGCCCGCCTGCACAGCGACCTCGACACGCTGTGCGGGCGCCGGCTGCCGCACGCCATCGACCGGGTCGTCCGGACGTCCCTGCGGCGGCAGCTCGCGGTGCTGACCGAGCACCTGCTGGCCCCGCTCGCGGCCACGATCGCCGACGCCGACGTCGTCATCGTGCCGAACGCGCCGCTGTCGACGGTGCCGTGGGGCCTGCTGCCCCCGCTGCGCGGCCGTCCGGTGACGGTGAGCCCGTCGCCGTCGGCCTGGCACGCGGCCCGCCGCGGCGCGGACGGCACCGCCGCCGGGCGGGTGCTGGTCGTCGCGGGGCCGGCCCTCGACCACGCCCCCGCCGAGGCGAGCCGGATCTCGGCGGTGTACCCGGGAGGAACCCTCCTGACGGGGGCGCACGCCACGGTGGCGGCGACGCTCGGCGCCCTCGGCGACGCGGCGATCGTGCACTTCGCGGCGCACGGCCACCACGAACCGGAGAACGTGCTGTTCTCCCGCCTCGACCTGGCGGACGGCCCGCTGATGGCCTACGACGTCCACCAGCTCGAGACGGCACCGCGCCACGTGGTCCTGTCGGCCTGCGACGTCGGCCGATCGGTGGTCCGCCCGGGCGACGAGTTCCTCGGCTTCACGGCGGCGTTGCTGTATTCGGGCAGCCAAACGGTGGTGTCGAGCGTGGCCCGCGTCGACGACCAGGCGGCGGTGGAGGTGATGTACGCCTACCACCGGGCGTTGGTCCGCGGAGTCCGCGCACCCCGAGCCCTGGCCGACGCGACCCGGGGAGAGCCACTGACCCCGTTCGTGTGCTTCGGCGCGTGACGGTAGCGCGAGGTTCGTCCACTCAGGACAGCGACGCGATGAAATAGACGACGATGCCGATCAGGGCGAGCACCTCGGTCAGCACGAACGTCGAATACCCGATCGTCTGCAGTTTTCCGCTCGCTTCCGGCTGGCGCGCACTCCCGTTGATGACGGCCGCGAAGATGAGGCCGACGCCGATTCCCGGGCCGATTGCGGCCAGGCCGTAGCCGATGGCCGCGAGGCCCGGGTTGATGCTGGCCGTCTGGGCCATAACGGTGTCGTTCATGGACGTTCCCCTTCACATCGGTCCACGCGCACGCTCGCGTGGAGCAGCGGCTTGTGTGGTCACACCGGACAAGGGATCAGGGCTGGGCGAAGGCGTCGGAAATCGGCGGCTGTCGTCGAAGCGGGCAGATCTCGTCGGGCAGGGGAGAAAACCGGCGGCGATTCCCGGCAATCGGGGTCTCCGGTCACCCCAATACTATCACGCCCAATCCTCCGCCGCCGCCGCAAAATCGCCCGTGGACGTCGGCACGGATGACCAGGGCCCGCTTCACCGCCGAGCAATGTCCACTGTGGCCGGTCGCCGAAACCGATCACGCGACCGGTTGGTCACCGTGTCGCCCCTCCAATCACGGGTGATGCCCGCTCGATCACGCCCGATGCCCCTCGGCGCACACGGGGACCGTCCGGCTCCGCGCGCCGGGGGTCACACGCGTGACTGGAGGGGCATCACGCGTGATTGGAAGGGCATCACTCTCCTGGCCGCGCCCAGGCGGGCCTCGGCGAACCCGGCCGCGCCGGGAGGGCCGGGGCGATGTGGCGGGCGGGCGCCTGCAACCGGGGGGCCCAGCCCGTCGCCGGCCCTCCTCGGCCCTGGTGAGCACGTCCGGGACGTGCGGGCACGCGTTGCGATCGTTCGTGTGCTCGCCGCTACCAGGCAACTGAGGGACACCGGATCGAATCGCGGCGGGCGCTCGGCCGCGTCCGCGAGCAGTTCACGAAGCTCGACCTTCTCCGGCTTTTGCCCGAGTGACCCGAGTTCTTCTTCCCGACAGCCGGTGAGCCGAATGCCCCGAGTCACCGCAGCCACTCGGATGAGCCACCGACAATAGAAACCTGAATAATCTTCAGACTAATAACAGCCGCCTATACCACGGCCTCGATTTCGCCCCGATCCCGCTCCGGAATCGCGTTTCCGGTGTCCAATGCCCGGCCGTCCCCCGGCACCGGCGGCGGCCTTCGGTGCGGCCGCGCCGGGAGCGCCTACCGAAGGTCCTTCGCCCGGCCCCCTCCGCGAGCGCAACCAAGTGATCACGGTGCGCCTACGGTGTAATGAGACCCCGGCACGCCGTGCAAGACGAGCGCCGATCACGGGCGTCTCACCTGCGTAGATCAGAACCCGCTGTCGGAGTGCTGGCACCACCATTAATGGTGGACCTAACACCACCATGCCGGGCGATGTCCGAATACATCCATACCCAAACCGTCCACCAGGTGAAACTACTGACGAGTTCGACGTTTCACTGGTCCGAACGGAGGTACCTAAGCCTCCGGCCCTCTGCCACTATCTCCGAAAAATACATCGTCGGGTGATCCGGCCTGGATATAGTCCTCGGGTCAGCCGAATCTGGGGGTAGGTCTAAGTGCAAATCGAACTGCTGGGCGCCTTGGAAATAAGATCGGGTGGGAGAATTCACGCAATACGCGCCAAGAAAGTCCGGACTTTACTGGCGATGCTGGCGCTGTCGCCGGGCCGTCCGGTGTCCTACGAGCAACTGGCGGACGAGCTGTGGGGCCCGAGGTCGCTCGCCAACTCGCGCAACGCGCTGCAGGCGAACATCGCGCGCCTGCGGCGGCTGTTCAAGCCGATCACGGACGCGAGCGAGGAGGAGATCGTCCGGACCACCTACAGCGGCTACCAGCTGGAGGTGCCCGCCGAGTCGATCGACTCGCACCGGTTCCTCGACCTCGCGCGCCGCGGCACCGCCCTGGTGGGCTCCGCGCCGCACGAAGCCGTCGGCATCCTCCGCGAAGCGCTGATGCAGTGGCGGGGGCCGGCCCTGATGGACGTCCAGGAAGGGGTGCGGTGCCGGGCGGCGGCCACCCACCTGAACGAGCGGCGCCTGGCGGTCCAGGAGGACCTCATCGCCGCCCGCCTGGCCGTCGGCGAGCAGCACGACATCGTGCACGAACTGCGGCTGCTGGCGACCGAAAACCCGGGCCGGGAACGGCTCAGCGAGCTGTTGATGCTCGCGCTCTACCGCACCGGGCAGCAGAGCGAGGCGCTGTCGGTCTTCCACCACACCAGCAAGTGGCTCGGCAACGAGCTCGGCCTCTCACCCGGCCGGGCGCTGAAACAGCTGTACCAGGCCATCCTGGTCCAGGACTGCATGCTCGACTGAACCGCGGGGACGGCGCCTCCACCGGCCGTCCCCGCCGTCGTCCCGCTCGGGGTCCGGTTCCTCCCGGGCTCATCTTCCTCCTTGTCCCGCCGTGGTTCCGTGATCACCGGACGTGATCATGACGCACCGGGATGACCGACCGCTGACGGCTCACCGACGCGAACCGCCGTCAGCGTTCGGTCAGAGGGCGGTCATCTCCCCTGGCTAGTTTCCGGCGAGGCCGAAGTTCGCCCGAAACCCAGGAGTCGTCATGACAGCGGCAGTGTCCGAGCGCAGGGAACAGATCCGCGCGATCGTCCGTGAGCACCTCGAGCTCGAGGACAACGAGCTTTCCGAGACCAGCAACTTCATCGAAGACCACGAAGCCGACTCGCTCACGCTGATGGACGTGCTCGCGGCCCTGGAGAAGACGTTCGGCGTCACGATCGACCAGGCGCAGTTCCGCCGGATGACCGATCTGAACAGCGCCTACGACGTCGTCGCGGAATCCGCCGGCTGGTAGGGGAAGCTGATGAGCGAGCATTCCACCGCACCCGGGCGCCGGGTGGTGATCACCGGCTGCGGGGTGGTGTCCAGCCTCGGTACGGGCATCGACGAGTTCACCGCGGCCCTGCGCGCCGGGCGCAGCAACGTCCGGCCGATCAGCGTCTTCGACACGACCGGCTTCGAGCACAACAACGGCTGCGAGGTCGTCGGCTTCGAGCCCGAACGCTGGATCCGGAACGTCGACATCGACTCGCTCGGCCGCGCGAGCCGGTTCTCGACCGCCGCGGCGCGGCTGGCGGTCGCGGACTCGGGCATCGACCTGGACGTGCTGCGCGAGGCGCGCTGCCTGCTGTCGGTCGGCACGACCGACGGCGAGTCCCACGAACTCGACAGCATGGTCTCGCTGGAGATCGCGGCCGGCCCGGAGGCGATGAGCCCGCGGCTGGCCCGGCGGACGTCGGCCGGCCGGCTCGCCACCTCGATCGCCCACGAGCTCGCGCTGTCCAATGTGGAGGTCGGCAGCATCGCGACGGCCTGCTCGGCGGGCAACTACGCGATCGGCCACTCCTTCGACGCGATCCGCCTCGGCGAAGCCGACTTCGCGCTGTGCGGCGGCGCGGACGCCGTCTGCCGCAAGACGTTCACCTCCTTCTACCGGCTGCGCAGCATCGCGCCGGACTGCTGCCGCCCGTTCGACAAGAACCGGGAAGGCATCCTGACCGGCGAGGGCGCCGGCATCCTGATGCTGGAGAGCCTGGAGTCGGCGACCGCCCGCGGCGCCCGGATCTACGGCGAAGTCCTCGGCTACGGCCTGTCCTGCGACGCCCACCACCCGGTGGCCCCGCACCAGGGCGGCATCGCCCGCTGCATGGAACTGGCCCTGGAGAACGCCGGCGTCAAGCCCGCGGAGGTCGACCTGATCTCGGCGCACGGCACCGGCACCCACGCCAACGACAAGACCGAAGCCGCGGCGATCCGCGAACTGTTCGGCGAGGACACCCCGCGCGTGGTCTCGATGAAGTCGATGCTCGGCCACTCGATGGGCGCGGCGAGCGCGCTCGCCGCGATCGGCTGCTCGGTCGCGATCACCGAGGGGTTCATCCCGCCGACCATCAACCACATCGAGACCGACCCCGAGTGCGCCGTCGACTGCGTGCCCAACGTGGCCGTCGAGGCGGACCTGCGGATCGTGCAGAACAACGGCTGGGCCTTCGGCGGCAACAACTCGGTCGTGCTGATCGGCCGCTACGACGGCCCGCGGGAGGCGGTGGCATGAGCACCGGAACGCTGAACCCCCCGGTCATCTCCGCCTGGACGGCCATCTCGCCGTTCGGGCACGACCGCGCCGCCTTCGCCGACGGCGTCCGCACCCGGACGTCCCCGGTGTCCGCAGTGGACACCGGGCGCTGGGCGCGGGGCCCCGGCGAGACCGCGGCCACCGTCCCGGGCTTCGAGCCGCGGGAGTTCCTCGGCACGAAGGGCACCCGGGCGATGAACCGCGTCAGCGGGCTCGCCGTCGCCGCGGCGAAGCACCTGCTCGCCGACATCGGCGTCGAGCCCGGTGACGACCGCGACGACATCGGGTTCGTCCTGGGCACCACGACCGGCAGCGTCCAGAGCATGATGGACCTGACCCGGGCGTCGCTCACCGGCGACAAACCCGACCACGTCGAACCGGCCGCGGTGCCGGGGTGCGTGATGAACTGCGCCGCCGGCCAGGCCGCGATCTGGCACGGGCTCAAGGGCCCCAACGCGACGATCGCCGCGGGCCGCACCACCGGCCCGCACGCCCTGAACTACGCGCGGCGGCTGCTGCGCACCGGCCGGGCGACCCGGGTGCTCTGCGGCGCCGCCGAGGAGTACTCCCCCGCCCGGGCGTGGGTCGAACACCACCGCCGGGGCGGCGGCGACCCGGTGGTCATCGGCGAGGGCTGCGCGATGTTCCTGCTGGAACCGGCGGACCTGCGGCCGCCCGGCCGCCGCGTCCTCGGCACCCTGGAGGGGTTCGAGTCGCGGGTGTGCCTGGACGGCGACCTCGCCGGCACCGTCACCGTCGCCGTCCGCGCGTTGCTCGCTTCGGCCGGCGTCGCGCCCGATCGGGTGTGGGCGGCGACCGGCAGCGGGTTCACCGACGCCGGCGGGAACGCCGTCGAGACGATCGCGCTGCGGGGCCTGTTCGGCGACGCCGCCGTCGACCGGGTGCCGTCCGCGGACCTGCTCGGCGACACGGCTTCGGCGAGCGCGATGTTCCAGCTCGCCGCCGTCTTCAGCGTCGCCGAGTCGGCCGGGCGGGCCGGCGCCGACCACACGGTCGTCACCACCTGCGACGACGACGGTTCGGTGGCCTGCACGCTGCTGCGGCTCGGCGAGCCCGCCGCATGAGCGCGCCCAAGGTCGCCCTCGTCAGCGGCGGTTCCCGCGGGATCGGCCGGGCGGTGGTGCTGAGCCTGGCCGAGAACGGCCACGACGTCGCGTTCTGCTACCGCGCCGACGAACAGGCCGCCGACGTGCTCGCCAAGGAGGTGCACGAGCTCGGGCGGCGGGCGGTCGCGACCAAGGTCGACGTCACCGACCGCGAAGCGGCCGCCGAGTGGGTGGCCCGCACGGCCGCCGACCTCGGCACCCCGGACGCCGTGGTGACGTCGGCGGGCATCACCCGCGACGGCGCGTTCGTGACGATGACCGGGGACCGCTGGACCGACGTCATGCGGACCAACCTCGACGGCGTCTACAACGTCTGCCAGCCGGCCGTGTTCCTGATGCTCAAGCAGCGCCGCGGCAGCGTGGTCGCGCTGTCCTCGGTGTCCGGCGTGCACGGCAACCCGACGCAGGTGAACTACTCGGCGTCCAAGAGCGGGGTCATCGGTCTCACCAAGGCACTGGCCAAGGAGGTCGGCCGGTTCGGCATCCGGGTCAACTCGGTCGCGCCGGGCCTGATCGAGACCGACATGACGGCCCAGATGACGGACAAGGCCCGGGAGAAGCTGCGCGCGGCCGTCCCGCTGGGCCGGTTCGGCACCGCCGAGGAGGTCGCCGACCTGGTGGCCTACCTGGTGTCCGACCGCGCCGCCTACATCACCGGAAGCGTATTCGAGATCGACGGCGGCCTGGTCGTCTGAGGGGAAGGTCCGCCATGGACACCGAGAGCCCGAACTTCATCGCGCGGCTGAAGACGGCCGCGCTCGGCTCGGCCGAGCACCCGTTCGTCTTCCTCGGCAACTTCGAGGTCGAGGAGCTGTGGGCCGCCGACGAGCTCGGCCTGCCGCGGGTGTCCGCCGCGGGCAGCACCGCGGTGGTCAACAGCATGGACGAGTTCGCGCTGCTGCTGGGCGGCAAGGGCGACCACGTCGTGCTGAAGCACGCGCCCGACCCCGGGTACCACCGCTACCTGCTCGACCTCGGCTTCGAGCTGCCGGAGGTGCACGTCGTGGCGGCGCCGGACCCGGCGCGCAACGTCAGCCAGGACGCACTCGCCGACGCGGGCGTCGTCGCCGCGCTCGCCGAGCTGGCCACCGACGGCGCGCACCTGCTGCCGCACGGCGCGTCGGCCGTCGAGGAGGACCTGGCGGCCCGGACGGGCGTGCCGCTGGCCACGCCGCCCGCCGCGCTCTGCAAGGCCGTCAACAGCAAGGTCTACAGCCGGCAGCTGGCCGACGAGCTCGGGCTGCGGCAGCCGCCCGGCTGGATCTGCGACACGCCCGCCCAGCTGGCCGACGCCGTGCCGGAGGCCGCCAAGGTGCTCGCCGAGGGCGGCACGGTGGTGGTGAAGGAGGCGTTCGGCGTGTCGGGGAAGGGCATCGCCGTCGTCACCGGCGAACAGCGGTTGCTGCGCCTGCAGCGGATGATCGAGCGGTCCGCGCAGAAGGCGGGCCGCGACCGGATCGCGCTGGTCACCGAGACCTGGGTCGACAAGCTCGCCGACCTCAACTACCAGTTCACCGTGGGCCGGGACGGCTCGGTGCGGTTCGACTTCGTCAAGGAGGCCATCACCGAAAACGGTGTCCACAAGGGACACCGGATGCCGCCGCGCCTCGACGAGGCCCAGCACGCGGTGATCCGGCACGCGGCGGACGTCCTCGGCGCCCGCCTGGCGCAGGACGGCTACTACGGTGTCGTCGGCGTCGACGCGCTGGTCGAGCCGGACGGCGGGATCTTCCCGGTGCTGGAGATCAACGCGCGCAACAACATGTCGACCTACCAGGTGCCGCTGCAGGAGCGGTTCGTGCCGGCCGGCGCGGTCGCGATGGCGCGGCACTACCCGGTGCGCCTCACCGCTCCGCTGCCTTTCGCGCGGCTGCGCTCGGCGCTCGGCGACCTGCTGTTCACCGGGTCCGGCCGCGGCCTGCTCGTCAACAACTTCGCCACGGTCAACGCCGGCGCCGCCCTCGCGGCCGCGGGCGAAGCGTTCGCCGGGCGCCTGTACGGCGTCCTCATCGGGCCCTCGGCCGAGGAGCTCGACGAACTCGACAGCCGCATCACCGACCGCCTCGCCACCCTCGCCGCTTATAACCCCCCCCCCCCGTCTTTAGTGTAAGGGCCGGTTAAAACACGCCTTACCACTCACGACCACCCACGTCCCAGGAGAGCACAGCATGAGTACCAGCACGTCCGTCCCGGCGTTCGCCGTCATCTCCGGGGCGCAGGTCCACGATGTCCTGAGCGGGCAGGAAAAGCTCGTCATCGACCTCATCGAGTCGGCCTACCGCCTGCACGGCGAAGGCGACACGATCAACCCGCCGTCCTACTTCCTGCGCTTCCCCGACCGGCCGACCTCGCGGATCATCGCGCTGCCGGCGTCGGTCGGCGGGGACCTGGCGGTCGACGGGATCAAGTGGATCTCGAGCTTCCCGGAGAACGTCGCGAACGGGCTGCCGCGGGCCTCGGCGATCCTCGTCCTCAACGACCCGAAGACCGGCTATCCCCTGGCCTGCCTGGAAAGCTCCATCATCAGCGCCACCCGCACCGCCGCGTCGGCCGCCCTCGCCGCCGACTGGCTGACCCGCGACCGGGCGCGGCCCGCGCGGCTCGGCATCGTCGGCACCGGCCTGATCGCCCGGTACATCCACACCTACCTGGCCGCCGGGGGCTGGAGCTTCGACGACGTCGGCGTGTTCGACCTGAGCCCGGCGCACGCCGAAGGGTTCCGCGGCTACCTGAACGCGGCCGGGGAGCCGTCGGTGACCGTGCACGAGTCCGCCGAGGACCTGATCCGCGGGAGCGACCTGGTCGTGTTCGCGACGGTCGCCGGCGAGCCGCACGTCCACGACCCGGCGTGGTTCGACCACAACCCGCTGGTCCTGCACGTCTCGCTGCGCGACCTCTCGCCCGAGGTGATCCTCGCCTCGGCCAACGTCGTCGACGACGTCGAGCACTGCCTGAAGGCCAACACCTCGGTGCACCTGGCCGAGCAGCAGACCGGGGGCCGGGACTTCCTGTCCGGGACCCTGCACGACGTGATGACCGGCAAGGCGGCCCTGCCGAAGGACCGGCCGCTGGTCTTCTCGCCGTTCGGGCTCGGCGTGCTCGACCTGGCCGTCGGCAAGCACATCCACGACCAGCTGCACGCTTCCGGCGACCTGCGGACCGTGGACGAGTTCTTCTTCGAACTCGACCGGTACGGCAAGCGCTGAGGGGGAACTCCGCGTGCCGATCATCACCGCCCCGCAGGACTTCAACACCGACGACCTGTTCGTCGACCTCCGCCGGTTCGCCGGCCGGCCCCTCTTCCTCAAGTGCGAGGGCTTCAACTTCGCCGGGTCGATCAAGGTCAAGGCCGCCCGCTCGATGGTCGCCGCGGCCGAGCGCCGCGGCGACCTGCGGCCCGGCTCGACGCTCGTGGAGAGCTCGTCCGGCAACCTCGGGGTCGCCCTGAGCCTCGTCGCCGCCAGCTCCGGCTACCGGTTCGTCTGCGTCACCGACTCGCGGTGCACCCTCGGCGCCCGCCAGCTGATGGAAACGCTCGGCGCCGAGGTCCGCATCGTCACCGAACCGCACCCGGAGCACGGGCTGCTGGGCGCGCGCATCGACCTCGTGCGGCGGCTGTGCGCCGAACGCGGGTACGTCTGGCTCAACCAGTACGAAAACGCCGGGAACTGGCGCGCCCACTACGAAACCACCGGCCCGCAGATCGCCGGCGCCTTCCCGGACGCCGCCGTCGTCTTCATCGGCGCGGGCACCACCGGGACGCTCATGGGCTGCGCCCGGTACCTGCACGAGCACCGGCCCGGCACCCGGGTGGTCGCGGTCGACACGGTCGGCTCGGTCACCTTCGGGACGCCGCCGGCCCGCCGGATGATCCCCGGGCTGGGCACCGGGATCCGGCCGCCGATGCTCGACCTCTCCCACGTCGACGACGTCGTGCACGTGGAAGAGGCGGACACCGTGCGCACCTGCCGGGCCCTCACCCGGGAGGGGTTCTGCTTCGGCGGCTCGACCGGGACCGTCGTGAGCGGTGCCCTGGCGTGGCTGGCCACGCACGAGGAACCCGGGACGGCGGTGGCGATCGCGCCCGACCTCGGCGACCGCTACCTCGACACCGTCTACCACGACCAGTGGGTCGCCGACCTCTACGGCGAGGACCTGCTCGATGAGCACGTGCCCAGTTTGTGATTCACCACACACGGCCTAGCACCACCGCGGATCCGGGACTCACACCCCGTGAACGAACGATCACGGTTCACTAGACTCGAACACATGCGCGGATAGAAACGGCCGCGAACGCCGCATGCCCATCGGGTCGAACGGGGACGATCGTGAAGCCTTCGCTGGCCGTCCGCGCCTCCTGCTGGTCCGCCGGCCACGCCGGCGCGGTCATTGCCCTCTGGCTGGTCCTGGTGGCCGTGACCGAGCTGCCGGGTCTCGCCGGCGGGCACCGGCTGGGCGACGGTTCGCTCGCCGACCCCGACGTGGCGGCGAACTGGTGGCCGGTGGTCGCCGCGCCCGTCGCGGTGCTGCTGAGCGTGCCGTTCTCCCGGCTGCTGCTGCTCGTGTCCGCGCTGTTCACCAGCGTGGTCACGACGGCGTCGGCGGCGCTGCTGGACACCGTCTCCGAGTCCGTCGCGATGTCGCCGCTCACCGGCGACGCGGCCCTGCTGGTCGTCATCACGGTTTCGGTGCAGCACATGCTGTTCGCCTTCTGCCGCCGCCGGGAGGCACTGGCCTGCGGCAACGACGCGGCACGGGCCGCGCGGATCGTCGCGAGCACGGCGGGCAACGCCGCACTGGTCTCCGGCAGCGGCGTGGCCGCGGCGCTGGCCGCGGTCGCGGTCACCGGCGGCGCGGACCTGATGCCGCTGGCCACCGCCGTGCTCGTGGCGGTGCTGGTGTCGACCCTCGCCGCGCTGAGCCTGCTGCCCGCGCTGAACGACCGCGTCCTCACCGCGCCGAAGGCCCTGCCGCCCCAACCGCCCGCGCGGTGGAAGGTCAGCGACCTGCCCCGGTTCGTGCGGCCGGCGGCGATCGCGGCCGGCGTGCTCACCCTCGCCGCCGCGGCGGTTTACGGCTCGCTGCGCGTGTTCTCCCCCGGCGCCCCGGGCCGCCGTCCGCTGGTCCAGGACATGGACACGGGCGGTGTGGTGACGTTGCTGCTGGTGCTGGGGGTGGCCACGCTCGTGGTCTACCGGCGGCCGGTGGTGGCGCTGGCGACCTTCCTGCTGAACGGCGTCGCCGCGCTCGCCGGGCTGGGGATGCTGGCCCTGCTGGTCGATCCGCTGCCCGGCTGGGCGCCGATGGTCCTGGTGGTCGTGCTGCTCGTGCCGGCCAACCACCTGCAGGTGTACCTGCTGCACCGGCTGCGGAGCGAAACCCTGGCCGGGATGTCCCGGCGCAACACGGTGGCACACGCGTGCCGCCGGGCCTGGTCGGCATCCGGCGGCGCGCTGCTGGTGACGGTGGTGATGTGGCTGGTCTGGGGCCTGACGGAGAGCGGGGACGTCCGCGAGTTCGCCCTGGCGACCGCGGTGGTCCTGGTCGTCGACACGTTCGTCGTCCGGTTCTACCTGCTCCCACGGCTGGCGGTGCTCGGCGGCCGGGCGAACTGGTGGCGGCTCCGGGGCCCGAAGGACACGCGGTGACGGCGGGCAACGGCCGCGAAGCCGCCCGCCGGGGCGGGCAGCTCGACAGCCGGTACTCCGCTCAGGGGCCGGAAGGGCGCCCGGTGAGGTCGAGGAACACTTCGTCGAGCGTCGGGCGGCGCAGGGCGAAGTCGGTGTACTCGACGCCGGCGTCGCGCAGGGCCGCGGCCGCGGCCGCGACACCGCCCGCGGTGTCGGGCAGCTCGACCGCGAGGCTCTTCTTGCGTTCGTCGACGATCACCGGCGAGCCCGAAATGCCGGTCAGCGCCGACACCGCGGGGGCGAGCCAGCGCGAATCGGCGACGGCGACCTCGAGCCGCTCCGCGCCGATCTTGCGCTTCAGCTCGTCGGCGGTGCCCTCGGCGATCACCCGGCCGTGGTCGATCACCACGATGTGGTCGGCGAGGTAGTCGGCCTCCTCGAGGTACTGCGTGGTGAGCAGCACCGTGACGCCCTCGTCGACCAGGCCCCGCACGATCCCCCACAGGGTGGTGCGGCTGGCCGGGTCGAGGCCGGTGGTCGGCTCGTCGAGGAACAGCACCGACGGGCGGCCGATCAGGCAGGTCGCCAGGTCGAGGCGCCGCCGCATGCCGCCCGAGTACGTGCCGACCGCGCGGTCGGCCGCCGCGGTCAGGTCGAAGCGCTCGAGCAGCTCGGTGGCCCGCTTCCGGGCCCCGCGCCGCCCGAGGTGCAGCAGCGTGCCGAGCAGCTGCAGGTTCTGCCGCCCGGTGAGCAGCTCGTCGACCGCGGCGTACTGGCCGACCAGGCCGATCCGGCGCTGCACCTCCTTCACCTGGGTGGCGACGTCGAAGCCCGCGACCCGCGCGGTGCCGCCGTCCGGGCGCAGCAGCGTCGCGAGGATCCGGACGGTGGTGGTCTTGCCCGCGCCGTTGGGGCCGAGCAGGCCCAGCACCGACCCCGCGGGTACCCGCAGGTCGATGCCGGCCAGGGCCTCGTGACTGCCGAATCCCTTGCGCAGCCCGGTGACTTCGATGGCCGCTTCGCGGTCGAGCTCGCCGCTCGCCATCAGCCGGCGTCCCGCAGGCTCTTCGGGCGCAGGTCCGTCCACGTCGCCTCGACGTGGGCGAGCGCGTCGGCCCGGGAGCTCTCCCCCTGCGCCACCGTCCAGCCCGCCGGCACCGCGGCGAACACCGGCCAGAGGCTGCGTTCTTCCTCGGCGTTGACCAGCACGAGGAACCGGCCGTTCTCATCGTCGAATGGACTCGTCACTGCACATCTCCGTCTGTATCGGGTGGCTTGCTGTCATGGTGTTCGGCTCGGCTGACGGCGCGCTGACCGCCACCTGACTACGAAATGGTCCGGTACTTGCGGAAGCTCAGGAACCCGGCGACGGTGAGGGTGAAGACCAGGGTGATCGCCACGACCACGCCCGGGTGCTGGGCGGGGAACCCGGTCTCGTCGACCGGGGTGCCCCACATCCGGCGGACCGCGGTGGTCACCGAGCTGACCGGGTTCCACTCCGCGACCGGCCGCAGCCACGACGGCAGCCGGTCGGTCGACATGAAGGCGTTGGAGAGGAAGGAAAGGCCGAGCGTGGCCACCGCGCCGATGCCGTCGATGGCCTCCGGGTTGCGCAGCGAGAGGCCGAGCAGGATGCCGACCCAGATCATCGCGTAGAGGAACACCACGAGCAGGGCGAGCCCGCCGAGCAGCGGCAGCACCCCGGTGTGCACCCGGCCGCCGACGAGCAGGCCGGAGGCCACGGTGATGGCGAGGGCGATCAGGCCGACCACGAAGTCGCCGAGAGAGTGCCCGATCAGCACGGCGGGCCGGACGATCGGCAGCGAGCGGAACCGGTCGGTGAGGCCGCCGTTGAGGTCGGTGGCCACGGCGATCGCGGTGGGCGCGATGCCGGCCAGGCCGACCTGCATCAGCGCGGCCGGGAACAGGAACTCCGGGTAGCTGCCGCTGCCGGGCACGATCACCGCGTCCTTGAACACGTACCCGATGGCCAGCATGGTGATCAGCGGGTTGAGCGTGACCGCGAGCAGGCGGCCCGGGACGTTGCGCAGGTGGGTGAGGCGGCGCCCGGCCAGGGCCAGGACCTCCGCCACCCCGTCGCCCACCGCGGACCGGCGGCGCTCCGCCGGGGCAATCACAGTCATTCGTCCTCCTCGGAAGAGCCGTCCAGTGCGGCGGCGACGATCCGGCCGATGGCGGCCTGGGCTTGCGGGTGCATCATGAATTCGTGCCCGCAGTCGATGCGGTGCGTTTCGATCCCGCCGTCGACGTACGGCGACCACTGACCCGGCCGGGCGGCGAGGTCGTCCTCGGTGCGTCCCTCGGCCGCCAGGAACAGCCGCAGGCGCCCCGAGAAGCGGGCGGGCTCGTACCGGAGCGCGAGCTCGCCGTTGTTGCTCATCACGTCGAGCACGCGGGCCATCCGGTCCTCGCCGATCCCGGCCAGGCGGGACCCGCCGCGGCGCAGGACGTCGAGGACGTCCGCCGGGGACAGCTCGGCGTCATCGCCGGCTTCGTAACCGAGGTGCTCGAGGAAACTGACGAGCAGCTCCTGCCGGGTCGGCGAGACCTGGTCCGCCGGGTCGACCGGGAAGCTGTCCAGCACGAACAGGCTGTCCACCCGCTCCCCCGCTTCCTGCAGCTGCACGGCGATTTCGTGCGCCAGCAGGCCGCCGAAGGACCAGCCGAGCAGGTGGTACGGGCCGGCCGGCTGGATCTCGCGGATCCGGGCGGCGTACTCCTCGGCGACGTCCTCGACGCTGACCGGCAGCTCGCCGTCGCCGCCGACGTTCGGCGACTGCAGCCCGTACATCGGCCGGCCGGGATCCAGGTGCTGGACCAGCCCGAGGTAGGGCAGGCTCAGCCCGAGCCCGGCGTGCACGCAGAACAGCGGCTCGCGGTCGCCGGCCGGCCGGATCGGCAGCACCGGCGCGAACGGGTCGAGCACCTCGCCGGTGTCGTCGCCGGACCCGGCCAGCGCGGCCAGGTGCGCGACGGTCCCGTGCGTCAGGACGTCCGCCACGGTGAACCGCAGGCCGGCGTTGCGGGCCAGGGCGACCAGCCGCACCGAGAGCAGGCTGTTGCCGCCCAGGGCGAAGAAGTCGGCGTCGACGTCGACCTCGGGCAGGCCGAGCGTCTCGGCGAAGGCCAGCCGCAGCACCTCCTCGGCCGGGGTGCTCCCCCGGGTCGTGGTCCTCGGGGCGGGCAGCTGCGCGTGGTCGAGTTCGCCCGCCGCGGTGAGCGGGAGGGCGGGCAGCTCGACGACCGCCGACGGCACCGCGAAGTCCGGTAGTTCCCGCGTCAGGTGCGCACGCAGGTTCCCGGTGTCGCCGCGGGGCACGACGTAGGCGACGAGCTGGTCGTCACGGACGACCACCTCGGCCGCGGCGACGCCCGGGTGCCGCAGCAGGGCGGCCTCGACCTCGACCGGCCGGACGGCGAACCCGCGCGCCCGCACGGCTCCGGCCGCCGGCTCCAGCGTGCCGTCGAGGCGGCGGCGGACCAGGTCGCCGGTGCGGTACATCCGCGTCCCGGGTTCGCCGAAGGGATCCGCGGCGAACCGGGCGGCGGTGCGGCCGGGCTGTCCCGCGTAGCCGCGGGCGAGGGCCGGGCCGGCGAGCCAGAGTTCGCCGTGGGCGCCGGGCGGAACCGGCCGGAGCGTCTCGTCCAGGACGTAGGCGCGGGTGGCGCGGACCGGCTGGGGCAGGGCGCCGGGGGCGGCCGGGCCGGTGAGGTCGCCGTCGCGCGTGTGCACCTCGGCGCCGGCGCGGTGGAGCCGTTCGGTGAGCGGCGCGGCGAGCGGTTCGCCGCCGACGATCAGCCGGACGCCGGCGAGGGCGCCTTCGTGCCGCGCCGCGAGCGCCCGGACCTGGTGGGGGGTCGCGAACAGCACGGCGGGGAGCTCGCCTTCGAGCAGGCGGGCGAGTGCGGCGGTGCCGGCCTCGACGAAGTGCACCGAGCCACCGGCACCCAGCGCGGCGAGCACCACGGGAATAGCACCGGCCAGGTCGGGAACGAGAACGCGGCTGCCGTCCGGAATGGACTCCCGGAGCGCGGCGACGGCCTCGGCGAGGGCACGGCGGGAGAGGACGGTCCCGTCGGGGAGGTGGGCCGCCGCGTGCGCGGCGGCGACGGGGGTACCGGTCTCACCGGAGACCGCCGAGCCACTCAGCGCGCGAGCGGGCGTACCGCCGGAGACCGCCGAGCCGCTCTGCGCGCCGGATTCCTCCTGCGGGCGGGCGACTTCGAGCACCATGCCGGGTTCCTCGGCCGGGTCCGCCAGGCGGTACGCGGCGCCCGCCTCCAGCGCCGCCAGGACGTGGACCACCCGGTCCACCGCCGACTCCGCCCCGACCGTGACCGTCCACTCCGGACCGACGCCGCCGGCCCGCAACCTCCGGGCCTCCGTCGTCACGCGGCGGCGCAGCTGGGCGTGGCTGAGCCGGCCGTCCTTCGAAACCAACGCCGGGCCGCGGGTGTTCCGCAGCGCCGGCAGCTGCGCCGGCTCCCCGGAAAAGACCGGCAGCGCGGTCTCCGGCACCAGTTCGATCCCGCTCAACGGCAGTTCCGGGTCTTCGGCGACCGCCGCCAGCAGCCGGTTCAGGCGCTCCGCCAGCAGGCCCGCCGTCTCCCGGGTGAACAGGTCCGCGCTGTACTCGATGCTGCCTTCCAGCCCGCCGTCGCCGGGGCGCTCGCCGAGCTGGAACGTCAGGTCGAACTTGAACTTCGCGCCCGTCGCCGGGAGGATCTCCGGCCGCACGCGCAGGCCGCCGATCTCGAACCGCGGGTCCGGGACCTCGTAGTACGACAGCATCACCTGGAACAACGGCTGCCGGGACAGCGAGCGCGCCGGCCGGGCCATCTCCAGCAGCAGCTCGAACGGCAGGTCCTGGTGCGCGTACGCCTCGAGGTCGGTGTCGCGCACCCGGGCGACCAGCTCGGCGAACGTCGGGTTGCGGCTCGTGTCGGTGCGCAGCACCAGGGTGTTCACGAAGAACCCGACGAGGTCGTTCGTCACCTCCTCCGACCGGCCCGCGACGAGGCTGCCCAGCGGGACGTCCGTGCCCGCGCCGTGCCGGGTGAGCAGCGCGGCGACCGCCGCCTGGACCACCATGAACGTGCTGGCGCCGGACCGGCGGGCCAGCGCGGTCAGTCCCTTGTGGACCGACGGCGGGACCTCGAAGCCCGCCGAGCCGCCGCGGAAGGCGGTGCTCGCGCGGCGCGGGAGGTCCGCGGGCAGGCGCAGCTCGTCGGGGAGGCCGTCGAGCGCGGTGCGCCAGTACTCCCACGGCCGGTCCGCGGCCTGCCGGTCGTCCAGCAGCTCACGCTGCCAGACCGCGTAGTCGGCGTACTGCGCGGGCAGGTCCGCCCAGCCGGGCGCGACACCCCGGACCCGCGCGTCGTACGCGATCGCCAGGTCGCGGGCCAGCACGTCCACCGACCAGCCGTCGCCGGCGATGTGGTGCAGGACGAGCAGCAGCACGTGCTCGTCCCCGACGCGGTACAGCGTCGCCCGCAGCGGGCGGTCGGTGGCGAGGTCGAAGCCGCGGCCGGCCGCCGCCGCCAGCGTCGCGGTGAGGTCGGCCTCGGTGCTCGTCGCGGTGGCGAGCACCGAGCCCGGGGCGGGCGGGAGGACCTGCTGGTACGGGACGCCGTCGACGTCGGGGAAGATCGTGCGCAGGATCTCGTGCCGCTCGACGACGTCGCCGAGCGCGGCCGCCAGCGCCGCCGGGTCGAAGTCCCCGCCGAGCCGGACGGCCAGCGGGATGTTGTACCCGGCGCCTTCGAGCCGGTTGAGGAACCACATGCGGGTCTGGGCGTGGGACAGCGGGATCCGCTCCGGCCGCTCGAGCTTCCGGAAGCCGGCGCCCGCCTGGCCCGCGGAGACGAGCCGGCCCGCGAGCCGGCTGACCGTGCGCGCCTCGAACAGGTCCCGGATGGACAGTTCGGCGTCCAACGCGGACCGGACGCGGCTCACGACCGAGTTCGCCAGCAGGGAATGCCCGCCGATGACGAAGAAGTCGTCGTCGATGCCGACTTCGGCCACGCCGAGGACGTCGGCCCAGATGGCGCAGAGCGTCGCTTCGACCGGGGTGCGCGGCCCGCGGACGGTGGTCCCGGTGTGCTGTTCGGGCGCGGGCAGGGCCTTGCGGTCGATCTTGCCGTGCGCGGTCAGCGGGAAGCGGTCGAGGACGAGGTACGCGCCCGGGACCATGTACGCCGGCAGCTGCGCGGTCGCGTGGGCGCGCAGTTCGTCGGCGGTGGCGGAACCGGTGACGTAGGCGACGAGCCGCCGGTCGTTGCCGGTGCCGTGCACCGTGACGACCGCTTCGCCGGCCGCGGGGTGCGCGGTCAGGCAGGCTTCGATCTCGCCGAGTTCGATGCGGTGGCCGCGGATCTTGACCTGGAAGTCACGGCGCTCCACGAACTCCAGCTGGCCGTCGGGGCGCAGCCGGACGCGGTCGCCGGTGCGGTACATGCGCGTCCCGGGCTCGCCGAAGGGATCCGCGACGAACACCGCCGCCGTCTTGGCGGGATCGCCGACGTACCCGCGGCCGACGACCAGGCCGCCGACGAACAGCTCGCCGATCGAGCCGGCCGGTACCGGGCGCAGCTCGTCACCGAGCACGTACAGCCGGGAGTTGCGGACCGCACGGCCGATCGGCACCACCTCGGGGCCGGACCGGATCACCGCGTGCGTCACGTCGTCCGAACATTCGGTCGGGCCGTAGGCGTTCACCAGGGGCACGTCCGGGAACCGGGCGAACCACCGCGCGCACAGGTCCGGCGGCAGCGCCTCACCGGTCACCACCAGCCAGCGCAACCCCGAGACATCCGGCTGCTCCGCCAGGTCCCAGGAGTCCAGCGCCGCCCGCAGCAGCGACGGCACGACCTCCAGCACCGAAACGCCCTCGGCCCGGATCAGACCGAACAACGCGTCCGGATCCGCCGCGACGACCCGGGACACCACCCGCACCCGGCCCCCGGCCAGCAGCGGCGCCAGCATCTGCCACACCGAAACGTCGAACGTCAGCGGCGCGTTCTGCACGACCACGTCCGATGCCGCGAGACCGAGGTCGTCCACTTTGGCCAGCAGGTGGTTGACCATCCCGCGGCGATGGACCATCGCCCCCTTCGGGCGGCCGGTCGAACCCGACGTGAAGATCACGTAGGCCAGGTCCAGGCCGGCGTCGCCACCGGGAACCGGGGCCCACTCCTCGTCTTCGGCATCGTCCAGCACCACGATCCCGGTACCGTCGCCGGCGATCTCGGCCGCCAGGTCCTCGAAGCCCGGACCCGCCACGACGGACGCGGCGCCGGAATCCGCCAGCAGGCCCGCCAGCCGGGCCACCGGCAGCGCCGGGTCCAGGGGCACGTAGGCCGACCCGGACCACAACACGCCCAGTACGGCCGACACGAAGCCCACCCCGGGGTCGGCCAGGATCCCGACCACGCCCCCGGCCAGCCGGCGGGACAACGCACTCGCCCGCCCGGCCAGGGACCCGTACGAAACCCAGGCGCCACCGTCGGACACGGCGGGCGCCGCCGGCGACGACCGCGCGAAGGCACACACCCGCGACACCACATCGGGACCGACCGGCCCGGTGACACCGGCGCCGCGCTCCAGCTCGCCGGCCGGCACCACGTCCACCCGGCCCAGCGCCACCGACGAATCGGCGAGCGCGGTGTCGAGCAGGTGCCGGAACATGCGGGTGACCAGGCCGATCCGCTCGGCGTCGAACGCCTCGGGGGCGTGGTCGAAGCGGAAGGCCAGTTCCCGGCCCGGGTTCACCACCAGGCTCAGCGGGTAGTGGCGGGAGTCCTCGGTGACGGCGTCGAGCACGCGCACGTCGTCGCCCAGGACCAGCTCGGTGCCCTCGTCGTCCGCGGGCACGTTCTCGAAGACGATCGCGGTGTCGAACAGCTCGCCGGTGCCGGCGAGGGCGGGGACGTCGTGCTGCACCTCGGCCAGGCCGACGTGCTGGTAGGCCGACATCGTGGCCTGCTGGTCGCGCAGGGAGACCAGCAGGTCGTCGAGGGTGCCCGCCGGGTCGAGGTCCGCCCGGACCGGCACGGTGTTGATGAACATCCCGACCATGGTCTCCACGCCCGGCAGCTCCGCCGGGCGCCCGGAGGTGACCGAGCCGAACACGACGTCGCGGCGGCCCGTGAGCCGGCCGACCAGGATCGCCCAGCAGGCCTGCACGACGGTGTTCAGGGTGAGCTCGTGCCGGCGGGCCCACGCCACCAGTTCGGCGGTCTCCTCCCGGGTCAGCACCAGTTCGGCCGACGCCGGCACCGCGGTCAGGTGGCCGTCGAGCTCCGGCGCGACCTTCGTGGGCTCGGTGAGCCCGTCGAGCACCTCGCGCCAGGCCTGCCGGGCTTCCTGCTCGTCCTGGCGGCCGAGCCAGGCGAGGTAGGTCCGGAACGGCGCCACCTCGGGCAGCGCCGCCGCCGGGCCCTGCGCGTACAGCGTGGCCAGCTCGCGGATGAGGATCGGCACCGACCAGCCGTCGGTGGCGATGTGGTGGGCGGTCCACAGGAACCGGTGCCGCCCGGGCGTGACCTTGATCAGGGTGAACCGGACCAGCGGCGGGTGCGCGAGGTCGAACCGGCGTTCCCGGTCCTCGGCCGCCAGCCGGCCCAGCCGCTCCTCGCGTTCGCCTTCGGGCAGCACGGACAGGTCGATCTCGGCCCACGGCAGGGCGACCTCGGCGGCGATCAGCTGGACGGCGTCGCCGCCGCTGCGGTGCCGGAAGTAGGCGCGCAGGGTCGCGTACCGGCGCAGCAGGGCGGCACACGCCTGGCGCAGCGCCTCGACGTCGAGCGGGCCGGCGAGGTCCGCGGTGGCCTGCACGGTGTAGACGTCGACGCCGTCGGGGTCGAACTCCGAGTGGAACAGCAAACCCTGCTGCAGCGCGGAAAGCGGCCAGACGTCCTCGATGCGGCCGCCGTCCGGGGCGAGCTCGTCCAGCTCGCCGTCGGTCAGCGTGACCAGCGGCCCGTCGGCCACCGCGACGACGTCGGACCCCGGCTCGCGGACGCCGACCTGCTCGGCGATGGCGGCCGGCGTGCGGCGTTCGAGGATGTCACGCGGGGTGAGCTCGATGCCGGCCGTGCGGGCGCGGCCGGCCACCTGGATCGCGCTGATGCTGTCGCCGCCGAGGGCGAAGAAGTTGTCGTCGATGTACACCCGCGGCACGGACAGCACCTCGGCGAGGATGTCGCAGACGACCGTCTCGACGGTGTTGCGGGGCCGGCGCCCGACGACCTCGGCCCGGAAGTCCGGCGCGGGCAGCGCTTCGCGGTCGACCTTGCCGTGTTCGGTGAGCGGCAGTTCGTCGAGCACGACCAGCGCCGAGGGGACCATGTAGTCCGGCAGCAGCTGCTGGGCGGTGCTGCGCACGGCACCGGCGTCGATCGGGCCTTCGCCGTCGACGCCGATCAGGTAGCCGGCGAGGCGCTTGCCGCCGTCGGCGTCGGTGAGCACGCGCACGACGGCGTCCAGCACGCCCGGAACGGACCGCAGGACGCTTTCGATCTCGCCGAGCTCGATGCGGTGGCCGCGGATCTTGACCTGGAAGTCACGGCGCTCCACGAACTCCAGCTGGCCGTCTTCGCGCAGCCGGACGCGGTCGCCGGTGCGGTACATCCGCGCCCCCCGGCCGCCGAACGGGTCCGCGACGAACACCGCCGCCGTCTTCGCGGGATCACCCACGTAACCCCGGCCGACGACCAGCCCGCCGACGAACAGCTCGCCGACCGAGCCCGCCGGCACCGGGCGCAGCTCGTCGCCCAGCACGTACAGCCGGGAATTGCGGACCGCACGGCCGATCGGCACCACCTCGACGCCGGACCGGATCACCGCGTGCGTCACGTCGTCCGAACACTCCGTGGGGCCGTAGGCGTTCACCAGCGGCACGTCCGGGAACCGCGCGGACCACCGCGCGCAGAGGTCCGGCGGCAGCGCTTCGCCGGTCACGACGAGCCAGCGCAGCCCGGAGACATCCGGCTGCTCGGCGAGGTCCCACGAGTCCAGGGCCGCCCGCAGCAGCGACGGCACGACCTCCAGCACCGAGACGCTCTCGGCCCGGATCAGGCCGAACAGGGCGTCCGGATCGGCCGCGACCGCGCGGGACACCACCCGCACCCGGCCGCCGACCAGCAGCGGCGCCAGCATCTGCCACACCGAGACGTCGAAGGTCACCGGAGCGTTCTGCACCACGACGTCCGACGCCGCCAGGCCCAGGTCCTCCACCTTCGCCAGCAGGTGGTTCACCATGCCGCGGTGGTGCACCATGGCACCCTTCGGCCGGCCCGTCGAACCCGACGTGAAGATGACGTAGGCCAGGTCCAGGCCGGCATCGGCGGCGGGAACCGGCGCCCATTCCCGGTCTTCGGTGTCGTCCGGCACGACGACGTCGGCGCCGCCACCGGCTGCCGCGACGACCTCGGCGGCCAAGTCCTCGTAGCCGGCGCCCACCACCACGGCGTTCGCGCCCGCGTCGGAGAGCAACCCGGCCAGGCGGGCCACCGGCATCCCGGCGTCCAGCGGCACGTAGGCGGCGCCGGACCACAGCACGCCCAGCACGGCCGCGACGAACCCGACCCCGGGGTCGGCCAGCACGCCCACCACCCCGCGGGAGGGCAGCCGGCGGGACAGTGCGCTCGCACGGCCCACCAATGAGGCGTAGGAAACCCAGTCCCCGCCGTCGGCGACCGCGGGCGCGTCCGGCGAGGCCAGCGCGAGGTCGCGCACCCGCGTCACCACGTCGGCCCCCACCTCGCCGGCGGTCCCGACCCCGGCCGCCAGCAGTTCGCCGAGCTCGTCCGCCGACACGACGTCGACCGAGCCCAGGACCGCCGAAGCGTCGGCCTCGGCGAGCCGGCCGACGAACCCGGCGAGCCGTTCGAGGTGGGCCGTGACGCCGTCGGCGTCGTACAGGTCGGGGTTGCCGTTGAGGTGGATTTCGATGATGTCTTCGGTGACGTCCAGGACGGTCAGCGACAGGTCGTTGGTGATCCCGGTCGACAGGTTCATCACGCGCGTGTGGCACGCCCCGAGCCGCAGGCCGGGCTCGGGCGGCAGCACGTTGACGAACGGGCCGCCGAACGGGCGGCGCTCGTCGCTGCGCACGCCGATGTCCCGGCGGATCTGGTTCACGTGGTAGCGCTGGTGCTTCAGCGTCGCGGCGAGCTCGCCCGAGGCCTGGGCCAGCAGCTGCGCGATCGTCGTCTGCGGCTCGACGATCATCCGCAGCGGCAGGTAGTTCGCGACCATGCCCGGGGTCGCCCGCGAGCGCACGCCCGCGCGCGCCGCGACCGGGACGGTCAGCAGCAGGTCCTTGATGCCGGAAAGCCGTTGCGTGTAGGCCGCCATCGCGGCGATGAAGAACGTCGGCAGCGTCACCTTCGCGCTCGCGGCCGCCTCGCGCACGGCCTTCGCCGTCTCCGCGGGCAGGATCGTCGTGCGGCGCAGGAAGCCCCGGGCCGGTGCCGGTTCCTTGCCCGACAGGCTGATCAGGTCGGGGGTGGTGTCGAAGTGCCGGCTCCAGAACGCCTTGTCGCGCAACCGGTGCGGGGAGTCCTGGTAGGCGAGGTCGGCGTCGAGCAGCAGCCGGAACGGCGGCAGCGCGGCCTGGCCGGGGTCCTCCCCGTTCAGCAGCGCGTTGTAGAGCTCGCCCAGCCGGCGGTGGCAGATCGCCGCGCTGAACCCGTCGCCGATGAGGTGGTGGGTGGTGAGGTACCAGAAGTGCCGCTGGGCGCCGACCTTGATCAGGGCGCCGCGGAACAGCGGGAAGTCCGCCAGCGAGAACGGGTGCCGCATGTCCTCGTGCATCCAGTCGAGCGCGGCGGCCTCCGGGTCGGCTTCCCCGGTCACGTCCGGGTAGCTGATCGGGAGCTCGGTCAGCGGCTCGATGAGCTGCCGCGGTTCGCCCTCGACCTCGACGAACCGGGCGCGGAAGCACTCGGCTTCGTCGGCCAGGGCACGCAGCGCCGTCCGGAACACCCCGACGTCCAGCGGGCCGGTGATGTCCAGGTAGTCCGCCATCGCGTAGGCGAGGCCACCCCCGGAGAGCTGCTCGTCGTACCAGACGTCGGTCTGTGCGGTGGACAGGGGCAGGAACGCGTCGACCGCGGTCATCAGGGCACCTCGAAGAGTGTTTTGGCGTAGGGGAATTCGTCGTCGGCGCCGTCGAGCAGCGCTTCGGGACCGTAGTTGTCCTTGACCCACTGGTCCTGGTAGATCGTGTCCAGGTAGCGGTCACCGAGATCGGGTGAGATCACCACCGCCGTGGCCGCGTCGTTCTCCTCCAGCCAGCCCAGCGCGCCCGCCAGCACCATGCCGGAACCACCGCCGAGCAGGAACCCGCTCAGCGCCAGCCGGCGGCACGCGCGGATCGCGGCGGCCTCGTCGACCCGCACCAGATCGTCCACAAGGGACATGTCGATGACCGGGAACCGGACGCTGGTGCGCACCGCCGTGCTGCGCCGGGCGGCCCGCGGGCCGGGGCCGACGCACTCGACGGCCACGATCCGCACCTGCGGCCGGACCTGGCGCAGGTAGCGGGCGCAGCCGGTGAGCGTGCCGGCCGAGCCGACGCCGACGAAGAGCACGTCGAGGTCCGGCACGGTCCGCAGGATGTCCGGGCCGGTCGAGCGGAAGTGGGCCATCCAGTTGCCGGCGTTGACGTACTGGTCCAGCCAGGTGTAGCCGGCGTTCTCCGCGCACAGCCGGCGGACGAGCCGCAGCCCCGCGGCCGGGTCGGGGGCGACCAGCACCTCGGTGCCGAGGTTCTGCATCAGCTGCCGGGTGAGCAGGGTGCTGCGCGGATCGGTGACGCAGACGAACTTGTACCCGCGGCTGGCGGCGACCAGGCTCAGCGCCACCCCGAGGTTGCCCGACGACGTCTCGACGATGGTCGAGCCCGGGCGCAGCACGCCCGCGCGTTCGGCCAGCGTCACCATTTCCAGCGCCGGCTTGAGCTTGCTCGACCGCGCGAAGTTGAAGCCCTCGCACTTCATCAGGACCCGCCGGCCGACGACGTGGTGGAGGTCGACGTACAGGTCCGTGACGTCGAACTCCTCCGGCCTGGTGATCACCTGCACGACGAACCTCCGCTCGGCGTTTTCGCGTGGTGGGCGGGAAAGGGCTCGCCGCGGCCGACCTTCCCCGCGAGCAGGCCCTGGAAGAGGGTGAGCTTCTGGATGTTGCCGGCGCCCTCCATGAACTCGACGCCGCGCGCGTCCCGGACGAGCTTGTCGAGCGCGGGGTGGTCCCAGCGGGCGCGTGGCCCGAAGAAGCTGCACGCGGCGAGCGTGGCTTCCTCGGCCAGCCGGCACGCTTCGGCCTTGGCCGCCGAGGCGAGGTGACCGCGGGAGCCGTCGGCGTCGACCTCGATCGCGGACAGGTGCACGAGGTGGCGCACGCTTTCGATGCGGTGGGCGAGGTTTTCGAGCCGGTCGCGCTCGGCGCGGTCGAGCCGGAGCCGGCCGGCCAGCACGCAGTCGTGGGCCGCCGCGGCGATGCCGACCGCGATCGCGGCGACCCCGGGGCGCAGCCGGTTGAAGGTCTGCACGCAGGCCCACATCCCGCGCCGGGCGGGCGAACGGTCCCGGCCGAGCACGCGCGCGGCGGGCACCGCCACGTCGTCCAGCGTCAGTTCGCAGATCCGCGCGGCGCGCAACCCCAGTGTCTCGATCGGCTCGGCGCGGTAACCCGGATCCGCCGTGTCCACCAGGACCGCGGTGACGCCCAGCGGGCCGGGGCCGGTGCGGGCGAACACGACCCCGAGGCCGGCCCGGGCGGCGTTGCCGACGTACTTCTTGCGGCCGTCGAGCCGGTGGACTCCTTCCGCTGCCGGGGAAAGCGCCGTCTCCAGCGCGGCGGCGTCGGAACCCCGGCCGGGTTCGGTGAGGGCGAAGAACGTCCACGTGGGACGTTCGAGGAGCCGCCCGTAGAACCACTCCTTCTGCTCGTGGTCGGCCAGCACGTCGACGAGCACGCCGGACATCGACGCGCCCGGGCTGGCGAGCATCAGGCCGGCGTCGCCGCGGGCGAGCTCTTCGAGCACCACCACCCGCTCGATCGCCGTCATGCCGTGGAAGCGGTGCCCGCCGAGGCGCAGGCCCGTGCCGCCGTACTCCGCCGGGACCAGCATGCTCGCGAGGCAGCGGACCCCGGCCAGGTCCAGGTGCGCGGCCACGCCGTCGGGGTCGGCGTCGAGGCCGGCGCCCGCGGTGCGGAACTCCGCACCCCACTCGCGGGCGGCGTCCTGCAGTGCCCGCAGCCGTTCGTCCAGCACCGTCGCCGTCACGCCGCGACCTCCGGCGTGTAGGCCCCGGCGAGCAGCTCGGACACGTCCGCGACCTCGCCCGCACCGCCCCGGGCGAACCCCGCCGCCCCCAGCAGGCGCAGCAGGACCCGGTCGGCCTCGGTGAGCCGGGTGTGCAGGTAGGACAGTGCGGCCGGGGCCGAGGCGTCCGCGGTCAGGGCCGCCCGCACCTGGAGCTGCCCGGTCAGCGCCTCGGCGACCGCGCCCTGGACCAGCTGGCGGCGCAGCAGCGTCGTGTCGCCGCTCTGCCGGCCGCCGAGGTAGCCCAGCGCCGCGTCGAGCAGCGCGCCGGACAGACCCAGCCGCAGCCACACCGACCCGATCGCCAGGACCGGGCCGGCGGGGCCCGCGGGCCGGCCGGTGCGGGCGAGGACCACGGTGCCGCCCGGCAGCTCCGCGGTCCGGACCACGAGCACGTCGCCGTCCACCGGCCCGGCCGGCAGGACCGCGAAACCGCCGGTGCCGAACACCGGCGCCCCCGCCGGCAGCGCGGCGTGCAGCGCCGCCAGCGCCGGGGCCATCCCTTCCGCGCGCGCGATGTCGTGGCACCGCAGCCAGGTCGCCGTGATCGGCGGCGAGATCGTGGTCATCGCTCAGGCGGCCATTTCCGCCGAGACGAACCGGGCCAGCGACCCCACCGATTCGAAGTGGCTCATTTCCAGGTTCTCCGCGTCGAATTCGATGCCCAGCGCCTCTTCCAGCTGCATCAGCAGTTCCAGCACGCCGGTGGAGTCGAGGCCCGCGTCCGCGAGCCGGGTCTCCGGGCCGAGGTCGGACACCTCCGTCTCCAGCACGGATTCGAGCGCGGCGCAGATCCCCGCGACGACGCGGTCGTCCAGGATCTCCGTCGGTTCAGCCACGGTTTCGGTCACAATCCTCACCATTCCCTTCGTCAAGACAGCAGTCATCACCACGGGCCCGGAACCGGGCCTCGAGTTCTTCGGTTCGCTTCCCTAGCCCGCGACGACCCGGTCCAGCAGGGCGAGGCCACGCGCCTCGCGCCGCCGCAGGCCGCGGGAGGTGCGCAGCGGGTCCCAGCCCGGTTCGCGGTCCGGGAGGAGCTCGGGGTTCCCCAGCGGGCCGTCCGCGAGGACCGGCCGGCCGAGGATCGTCGACGCGCAGAGCGCTCCCCCGGTGGCGCAGCCGACGATGCCGCCCCCGTGCAGGATGCTCTGGCCGGTCAGGTAGAGACCTTCGACGCCCGAACCGATATCGGGTCGTTGCCCGACGCGGCCCCACGTCTGCAGGCCGTAGGCCGTGCCCCCGGTCGAAAGCGTGTAGCGCTCCTGGGTCAGCGGCGTCGACGTTTCGGCGTGCACCACGTTCGCGCGGAACGGCCCGATCGCCGCCTCGGCCAGGTCCAGCAGCTGCTCGGTCAGCCGGTCCTTGGCGCCGACGTAGGCCGGTTCGCGCCGGTACCGGGCCCCGTGCGCGGGACCGTCGGCGAGTCCCCAGGGCGCGTACCCCGGCGGGCAGGCGGTCATGATCTGGAAGTTCGTGTGCCCCGGCGGGCACGCCGCGCCCGGCACCGGGTCTTTCAGCGAAGCGAAGGACAGGAACGCGAACGGCAGTTCGTCGAGGCTGCCCGACTCCACCTTCGCGTAGGCGGCGTCGACGTCTTCGTCCGGCCAGTACCAGATGTTCGCGCTGGGCACGTCGAGTTCCTTGTCGAGGGCGACGTAGCAGACCGCCAGCGGCAGGCGCATCGTCGCCGTCTCGGCGCGGGACACCACGGGGTCGGGCAGGTTTTCCCGGCCACCGCACAGTTCCAGCACCGTGCGGCAGTAGTCCGCATTGGACACGACCACCGGCGCGCGGTGGACCGTGCCGTCGGTCAGCCGGACGCCGGCCGCCTTGCCGTCCTCGATCAGGATCCGGTCGACCCGCGTGCGGGTGAGCAGGGTGCCGCCGTGCGACTCCAGCAGCTCGACAAACGACGCGGCGATCACCTGCCCGCCGCCCTCCGGGTAGTAGGCGCCGCGGAGGTAGTCGTCGAGCATCATGGTGTGCGCGATGACGAGCGTGCTCGCCGGGGCCGAGCCGTAGTTGCCGGACTGGGCGGCCAGCACGGTGCGCGCCCGGGCCGAGAGGCCGCAGTGGTCGAACAGCTGCGCCAGCGTCCGGCGGCCCCAGCGCAGCATCACGGCCGGCACCTTCGCCGCCGGGCCCGCCGCGAAGGCGGACTGGCGGCACGCCTGCGCGATCGCCGAGCAGATGCCGATGTAGCGGGTGATGCCCTCGGCCTCCGCGGGCAGCGCGGCCCGCAGCCGGTCGGCGTAGCGGTCCCAGCCGGCCGGCACGTCCACCGTGACGCTCGGCAGCACGATCCGGTCGAAGCCGTCGGGGTCCATCGGGTGGAAGCGCACGCGGTCGCCGAGGCCGAGCCCGGTGAGCACCCGCGGCAGGAGGCCGTCCGGTCCGCAGTCGCCGAGGTAGTGCACCCCGACGTCGAACTGGTAGGCCCGCCGCCGCCGGAACACGTGGCTGTTGCCGCCCGCGACGTCGTGCTGTTCGAGCACGAGCACCCGCATCCCGCCGGCCACCAGGTATCCGGCACACACGAGGCCGCCGATGCCGGATCCGACCACGATGGCGTCCCAGCGACCGGCGGCCGTCTCTTCTGTGTCCACGCCCCGACGCTATGCCGGAGCGGTGACCTCGGGCTGACCGCGCGCTGACAATCTGGGGGAGAGTTCGTCAGCGCCTCACTGGGGTCCCCGGCCCGCCCGAGGTCACCTTATTCAGGGGCGAGCGTCGAAGGCGACGGCCTGGTGCGCAACGTGAACCACGTCGGCGCACAGGTGGCCACCACCGTCAGCACGACGGCCAGCCCGAGTATCACAAGATATATCCACAAAGGACCGGACGGGAAGGGGCTGTCCGAGACCGCCGCGCTGAAGGGCACCAGCATCGACGCGGCGACCAGCGTGCCGAGGAAAACCCCGATGGCGGCCACGATCCCCGCTTCCACGGCCATCATCCGCATCACCTGCCCGCGGGTCGACCCGATGAGCCGCTGCAGCCCGAACTCCCGCCGCCGGTCCGCCGTCGCCATCACCAGCGTGTTCACCATGGAAATGGCGGCGTACACGAGCAGGAGCCCGACGATCAGGTAGTTGACCCAGGCATTGGCCTGGACCTCCGCGACGAACGCCTTGGTGAGCGCCTCCCGGCCGGCCACCTGCACGCCGTCCGTTCCCCCGACCTGGCTGCGCAACGCGGTGAGCAGGTCGGCTTCGGCGGTCCCGGGTTTCGCCATGACGAGGATCCGGTCGGCCGAGCCGGCGGCCGTGTGCGGGGCCAGGGTGTCGGCCGGCATCAGCGCGGACGCCGAGGCCGCCGTGGTCCGCAGCGTCGCGACGACGTCCAGAGTGGCCAGCGAGCCGTCGCCCAGCCGCATCACGATCTTGGCGCCGACCCCGACCCCGAGCCGCTGCGCGAGGTCCGACGGCAGGGCGATCGTGTTGCCGTGCAGGTCGTCGAGCTTCCCGGTGGCGACGATGCTCCCCCAGGCCGGCGCGATGCCGTCGGCGGTGACCCCGGTGAGGTCCACGCCGTCCTCGTCCTGCGTCGAGTCCGACGGCTTTTCGTTGTACCCCTTGCTGGTCACGAAGGCCGTGGCGCCGCCGACCCCGGGGGCCTGCTGCACCTTGGCGAGCAGGTCCGGGGGCAGGTCGCCGGTCGCGGACGTCACCACGGCGTCGGCGAGCAGCGAGTCGGAGTACTGCTTCTCCGCGACCGCCACCTCGGTGGTCTGGAAGTACAGCATGAAGATCGCCAGGCCGGTGGCGAGCATGATCGGCGTGACCGCGCCGGCCATCGGCATCCAGCGGGCGCGCGCGTTCAGCGAGGCCAGGTAGCCGGGCAGGCCGCCGAGCGCGTCGATCGGCCGGCGCACCAGCCCGACCAGGAGCTTGGTCAGGCCGGGCGCGAACAACGCCACCGCGGTCGCCACCAGCGTGACGGCCGGGCCGGCCGTGCTCGCCGCGAGCGGGCCGTCGACCACCGTGATCGTCAGGTAGGCCAGCGCCACCGCGCCGATCAGGCTCGACACGCCGAGCCACAGCCGCGTCGGGGTCAGCCAGCGCGTGGGGATCGCCGTCTCCCGCATGGCTTCCACGGGCCGGGTGCGGCCCGCGTACCGGGCGGCGACGAACGCGGCGCCCCACGCCGAGCTCAGGCCGACGACCGCGGCGGCGACGACCGGGTAGAAGCCCTGCTCGAACTTGAGCACCGGCTGGATCACGCCGAACCCGGTCAGCCGGCCGAAGAGCCAGTCGCCGAGCAGCATGCCCGGGAAGATCGCCAGCGCGGTGCCGAGCGTGCCGATGATCATCGACTCGCCGGTGATCATCCGGCTCAGCTGGCGCGGGGTCGCGCCGATCGCCCGCAGCATGGCCACCTCGCGGCGGCGCTGCTGCACCGAAAGCGTCAGCGTGCTCGCGACGACGAACATCGCGACCTGCGCCGCGAGGCCGCCGAACACGGCCGCGAGGATGATCAGCAGCTCGCCGTCGCCGGCCGCCCTGGCGAACTCGGCCGAGCCACGGGCGTCGCCGGTCAGGGTCACCGCGTGCTGGTCGTGCACCGCGGTCGCGATCTGCGCGCTGACGGCGTTGACGTCGGCGCCGGGCGCGAGCTGCACCCCGAAGGCGTCGACCCGCCCGGCCGCGGGCCGCAGCCCGCCGGCTTCCGCGGGTGAGAAGAACACCGCGTCGCCCGCCATCCGGCGGCCGGCGTCGGCGATGCCGGTGACCTGGTAGGAGTGGACGCCACCGCGGACGGCGACGTCGACCTTGCTGCCGGCGTGCGCGCCGATCCGGCCCGCGGTGGCGGAGTCGAGCACGACCTCGCCCTCGCGGATCGGGGCCACGCCGTCGGTCAGCCGGTAGGGCGCCAGCTCCGCGGAAACCCAGCTGTGGCCGGCCTGCGTACCGGGCACGGACGAGCCACCGGTGTCGGCGAGCACGTCGGCGTGGAAGGAGACGTCCGGGACCACGTGGGCGACACCGGGGATCCCGCCGATCGTGTTCGCCAGGCCCTCGTCGAGCCGGACGCGCTCGGACAGCGTCGCGGTCTCGTGGTCGGCGTCTTCGCCGTGGCCGACCGTCGGCAGGTCGTAGGACTGGTTGCCCGCCACCACGATCGGCGCGGCGGCCAGCCGCTGCGGCGGGATCACGGTCCGGATGCCGGTTTCCATCAGGCCGCCGCAGGCGAGCATGACGGCGGTGCCGACGAACACCGAGACGAGGGTGGCGATGAAACCACCGGTGCGGTAGCGCAGGGTGCGCAGGACGAGTGCCAGCATCAGCGCGTCAGCTCACTCAGCCAGGGTCCCTCCGGGGACCGTTGTTCGGTCCGGGCGACCAGGGCGGTCATCCGGCGGGCCACCTCGTCGGGGTTCGGCTGCCGCAGCTCGTCGACGACGCGGCCGTCGGCGAGGAACAGCACGCGGTCGGCGTACGAGGCGGCGACCGGGTCGTGGGTGACCATCACGATGGTCTGCCGGGACACGTGCTTCGCTTCCCGCAGCAGGGTAAGGACTTCCTGCGCGGACCGGGTGTCCAGGGCGCCGGTCGGCTCGTCGGCGAAGATGACCTCGGGGTGGGTGACCAGCGCCCGCGCGATCGCCACCCGCTGCTGCTGCCCGCCGGACAGTTCCGAGGGCCGGTGGTGGCGCCGCTTGCCGAGCCCGACCTGCTCGATGACGCGGCGCACGAGGGCCGGGTCGGCCCGCCGTCCCGCCAGCCGCAACGGCAGCGTCACGTTCTGCTCGACGTCGAGCGCCGGCAGCAGGTTGAAGGCCTGGAACACGAACCCGATCCGGTCGCGCCGCAGCTTGGTCAGCTCGACCTCGCGCATCACGCTGAGGTCCGTGCCGCCGAGGGTGACCGTGCCGGACGTCGGCTTGTCCAGGCCGGCCGCGCAGTGCAGCAGCGTGCTCTTGCCCGACCCCGACGGCCCCATCACGGCGGTGAACGTGCCGCCGGCGAAGCCCGCCGTCACGTTGTCGAGGGCGAGGACCTGGGCGCGGTCCTTGCCGTACGCCTTGCGTACGGACAGCAGCCGCACGACTTCGACCGTGTCGCCTTGCTGGTACATCTGCGGCTCCCCTGGCTTCGCGTTTCTTTACGGCGACCACGTTACGAAGCCGCGCGCCGGTTTCCGAGGGTGCTAGGGAGCGGACTTATGCGGGGGTTAGCACTACCGCGGAGACCGGGCCGACCTGCGCATAATGGGCGCCATGACTAGCGGAAGCCCGGTCGCCACGATGACGCGGTCACTGCTGCGCGACGGCGGCCTGGCGACAGTGCGAGGCAGCGCGCTCGCCGTGTTGGCGGTGACCGAACTCCTCGTGTTCGTCGTCGTGGTGACCGCCGGTTCGCTGCTCGGCGTGGGCGTCGGGCTCTTCGTGCTGCCCCCGGCCGTGCTGCTGATGCGGGCCCTGACCAACGGCGTGCGCGCGTCGGCCGCGGCGTGGTCGGGCGTGCGGATCCCGGAGCCGTACCTGCCGGAGCCGGCGGGCGGCAGCACGCCGCTGCGCCGCTGCCACCACCTGCTCGGCGACCGCGCGAACTGGCGCGACGTGCTGTGGCTGGTGGTGGACAGCTCCCTCGGCATCCTGCTCACGCTCACGCCGCTGCTGCTGGTCCTGCACGGCCTGCGCGGGCTCGCGATGCCGTTCCTGGTCGGTTCCGAGGCGGCCGACTGGCTGGGCAGCTGGTACGTCGTGCTCCCGGTGGACGACCAGCCGACGGCCTGGTTCGCGGCCATCCTCGGCCTGGCGCACTTCCCGCTCGCGCTGTGGAGCGCACCCCACCTGCTGCGGCTGCACGCGAAGCTGGCGGCGACGCTGCTTTCGCCGACCGAGGTGACCCGGCTGACGAACCGCGTGCAGCACCTGTCGGAAAGCCGCGACGACGCGGTGGGTTCCCAGGCGAGCGAGCTGCGCCGCATCGAGCGCGACCTGCACGACGGCGCGCAGACCCACCTCGTGGCGATGGGGATGACGCTCGATGCCGCGATGCGCGTGCTGGATTCCCACCCCGAAGCGGCACGGTCCTTGATGGACGAAGCGAAGAACAGTTCGGCGAAGGCGTTGCAGCAGCTGCGCGACCTCGTCCGCGGCATCCAGCCCCCGGTGCTGGTCGACCGCGGCATCGCCGACGCGATCCGCACGCTGGCGCTGGAAAACCCGCTGCAGATCACGACCACGATCGACCTGCCCGGCCGCCCGTCGCTGGCGGTCGAGACGGCGGCGTACTTTTCGGTGTCCGAGGTGCTGACCAACGCGGTGAAGCACTCGGGCGCGCAGACGGGCGAGATCAACGTCCACTACGAGTTCGGCCGGCTGGTGATCAACATCAGCGACACCGGCTGCGGCGGCGCGAACACCGAAAACGGAACGGGCCTGCGCGGCATCGAGAAGCGCCTGGCGCCGCTCGACGGGTTCATCACGATCCTCAGCCCGCTGGGCGGGCCGACGATGGTGACGATCGAGATCCCCTGCGCCCTCGAAGCGCTGGGCTAGCTGTGGTGTCCGGGGACGTTGTCCCGAGTTGGCCGAGGGATGGGCCTGCGCACGTTTCCACCCACCCGCGGCCCAGCGCCGGGCCGCGTTACCGGGCCGGCTGCACCACCGGCTAGCGGCGTTTCCCCCAGCGCCCGTCCTCCGGTTCCTCACCGCGCCGGAGAGCCTCGAGGTAGGCCCGGTCGGTGGCGAAGCGGGCCGCCACCTCGGGGCCCCTGGCGACGGCGCCATGGCCGGGGATGAGGACGTCGACCTGCCGCGCAGCCTCTTCGAGCCGGTCGAGCGCGGCCGGATAGGCGTCTTCCTGGCCGTCGCGGCGGGGGTCGAGCAGCGGGATCAGGACGTCGGAAAGCATGTCGCCGACGAGCAGGACGCCTCGGTCGGCGAGGAGCAGGGCCGCGTGGCCGAGGGCGTGGGCGTCGTGCTCGATGAGCTCGCCGGGGAGCGGTCCGCCGTCGCCGGGCAGTGGCGTGACGCGCGCGACCACGTCCAGGGGGATGTCCGGCGCGGTTTCCTTCGCCATCGCCTGCGCGCGTTCCCGCGCTTCGGTGGCGATGGCCGCGCAGGCGGCGGTGGCGTAACGCGGGACGTCGCCGAAGCGGGGGTGCCAGAGCAGGTGGTCGAAGTGCGGGTGGGTGGCGAACCCGGCGACCACCGGAATCCCGAGGCCGGCGACGTCGTCGGCGAGTTCGCCGAGCTCGGCACCGGTGATGCCGGGGTCGACGAGAATAAGCCCGGCGTCCCCGCGTACGACGATGCTGTTGCTCCAGACCCATTCGCTCTGCCGGACCCAAACGCCGTCGGCCACCTCGTTCAGCATGCGACGACTCTAGTGCTTGAGGTAGGCCAGCACCGCCAGCACACGCCGGTTCGCGTCTTCCGACTGCGGCAGGTTCAGTTTCGCCAGAATGTTGTTGATGTGCTTCGAAACCGCCTTCTCCGACACCACCAGCACCCCCGCGATGTTGCTGTTGGACCGCCCCTCGGCCATCAGCTTCAGCACTTCGCGTTCACGAGCCGTCAGGCGCTCCAGGCGGTCGTCGCGGGTGTTGTGGGTCAGGAGGCGGGTCACCACGTCCGGGTCCATCACCGTGCCGCCCGCCGCCACCTGGCGGACCGCGTCGACGAACTGGTCGCCGTGGAAGACGCGGTCCTTCAGGAGGTAGCCCACCGAACCCTCGCCGTCCGCGAGGAGCTCGTCGGCGTACAACCGTTCCACGTACTGCGAAAGGACCAGCACCGGGAAACCCTGCATGCGGCGGCGGGCTTCGATCGCCGCGCGCAGGCCCTCGTCGGTGAACGACGGCGGCAGGCGGATGTCCACGATCGCGATGTCCGGCCGTTCGCGCAGCATCGCCTCCAGCAGGTCCGGCCCGTTGTCCACCGCCGCGCTGACCTCGAATTCGTGGGCCTCGAGCAGCCGCACCAGCCCGTCCCGGAGCAGGAACTGGTCCTCGCCGATGACCACGCGCACTTGTCCGTCCCCCGCTGTCGAGCCCGTTGACGACCCCATCATAGGGGCGGGTTCAGGCCACCACGCAGACGCCGAGCGCGCGGTGGTGCGGGTCGTGGTCGGCCAGCACGACCGGGCCCGCGGTGCCGTCCGCGAGCGGCGCCCACAGGCCCGTGCACGGGTACTCCGCCGGCGCGACGCCCGCGCCCGGCCACGCGTCCGTGCGGGCGAGCCCGCGCCCGACGAAGGCGGCGCCCGGCTGCCGGAACCCGGCCACGGCCGCGGCCGGCACGCCCGGCACGACGCCGGCGCGGACCGTGCGGCCGCCGCCGGGCTCGAAGAGCAGCGCCGCCGCCGCGTCGCCGATGCGTTCCGGGAGGTCGTAGGGCGTGCCGCCCTGGTCCATGATCAGCACCAGCACCCGCCGGAACCCGTGTCGCCGCACGTAGGCCGCCGCGACGCGCAGGGCGCTGAACGGCGCCAGGCCGCCCTGCCCCGACACGGCGAACACCAGCGGCCCGCCGGGGAGCACGGCCGTGAGGTTCACCGGGGCCGACAGCCGCGGGTCGAACTCGGGCGCCGCGTGCGCCACGATCGCCAGGTCGATCCGCTCGCCGGACAGCCGCCCGGCGAGCAGTTCGCGCGCCATCGCGAGGAAGGGGTTGCCCCGGGCCCGCGTCACCCGGCTGGGGCGGAAGCCGATCTCGTGCCCGCGGCTGAGGTCGGCGAAGTAGTGGTGCAGTTCGGGGACGTCGATCTCCCGGTCGCCGGGCCCGAACTCGCGGCGGGCCGCCCACGCCAGGGGCAGCGGGAACGGCTGCAGGCCCACCGGCGGCGTGGCGGACAGGACCGGTGCGGCGGCGCGGTACATCGCCTAGCGCTCCGCGCCCGCGGCGGCCAGCGGGGCGAACTCGTGCAGGTGCTGGCGGCGCAGCAGGTCCGCCGGCTCGTCGCGCTCGCTGACCAGGTGCGCGCGCCCGCCGTAGACCAGCACCTCGGCCGGGTAGCCGTGGCTCAGGAACAGCACCGGGGACGCCGTCGGGCCGTAGGCGCCCGACCGGGTGACGCCGATGAGGTCGCCGCTGCGCACCGGCGGCAGGGCGGCCTTCTTGGCGAGCACGTCGTTGGGCGTGCACAGCGGGCCGGTGATCTGCCAGGTTTCGGTGGCGGGCTCGTCGATCCGGTTGAGCAGCCGGATCGGGAAGTCGCGCTTGACGTAGGAGCCGATGCCGACGGCCGCCATGTGGTGGTTGGTCCCGCCGTCGGCGACGGCGAAGTTCTGCCCCATCGAGGTCTTGGTGTACCGGACGCGCACGACGTAGGTCCCGGACGTGGCGGCCAGGTACCGGCCGAGCTCCATCACCAGCCGGGTGTCCGGGTGCCGCTGGGCGAACTCGTCGATCACCGGGTTCAGCATCGACGCCAGCCGATCGCGGTCGAGGTCCCGTTCGCCGTCGAAGTACGCGACCCCGAGCCCGCCGCCGACGTCGACCATTTCGAGGGGGAACCCGATCTGCCGCGAAACCCGCTCGGCGAGCTCGAAGATCCGCCGCGTGTTCTCGACGATCGGCTCCTCGTCGAGGATCCGCGTTCCCATGTAGACCTGCACGCCCATCAGCCGCAGGTTCGGGTGCTGCTCCGCGAGCCCGGCCGAGGCGAGCAGCTGCTCTTCGTCGATGCCGAACTGGCGTGGCTTGCCGCCCATGGTGAGTCCCGAACCCTTGACCGCGAAGCTCGGGTTCACACGCAGCGCGACCCGCGCTTCGATCCCCCGCTCCCGCGCGAGGTCGTCGAGCAGCCGGAGCTCACCGAACGATTCGCAGACCACGGTGTAGACGCCTTCGTCGAGGCAGGCGGCCAGTTCCGCGGCGCTCTTGCCGGGGCCGAGGAAGATGATGTCCTGGCCGGCGACCCCGGCCCGGCGGGCGGTGATCAGCTCGGCCATCGACGAGACCTCGGCCCGCGCGCCGTGGGCGTGCAGCAGGCCGCAGACCGAGATGTTCGGGTTGGACTTGAGGGAGTAGAAGATCTCCAGCCGCGGGTGCAGCCGCTCGCGCAGCGCGGTCAGCCGGCCGCCCAGCTCGTCGCCGTCGTAGACGAACAGCGGTGTGCCGTAACGCTCCGCGAGTTCGGTGATGCCGATACCCTGGATCTCGAACTCGACACTCATGAAGCGCTCCTCATTTCCGGAAGACCATGGCGGAAAAGGTCGACCCGAGGCCGACCGAGATCATCAAGTAGCAGGACCCGGGCGCCAGCAGGCCGAGGCCGTTCGCGGTGTGGTAGTTGAGGAACGGGTCGGCGCAGAAGCTGTGCCCGGTCGTTCCGACGTTGTCGAGGAAGATCCGGCTGCGCGGGATGCCCAGCGCCCCGCTCGCGCGCACCCACGAGATCTTGTTGACGTTGTGCGGCAGCACCATCGCGATGTCCTCGACGGTCAGCCCGGCCGCCGCGACGGCCTCGCGCGCGACGTCGGCGACGGCGCCGGGGTAGATCCGCCGGAACTCCGCGGCCTGCTCGTCGTCGAGGATGACTTCGCCGCCCGGGCCGCCGAGGGTGGTGGTGGCGTAGCCGAGCATCGCGTCCTGCCCGTCGCCCGGTCCGACGAGGACCGCCGCCGTCGCCTCGCCCATGATCGCGGTGTCCGGGATGACCTGCGCGGAGTGGGTGAACGCCTTCTCGCCGGTGAGGACGAGCGCGAGCGCGTCGGGATCGCCGTCGGCGGCCAGCAGGGTGCCGCACAGGTCGACCGCGAGCAGCCCGGAGGCGCAGGCGTGATCGGTGACGGTGAACATCGTCGCGTGGGTCAGGCCGAGCGCCTCCCGCACCCCGAGCATCGGGTTGACGGGGTACGGGCTGGCGGCCGGCATCGTCTTGGCGCGCACGACGTACCGGACGCGTTCTTCCTGGCCGGCCAGGAAGTCGAGCTTGCTGACCGCACCCAGGAGCATGTCCGCCTCGGACTCGCTCGAGCGGCAGACGTCGGCGAGGCCGTACATCCGGCGGAAGCGCCGCAGCTGCGTGGCCGACAGCCCCAGCTCGTCCTGCAGCGACTCGATCGAGACCGTCGTCGGCACGTAGGCGGACACCGCCACCAGCGAAGTCATCGTGCCGTCACCCTCCCGGTCCTGCCGATCGTGCTTGCCCGGCAAGGATTGCGGCGAACGCTGACGGCGCACTGACGACCTGCTGACCCGCTGCTCGGACCTCAGACCTCGGCGTCGACCCGGCGGCCGGGGACCGACGACTCCGCCAGCGCGGCCAACGCCTCGGCTTCGGCGGCCTCGTCTTCGAGGTCGCGCGCCAGTTTCACGGCCCTTCCGTGGTGGACCACGGCTTCCTCGTGGTGGCCGAGGGCGGTGTGCACCCGGCCCAGTGCCGTGGTGGCCATGCGTTCCCACCAGCGGTCGCCGGCTTCCTGGGCCAGGGTGACGGCCTGGCGCAGGCAGTTCGCCGCCTCCGTCAGGTCGCCGTCGGCGTGGCGGACCATGCCGAGGCCGGTCAGGGCCATGCTTTCGCCCCAGCGGTCGCCCGCCGCGCGGGCGTACGCCAGGCCGCGTTCGAGGTGCCGGCGGGCGTGCCGGGGTGCGCTGGAAAACCCCAGCCCGATGGCGGCGAGCGCCTCGCCCCAGCGGTCGCCGACCCGGTGGGCCAGGTCGAGGGCGCGCTGGAAGTCCGCGGCGCTCTCGGCCCGGCGGCCGGCGTGGTAGTGCAGGTCGCCGAGGCCGACCAGGGCCCGGGCTTCGCCGCAGGGGTCCCCCGCCGCGCGGTACAGCTCGACCGCGCGGCGGTGGTGTTCGAGCGCTTCTTCGTGGCTGCCGCCGCGGGCGTGGATGAACCCGAGGTGGTTGTGGGTCTTGGCCTGGCCCCACCCGTCGTCGTTCGCGCGGTCGAGGGCGAGGGCGCGGTGGTGCTGGCCGGCCGCCTCGGCGAAGTCGCCGCTGCGCCAGTGGCCGAGGCCCAGGTTCTTGCGGATCTCCGCCTCCGCCACCGGGTCCGCCAGCGCCCGGACGACCCGCAGGGCGAGCCGGTGGGTCCGGAGCCAGTCGTCGACGTGCCCGCGGACGAAGTAGAACCGCCACAGGGTCTGGACCAGCTGCCAGCAGTGGTGCGGGCGGTCCCGGTCCGCGGCCGCCGCGGCGACGGCGGCCAGGTTCGCCCGCTCGGCCTCCAGCCAGGCGAGCGCCTCGGCTTCGGTGCCGAACCGCGGGGGCGCCGCCGGGGGTGACCCGGCCGGCGGAAACCGCTTCCTCGTCGGCTCCAGCACGTCCGCGGCCTGCCCGGCGACGTGCAGGTAGTAGTCGAACATCCGGTCCGCCGCCGCTTCCCGGGGCGCGGCGGCGCCGGCCCGGCCGGTGGCGCGGGCGTGGTCGCGGATCAGGTCGTGGAAGCGGTAGCGCCCGAGCGCGGGCTGCGCGAGCAGGTGCACGTCGACGAGGTCTTCGAGCAGCCGCTCGGTGCCGCGCGGGTCGCCCCCGGCGATCGCCGCGGCGGCCAGGACGTCGACGTCGGTGCCCGGGAACTCGCCGAGCAGCCGGAACAGCCGTTGCTGCGGCTCGGTGAGCTGGCGGTAGGACAGGGTGAACGCCGCGCCGACGCCGCGGTCGCCGGTGCTCAGCTCGGCCAGCCGCCGGTGTTCGTCGCGCAGCAGGCCGGCCAGGTGCCCGACTGTCCACTGCGGACGGTCGCGCAGCCGGGCGGCGGCGATGCGCAGCGCGAGCGGCAGGTGCCCGCACAGGACGGCGATCTCGCCGACCGCGCGGTCCCGGCCGGTGGTGCGGTCCGGACCGGCGACCCGGGTGAGCAGCTGCGCGGCTTCGGCCGGCGCGAGGACGTCCAGCGACAGCGTGGTGACGGTGTCGATACTCGTCAGCCGGGTCCGGCTGGTGATCAGCACGAGCGAGCCGGGGCCGCCGGGCAGCAGCGGGCGGACCTGGGCGGCGTCGGCCGCGTCGTCGAGCACCACCAGGGCGTTGCGGCCGACCAGCAGCGACCGCCAGAGCGCGGCGCGCTGGTCGAGCCGTTCGGGGATCCGGGCACCGTCGACGCCGAGCTGGCGCAGCAGCGAGTCGAGCGCGGCCGCCGGGGCCAGCGGGCCCTCCGCGCCGTGGGCGTGCAGGTCGGCGAACAGCTGCCCGTCCGGGAACCGGTCGGCGAACCGGTGGCCGAGGTGGACGGCCAGCGCGGTCTTGCCGACCCCGGCCATCCCGCAGATCCCGTACACCGCGCTCCGGCCGGCGGCGTCGGTCAGCCGGACGGTTTCGGCCGCGCGGCCGACGAAGTGGTCGACGTCGCGCGGGAGGTAGTTGCTGCTGCCGAAGGGCTGCGCCGCGGCGGGCACCTCCTGGCGCAGGACGTGCAGCTGGGCCGCGCGGACCTCGGGCCCGGGCTCGATGCCGAGCTCGGTGGCCAGCCGCCGGTGCAGGTCGTCGAACAGCGCGAGCGCGTCGGCCTGCCGGCCGCTGCCGGCGAGCGCGACCATGAGCCGCGCGTGCAGGCCCTCGTGCATCGGCTCGTCGTCGCGCACGTTCTCCAGCTGCGCGACGACCTCTTCGTGCCGGCCGAGGGTGATCCCCGCGTCGGCGAAGGCGAGAGCGGCGGAGAGCCGCCTGCGTGAGAGGGCGGCCACGCCGGCGTGGTGGTGCAGCGCGCCGTGCCCGGCGAGCACCGGGCCGCGCCAGCAGGCCATCGCCTCGCGGAGGGCGTGGAAGGCGCGCTCGCGGTCGCCGGTCGCCCTGGCTTCCTCGACGAGCGCGTCGAACCGCAGGACGTCGAGCTGCTCCGGCGCGCCTTCGAGCCGGTAGCCGCCGTGCCCGGTGGCCGCCAGCCGCAGCTGCGGGTGCAGCAGTGCGCGCAACCGGCGCACCGAGCTGCCGATCAGGTCCAGGTGCGACCGCGGCGGCCGGCTGCCCCAGAGGGCCTCGACGATGTCGTCCACGCCGACCGGCCGGTTCGGCTGCAGGGCGAGCAGCCCGAGCAGGCGCGCCCACCGGGTGTCGCCGAGGTGCTGCTGTTCCCCGCGAGTTTCGACGAGCAGCGGGCCGAGGACGCCGACCCGCGTGGTGGCCCAGTCCGGCTCCCCCGGCTCCGGTTCGAGGGCGGCGACCAGCTGGCGGACCGACGCCGTCCGCGGGGTCCGGATGCGGCCCTGTTCGAGGTAGCGCACGGCACGCACGCTGACCCCCGCCCGCCGCGCGAGTTCGGCCTGCGTGAGGCCGAGTTCGGCCCGTCGGCGGCGCAGCAGCGCCGCGAACGGCTCCCCCGCCGGGTCGCCGGGCTCGGTGTGCGGATGGCCTCCCCTGCCTGTGCCCACCCTTCGATTCTGCCAGCGCCGGAGCGCCTCCGCTGGCGTTCTTCGCGGCGTCAGCCCTCGCCGATCGCCTTGAGCAGCAGCCGGTGCAACGTCTCCTGCTCCCCCGGGCTCAGCCGGCCGAGCAGCTCACCGGTGACCGCGCTCGAGACCTCCTCGACCCGCCCGACCGTGGCCCGCCCGGCTTCGGTCAGGGTGAGCAGGTGCCGGCGGCGGTCTTCGGTGTCCCGCTCGCGCCGCACCCAGCCGGCGGCTTCGAGGCGGTCGAGCACCTTGACCAGGTCGCTGCGGTCCAGGCCGAGCCGGTCGGCGACGCGCTGCTGGGACAGCGGGCCGGCTTCGCCGATGCAGACCAGCACGTAGAACTCGCGCAGGGCCACCCCGGACCCGGCCAGCGCGGCGTCGATCCGGCCGACGCCGCTGCGGTGCAGCTGCCCCATCAGGTAGGTGGGCCAGCGCAGGAGCGCGCGGGGACGGTCGGGCGACGAGGTGGCCATGCCGGTGATCCTAGGTCACCAACAGTGGGTTGGCACAATCGTGGGGATCCCCTACAGTAGGAGTCATGAACGAAATCGCCCTCATCACCGGAGCGAGCCGCCCGCAGGGTCTCGGATTCGCCGTCGCCCGCGCCTTCGCCACCCGCGGCCACCACGTCGTCCTCGCCGGGCGCGACCTCGGCCGGACCCGGGCGCTGGCCGCTCAGCTCGCCGGCGAAGGACTCCCCGCCGACGCCATCCGGCTCGACGTCACCTCTTCGGCGGACATCGAGGCGTGCGCCGGGTTCCTGCGCACCCGCTTCGGCCGGCTCGACGTGCTCGTGAACAACGCCTCGACCATGCCGGACTTCACCGCGCTGTCCCTGCTCGACGCCGACCTCGCCGAGGTCCGCGCCGCCTACGACGTCGACGTCGTAGGCCCGCTGGCGCTGGTGCAGGCGTGCCTGCCGCTGCTGCGGGCCGCGCCCACCGCGCGGATCGTCAACGTCTCCAGCGCGGCCGCCGGGCAGCTCACCGCCGGGACCGGCGGCGTCCGGGCACCCGGCCACTCACTGGCGAAGTACGCCCTCGACGCGCTCACCACGGCGCTCGCCGCCGAACTGCGCGAAAGCGGCATCGCAGTGACCGGAGTCGATCCCGGCTCGGTCGCCACGCACCCGGAGCGCGGCGACGACGCCGACGACCGCTCCCCCGCGGAAGCGGCCCTCGACGTCGTTCAGGCGGCCACGCTCAGCGTCGGCGGCCCAGTGCTTCCCGCTTGACAAACCCCATCACCCCGGTCGCGACGAGGATTCCCGACCGCCGTCGCGGCCCCCGAATCCGGGGACGACTTCAGTGCGTCTCGGTGCTGAAACCGCCGTCGACGGTGAGCGTGGCCCCCGTGAGGTTGCCGGCCACCCGGTCGCTCGCCAGGAACGCCACCAGGTTCGCCACCTCCGCCGGCCGGGTGAAGCGGCCGGTCACCGCGTGGGCGGCGGCTTCGCCGGCGACGGCCTCCGGATCCGCGCCGGTCGCGGCGGCCAGGGTTTCCGCCACGCCGCCGGCGCCGAGCCACAGGTCCGTCGCGACCGGGCCCGGGCTGATCGCGTTGGCGCGGATGCCGCGGGGCCCGAACTCCTTCGACACCGACTTCGTGAAGTTGACCAGCGCCGCCTTCGCCGCGCTGTAGTCGATGACGCCGGGGTCGGGCAGGTGCGCGTTGACCGAGGCGATGGTGACGATGCTCCCCCGGCCCGCGGTCACCATCGTCGGCAGCACCGCGCGTGTGGCGCGGACCGCGCTCAGCAGGTTCAGCGTCACCGAGCGGGCCCAGTCGTCGTCGGTGACCAGCAGGAAGCCGTTCGGCCGCGGCGTCACGGCGCCGACGTTGTTGACCAGGACGTCGATCCGCCCCCGCTCGGCCAGGGCCAGTTCGGCGAGCCGGCCCGGGCCGTCGGGGGTGCCGAGGTCGACGGCCAGCGCGTGCGCCTTCCCGGCCCGCACCAGGGCTTCGAGGGCCGGGCCGGGGACGCGCGCGCCGGCCACGACGTGCGCGCCTTCGGCGATCAGGGCTTCGGTGACGGCCAGGCCGATGCCCCGGCCGGCTCCGGTGACGACGGCGACGGCGCCGTCCAGGCCGAGGTCCACGTCAGCGGATCCCCTGCTCGTGCAGCCAGCCGAGCACCGCGTCGGCGACGTCGCGCCAGCCGTGGTCGATGGTCAGCGAGTGGCCGCGGCCCTCGAACTGCTTCAGCTCGGTCACCGCGGTGGAGTCCCGGTACTGCTTGAACGTCGAGCGGGTGACCACGTCCGGGACGGTGTGGTCGGCGGTCCCGGAGATCAGCAGCAGCGGGCCGCGGTCCGCGCGGTGGGTGTCCACCTGCGCCTCCGAGTGCAGCACGAAGTTGGCCGCCGCGGCCTGGAACAGCGGGCGGGCCGGGGACGGGATCGTCCAGCGCCGGTGCAGCTCCGCCGACTCCTCGTCGCTCAGCGCGTTGCCGAAGCCGAACCGGAACTCCTTCTCCGTCAGCGACACCGACCGGTGGCGGTTCGCCGGGTTGCCCAGCGCGGGCAGGCCGGCGCGCAGCTGGGCCAGCGGCAGCGGCAGGACGCCCTTGATCTGGGCGGGGTCGATGGCGACGCCGGCCAGGCCGATCCCCTGCCCCAGCAGCTTCTCGGTGATCAGGCCGCCGAAGGAGTGGCCGATGATCACCGGCGGCCGCCCGAGTCCTTCGATGACCGAGGCGAAGTGGCCGGTGGCGTCGTCGATGCCGACGTCGGCGACGGCGTCGGCGTCGGGGTGCGCCCTGGCCAGCTCGACGGTCTCGGGCTCGTGCGGCCAGCCGGGCGCGACCGGGTCGTACCCGGCCGCGCGGAAGTGCTCGATCCAGGCGTTCCACGAGGTGGCGTGCAGCCACAGCCCGTGGACGAACACGACGGGGGTCATCGGTCCTCCAGTGCTCGGGGGGGGTTCCCCCGAAGCCAACCCGATGCGCGGGCCCGGCGTCCAAGACCTGTTGCGCGCGCATCGATAGCCGTGGTGGCATCGTCGGTGCCCGGCTCCACCCCTGCGCGCGGGAAGGCCCGCATGGACCTCGACCTCCGGCTGGTGCGGTACTTCGTCACCGTCGCCGACGAGCTGCACTTCGGGCGGGCCGCCGCCAAGCTGTTCATCAGCCAGCCGACGCTGTCCAAGCAGATCCGCAAGCTCGAAGCCGACGTCGGCGGGCCCCTGCTGGTGCGCGACAGCCGCCACGTCGCCCTGACCCCGCGCGGCGACCGGTTCCTGCAGCTCGCCCGGCAGCTGCTGGCCACCGCGGACCGGATGCTGCGCGAGCCGGCGCCGCACCACCTCCGGATCGCCCACATCTTCGAGCTGGACACCAGCCGCGTGGTCGCCGACGCGTTCCTCGCCGCGCACCCCGGCGTCCGGCTCGTGCAGAGCCAGATGGACAGCGGCCGTCAGCTCACCGCGCTGCTCGAGGACCACCTGGACGTGGCGATCATCCGGGTGACCGGGGCGATGCGGACCGCCCACCCGGCCGGGTGGCAGCACGCGTTGCTGCGGCTGGAACCGTTCTGGCTGGTCGGCAGGCCCGGCGACCCCCACCGGGCGGCGGCGTCGGTGCACGAGCGTCCCCTGGAGGTCTTCGCGGACGCCCCCGGCACGGCGCTGTACAACGTGCACGGCCGGTACCTCAGCTCCCTGGAGCGGCACACCGGCCTCGGCCTGAACTGGCTGGGCAACCCGGGCACGTTCGACACCTGCCGCGCGGCGCTCACCCGCGCGCCGGGCCGCGCGTACCTGCTGGAGTTCGACAGCTACGCCCGCCGGTACGCGGCCGCGGGCATCCCGGCCCACCGGCCCCGCGAACTGCAGCCGGTCTACCCCTGGTCCCTGGCCTGGCGCGACGGCGAGCAACCGGAACCCGTCCAGGCCTTCCTCGACCTCGCGCACGAAACCGCCACCCGCCACCACTGGCTGCACCCCGACCGCACCGGCAGCGCACCGCTGTGGGCCCCGCCCGAGGACCTCACGACCGGGTGGTCCGCCGCCGCTGCACCGGACGACGCCGGGCCGTAGCCTTTCGCTGGAGGCATGGCCGCGAGGAACGAGCAGAGGAGTGCGCATGCAGGGAGTCGACCCGTCGGTGCCGCCCAGTGGCACGGGCTGTGCGGACTGCGACGCCGCGGACCCGCAGGGCTGGTGGTTCCACCTGCGGCGCTGCGCCGGCTGCGGGCACATCGGGTGCTGCGACTCCTCACCCGGGCAGCACGCCAGCGCGCACGCCGCGGCCACCGGTCACCGGTTCGTGCGCAGCTTCGAGCCCGGCGAGGAGTGGTTCTGGGACTACGAGGAGCAGGCGATGTTCGAGTCCGGCCCGGCGCTCGCCGAGCCCGCCCACCGGCCGCTCACCCAGACCGCGCCGGGGCCGGCCGGGCGCGTCCCCGAGGACTGGGACCGGCACCTGCACCGGTGAGGGGTCAGGCGCCGGCGCCGACATCGTCGTGATGGAGGTGCTGAACGCCCTCACCGAAGCCGGCCTGTCCGTCCCCGGTGCCGTTTCCCTGGCCGGCTACGACAAGGCGGCCGGATGCGGTTGAATGTCCGCCGTGACGCTCGACGACTGGCTGGCTCGGCTCGCCTCGGCGGCGAGCGACCGGGTCACCCTCGACACCGCGCTCGCGGCCGAACTCGCCGCCGCGCTCGGGGTGGCCGAGGCGGAACTGCTGGTGACGCTGCAGGATTCGCTCGATTTCCACGCCGGAAGCGCTGCCGCGCACGAAATCCGCAGTGGCACGGGGAAGGTGGACCGCGCCGCCGTGTTCGGGGCGATCACCGCGACGGTCCTGCGGCACCTCGGGGCCGGCGTCCTTCCGGCCGGCGTCGCGAGCCGGCTGTTTTCGCTGGAGCGGGCCGAAGTCACGGCGACGGGCCTCGTGCTGCACGGCACGGTGCCGCCCGGCCCGGACCCCGCCGCACCGGCCGAGGTGGCGGCCCGCCTCGCCCAAGCCGCACACGGCGGCGAAATCGTGCTCCGCCCGGACGGCGGGCCGCGGGAAATCCGGGTGGTGTGCCGGGCACCGGTGTCCGGCCCGAAGGTGTTCATCTCCTACTCCCACGACGACGACGGCCACAAGGAAGCCGTCCGGACATTGGCGGAACTGCTGGTGCGCAACGGGATCGACGTCGACCTGGACCAGTGGACCGGCGCCGGTCGCCAGGACTGGCAGGCGTGGGCGACGAGCCTGATTTCGGGGGCCGCCTTCGTGCTGATCATCGCCTCGCCCGCCTACCGGCGCGTCGGCGACGGTCTCGTGAAGACGAACGAAAACCGGGGCACGCAGGCGGAGTCGGCCACCCTCCGCGACCTGCTGCACCGGGACCGGCACGCGTGGACGGCGAAGCTGCTGCCGGTGGTGCTGCCCGGCCGTTCGGTCGACGACATCCCGCTGTTCCTCCAGCCCTACTGCGCCGACCACTACCACCTCACGGAACTGTCCGACGCCGGTGCCGAAGACCTGCTGCGCACGCTGACCGGGCAGCCGCGGTACGTGCGGCCCGCCCTCGGCGCGGTCCCGCACCTCCCGCCCCGCTCCCTGCCGCGGCCGCCCGGGCGACCCTGAGCCGGCGGCCCACCGGCTCCGCGGCGAACGGCGGAACCGGCTGCCCCGGTCGTGGGCGAGCCGGCCCGACGGCGTGACAGGCCCGCGGCACCCCGGATAAAATTCTCCCCCGTGATCCGACAGGGAGGTCCGGGCCACGGTGGCGATCCCCGGTGTGCACAGCGAATCCGCCCAGGTGCTCGGCGCCCGGATCCGGGAGGCGCGGATGGCGCGCGGGCTTTCCCTGCGGGCCGTGGCCCGGCAGGTCGGGCTGGCCGGGCACGGCACGCTCGTCGACTACGAACACGGCCGCCGGATCCCGCCGGACGACCTCGTCGCCGCGCTGGAAAGGGTCCTGGGGATCGACGACGGATCCCTGCGCGACCTGCGTGCGAGAGCGCTTGCCGAACGGGCGGCCCGGGCGTCGACCGCGCTGCTCGCCCCGCGTGCCCCGGCTGAGCGCCCCCGCCCGCGGCGGCGCCTGCTCGCCGTCTCCGGCGTCGTCGTCGCCCTGGCGGCGATCGCCATCGGCTGGCCGGCCTCGCGGCCGGCCCCGGCGGCGCGCATGGGGTTCGAAACCGACGCGGTCCGCTGGTGGATCCTCTACGGCGCCCAGGTCGCCCACGTGGAGACGACGTCGAGCCTCGCGGCGGAAGGCGAGCACTCACTGCTGGTGACGGTGACCGGCGCCTCGGCGGCCAAGGGCTATTCGGCGGTCGGCATCTCCCACGACGTCGGCTCGATCCGCCCGGGCACGCAGGTGCACGCGGCCATCTGGGTACCGGGCCCGGAACGCGGCGGGATCAGCTTCCTGGTGCACGATTCCCGCGGGAAGAACCACTGGTCGGTGGAGAACCAGTCGGCGGGCGACCAGCAGACCGAAACCCCGCTGCCCGACCACGCGGGCTGGGCACCGTTCAGCTGGACGGTGCCCGAGGTGGACCGGGTGACGACGATCGGGATCCAGTTCTGGAGCGAGTCCGACCAGCCGCTGCTGGTGGGGATCGACGCCGTGACCTGGTAGCGGTTCAGCGGTCGGGCCTCGCCGGACGCGCCGCCGGATCAGCCGGGTGAGCGGCGGCTTGCCGCCGGTTGAGCTGTGGGGTCGGTGCTGATTGTAGAGGTGCAGCCAGCCCGGTAGCGCCGCCCGCCGCAGGGTCTCCGACGGGTAGAAGCGGGCGTAGGCCCACCCGTCGGCCAGGGTGCGGTGGAAGCGGCCGATCCTGCCGTTGGTCTGCGGCCGGTAGGGCCGGGTCCGTTTCGGGACGATCCCAGTTCGGCGCAGGTGCCGCGCCAGGCGTGCGAGCGGTAGGCCGAGCCGTTGTCGGAAAGCACTCGTTCGACGGTGACAACGCGGGCGGCGAACCAGGCCACCACCCGATGCAGGACAGCGGTGGCGGCGGTTTCGTCGGCGCGATCCGGGATGGTCGTGTCCCCGGACATCACAGCTAGATCAGCCGGGCTCGGTGGCGGCCAGCCGCTCCTGCACCCGCGCGTGGCGGAACTGGTAGACGCCACCGGCCTGCCGGAGGACGCCGCGGCGGTGGGCGTCGTCGAGGAAGTGCATCAGGCGCCACGGCAGGCGGCCGGTCGCCGCGAGCCAGACGTGGTGGACGAAGTAGCTGCCCCACGCCCGCGTGACCAGCACCGCCAGGCCGATCCCGCCCCCGAAGCACACGCCGACCACGAGCGGCAGGACCGGGTTCGTCGCCGGCGGGAACACCTGGCCGCCCGCGATCGCGCCCGCGAGTCCGTAGCACACGGCGGCGACGCCCCGGGCCATGAAGAACCCGAACAGCGCGCCGGCCAGCCCGCCCGCGACGGCCAGCGCCAGGTCGTACCGGCCGCCCAGGACGGGCAGGAACCGCGTCTGCGCGGTGAACGCGAACGCCATCCCGTCGAACAACCCCAGCGAAACCAGGAACGAGCCCGACAACGCGATCGCGCCGGTCCGTTCGTTGCGTAGGATCGTGCCCGGGCCGGCCACGCGGCTGGCGTCGACCGGCTTCGCCAGCCACACGTGCACCGCGACCACCAGGCCGAACACGAGCGCCAGCACGGCGACCAGGCCGGTGGCCAGCGACCAGCCCAGTCCGAGCAGGACACCCATGACGGCGCCGAGCGCGAACCGGCCGGCGAACCTGCCCGCGGCGCCCGCGAAACGCAGTTCGGTGCGCAGCGGCTCCGGCGCGCGTCCGAAGCGGTGCGTCAGGTAGGCGGCGCCGCCGAACGAGAGGCCGTAGATCGCGGCCAGCCCCGGGCCGTCGTCGACCCAGCCGGTGACGGCGAACAACAGCGCGACCAGGGCGCCGACGAGCCCCGACCGGGTGCGGACCGGCACCGCCCGGTACAGCTGCCACCAGGCCAGATCCCGGCTGCGCGTCCGCTCGAGGTGCCGGGCCAGGAACCCCAGCCAGTGCGTCGCCTGCTCCGCGGTGTACCGCCCGGACGGGCTGGTCTTCGGGTTCCGGCCCGGTGGCTGCGGCACCTGCGCGTAGGCGTTGGGGACGAAGGAGTCGAGCAGGTGTCCTTCGAGGACACCGGCGTCGTCGGCGTCGAGCAGCTCGGCGGGATCGGCGCCGGGACGGCCGTAGGCGATCCGCGCGAGGTCGACCATCAACGGCGTCCGCAGCACCCGGCCCAGCGGCGCGTCCGGTTCCCGGCCCAGCCGCTCGGCCACCGGGCGCCACCGGTCGTGGCCGGCGCCCTGGCGCGAGGCCAGGTAGGTGAGCGCTTCCTGCCGGGCGACGGGTTCGAGCCGGACCACGGTGGCGCCGCTGAACACCGGCCCGGATTCGCGCCTGACCTGCTCGTACTCGGCCGAGCGGCTGGTCAGCACCAGCGACCGGCCCACCGCCATCGCCTGGTCCAGCGCGTCGAGCGCGGCGACGCGCAGGTCGGGCGGCAGCTCGTCGAGGCCGTCGAGCACCGGGAGGACGTGGCCGCCGAGGACGAGCCGGGTGGGCGCGTCCCGGCCGTACTCCCGCGGGTTGAGCAGCGCCGGGTGGTTGTCGGCGAGCCGGCCCGCCAGCCACCGGTCCAGGTGCTCCCGCCGCGGGTCCCAGGACGCCGGCGACAGCAGGACCGGGACCGGCGCGCCCGGAGTGCGGACGCGCAGCAGCTCCAGCGTCAGCATCAGCGCGAGCACCGACTTGCCGGAACCGGGCTCGCCGAGCACGACCAGCTGCGGCAGCGGCAACGCGGCGAAAGCGTCGGCGATGTCGTCGAGATCGCCCCGCAGCGCGGGTCTTCCGGGGCGGGTGACGGCCGACCAGCGCAGCGCGATCGGCTGCGGCCGGTGCAGCGAGCGCAGCTCGGCTTCGGCGCGCCACTGCCACGTGACGGCTTCGGCCAGTTCGGCGACCGCGCGGTCGAAGCGGTGGTGCGGCGCGGGTTCCGGAACCGTGGCGGGCGGCTCGGCGGGGGTGGCCTCGGCGAGGATCCGCTCGTGGAGCCGCCGCAGGCCGGGGCTCGGGTCGACGCCGAGCTCGTCGGCCAGCCGCCGGCGCAGGCCGTGGAAGAGCGTCGACGCCTCGGCGTAGCGGCCCTCCTCGGCGAGGGCGCGCATCAGGAGCAGGTGGGACGATTCGCGGATCGGGTGCTCCCCGCAGAACTCCGTCAGCCGGCGGACGACCTCCCCCGCTTCACCGAGCCGCAGCTGCCACCCGGCACCGAGTTCCACGGCTTCGGCCCGGTGTTCGTCGAGCACGGCGGCCCGCCCGGCGAGCGTGGTGGTCCGCAACCCGTCGAGCGCGGGACCCCGCCACAGCGCGAGCCCGGCCCGGATCTCCTCGACGGCGTCGACGAGTTTCGCCTGCCCGGCGAGCGCCCGCGCGGCCGCGACGTGCCGGCGGAACCGGAGGGCGTCGAGCTCACCGTCGTCGGTCCGCAGCCGGTACCCGGGCCCGTCGGTGACGATCGAGGCACCGGCCGCACCGAGCCGGCTGCGCAACGCCGAAACGGAATTCCGCACCTGCTTGGCCGCGGTCACGGGCGGCTCGTCTTCCCAGAGCGCATCGATCATCCGCTCGACCGGGACGACGGAGTTGGCGTTGAGCAGAAGCGCGGCGAGCGCCCGCTGCTGACGCGGGCTGGCGAGGGCGACCCGATCCCCGTCGGCGCACACTTCCAGCGTCCCGAGAATCCGGAACCGCATCGATCTCCCCCTCGCCTCGAGCCCGTCGCCCGCGCCCCGGGTCCCGGAACCCGCAGGTGAACCACCGCGAGGACGAAACGAGGACGGCGTCCGGAACCCTAGGGCCACGGCGAAAGAGGGGGAATGCCGGGGCGACCCGGTGGCGGGCGCGTCGTTGGGGGTCGCGCCCTCCACCGGGACCGCCGGGCGCGGACCCGGCGGCCGCGGCGAGCGGCCGGAGACTGGACAGAAGCCGGACAATCCGGCCTGCGGACGGCCGCACCGCAATTCTCGGTGTTCAATCGGAGCAAATGGCACCGGAGCCCAAGGAAAAACTGGATGAGCATCGGAGAACACCCGCGGGTTTTCCTCAGTTACGCGCACGATTCGACCGAACACCAGGACCTCGTCCGGCAGTTCGCCACTTTCTTGCAAGCCCAGCTGGGCGTCGAGGTATTTTTCGACCAATGGGTCGACGGGTACCGGCTCGACTGGTCGCTGTGGGCCGCCCAGCACCTCACCAAGGCCGACTTCGTGCTGGCCATCGCCTCTCCCGCCTACAAGCGCCGCGCCGAGGGCGACGAGCTCTCCGACGTCGGCCGCGGCTCCCAGTTCGAGGCGGCGATGATCCGGGACAACCTGACCCGGGATCTGCCGCGCGAAACCCGGAGAATCCTTCCCGTGGTGCTGCCCGGGCGCAGCGTGGCCGAGATTCCCTCGTTCCTAAACGCCCATTCGACCACCCGGTACGAGATCACCGAATTCACCCTGGAAGGGACCGCGAGCCTGCTGGCCGCGTTCACCGGGGTCCCCCGGTTCACGCCACCGAGGATCGGCGACTGGGTGGGGGCGCGGCAGGCGAGCCGGCCGGCGGGGGGCGCCCAGCTGCTCACCACGGTTCTCAAACCGGTCGCGAGCACGTCGGACATCCGGTTCACCGGGGCCGAGATCGACGGCATGCACCGCGGCACCAGCATCGTCTACCGGCCGCAGCTGTTCGCCAACGACCCGCGCGGTGTCGTCGAATTCAACCTGAGCCGCCGGTACCGGCGCTTCGAGTCGGTCGCCGGGGTGCTCGACGACGCCGACGAGGCCGACCAGGTCGGCCACTTCCAGGTGTTCCTCGACAACGTGCCCCAGGGCCAGTACGAAACACGCATCGGCGAGCCGGCCTGGATCCAGTGCGACCTCATCAACGTGCTGCGGATGAAGCTGGTCGCGTGGCGTCCCGGAATGACCCTGCACCCGCTGGCCGCCGGCGCGGCGATGGCGGTCGGCCGGTCGAACCAGTTGCCTTCGCTGGCCTGGGGCGACCCGACGCTGGTCGAATAGCGCGACGGGCCCGGCGCGGATCCGCGCCGGGCCCTCGACCGCCGTGCTCAGCTCGTCGTCGTCGGCGTCGGCGCCTCGCCCGGCAAGCCGAGCAGCTTCGCCTCACCCAGGTCGAAGGCGTCCCCGCCGACACCGCCGCTGCAGCTCGGGTTGACGATCTGCCAGGACAGGCGCAGCCGGAGCACGCCGCTCAGATCGACGTCGAGGGGAGTCGGTTTCCCCAGCTCCAGCGTGACGGACTTCAGCTTGCGGCCGTCACCGAACACCTCGAACTGCACCTTGAGCCCGGAGTCTCCCGAGTTGTCGTCCATGCCCGCCGTCGTGACGAACCGGCGGTACCCCTTGGACACGTTGTACTCGATCGCTCCGGTGTCGGGGCAGGAGGAGACGCTCTTCGAAACGGTGTGCAGGTAGCTCTTGCCCGCGATGTTCCCGGGCTGGCTGTCGTTCGACCAGGAGCTGCCGTTGACCGGCCGCAGGTCGGCCAGGTAGACCTCGACCGCGGACTGGGCGACGGTCAGTTTGATGTGCCCGGACAGGGCGGCACCGGCCTTCGGGTCCTGGCCGATCACCGTGCCCGGAGCCGCCGTCTGCTCGATGGAGTCGACCGTCTCGACCTGGACCCCGTTGCCCAGCAGGTCCTGCGCCTCCGACAGCTTCTTGCCGACGAGGTCGGGCGCGACGGACGGCGCCGCCGAAGTGGTCGTCGTGGCCACGTCCGAAGTGGTGACCGCCGCCGAGGGGGAGGCCGCGGCGACCGGCGGCGCGGCGGGTGGCGCCGGCGTGGAGCCCAGGTTGAGCGCCGTGATCGTCCCGGCGACCGCCAGCGCCCCGACGACCAGGACGGGGACCAGCTTGCGCTTCCGCCGCCGCGCGGGCGGCGGGCCGGTGAGGGGCGTGTCGAACACCGTTTCTCCGATCCCCGGCGGCGGCATCGCGCCGGTCCTGTTCTGCTGCCGCCCGTAGGTCGGCACCGGCGGACGCGCCAGCCGTGGCCCGACGGGGCTGTTCGCCAGGTCCGGCACCATCGCTTCGAGCACCGCACCGATCCGGCCGGCGGCCGGGCGCAGCGCCGGGTCCACCGCGAGCAGCAACCGCACGACTTCCCAGAGCGGGTCCGGCATGTCGCCCGGCCGGCCGGGTTCTTCGTCTTCGCGCCGGACGTACCCGCCGGGGAAGGGCACGACCCCGCAGTAGAGCTCGTAGATCACGACCCCGAGCGCGTAGACGTCCGCCGCCTCGGCCGGTTCGCCACCGCCCACGACCTCCGGCGCGAGGTACTTCGACGCTTCCCGCATCGAGGTTCCGGGGTCCTTCGGGACGATCCGGAACAACCCGGCGCCGGTGAGCTTGGGCACCCGGACGGATCCGGAGTCGTCCATCAGCACGTGCTCCGGGCGCAGGTCGCCGTGGACGACTCCGGCACCGTGGAGCGCGGCCAGTGCACCGGCGACACCGGCGGCGATCCGCGCGATCTCCTTCGGCAGCAGCGTTCCCGACGCGTCGAGCCGGTCGCGCAGCGAACCCCCGTGCACCGGGTCCTGCACGAGGGTCACCACGTCCCCCTCGGTGAGCAGGTCGTGCACCGTCACGAGGTTCGGGTCGACGAGTCCCAAGAGGACGGACTGCTCGCGCATGAACGCCGCACGGCCCTCGGCGCGCCCGGCCGGCAGCTGCCGGCACACGAACTCCCGGCCGTCCGGATCCACCGCGGCCCGGAAAGTCCCGCCCGTACCCCGCGCCGGTTCCGCCCCGAGCCGGTAGCGCCCGGCGAACTCAGGCTCCATTCTTTTCCACCCTTCGACAGCACTCGCCCATCCGCCCGACAGCACCTGGCGTTGTGGCACGACAGTCGGAGACGACAGCACACTCGCTACCGAAAACCGGGATCCTCCCGCTAAATGTCCGGGATCTGACCAGTTTCCCGGAGGAAAGCTCCAGGAAAACCGGAGACGCGGTGGAGTGGCCACATCACATTCCCGAGACGCCGGAGAGCAGGGCCGTAACGACCGGGAACGCCGTCGCGACTGCCGGGAACAATCTGTTCGAACGGATGGCCACGATGAACCCGAAACGCATTATCGCCGCCACCATGGCGGCCGCCACGATCGGCGGGTCCGCCGTTTCCTGCAGCGCGGACCCGTTGAACATCAAGTGTTCGGACTACCTCACGAGGACCGAGTCCGAGCAACTCGACCTGGCCGCCCGCTGGTCGGCCAAATCCCGTGATCAGACCACCGAAATCGACCGCATCGCGACCGGGGGCTTCCGGAAGGATTTCCTGGCCTATTGCCCGAAACACCCCGACGACCGGCTGAACGAGCTCGAAATCTCGTTCGGTCTCCGCTGACGAAAACCCTAGGAGCAGAAAATGACCACCGGACAGCAGCCGGCCCGGACCCGCCCGGCGACTCCCTACAGCCAGGGAAAGCGCGCGTTCTACGGCCTCACCTGGACGTTCTGGACGATCGCCCTGGTCATCGGGGCGTTCACGATGTTCACCGCCGACATGGTCGGGCAGGGCCTGCTCGCGCTGGCCCTGTCCGGCGCGACCGGCTACTACGCCTACCGGATCTGGACCTGGCAGGCGCGCCGGCTCATCTTCTTCATCATCTTCTGAAACCGCCGGGTCCCGCCGCGCTACTTCACCGCCATGCCGGGGATGCGGGCCCGGATCGCGTCCAGGCCGGCTTCGTCCGAAACCCCCTGGAAGTCGTAGCGCGGCGTGTACGGTGCCTCCAGCTCCCGGACCTCCTCGTCCGTCAGGACGACGTCCAACGACGCCACCGCGTCGTCGAGTTGCTGCGCCGAGCCCGCTCCGACGAGCGGGGCCGTCACCACCGGGTGGCGGTGCAGCCACGCCAGGGCGATCTGGGCGCGGCTCACGCCGCGGGCCGCCGCGATGTGGCCGACCGCGTCGACTATCGCGCGGTTCGATTCCTCCTCCGCGGGCGAATAGAGCAGGTCGGCGAAGGCGCCGTCCGTCGTGGCGCGGGCCGTTGCGTTCGCGTCGTTCCAGGCGCGGGCGAGGCGGCCGCGGGCCAGGGGGCTCCAGACGATCGTGCCGACGCCCTCGTCCAGGCACAGCGGGATCATCTCGCGCTCCTCCTCGCGGGCGAGCAGGTTGTAGTGGTCCTGCATCGAGACGAACCGGGCCCAGCCGTGCTGCCGCTGCAGGTGCAGCGCCTTGGCGAACTCCCAGGCGGGCATGGACGACGCGCCGAGGTAGCGGACCTTGCCGGCCTTCACCAGATCGCCGAGCGCTTCGAGGGTCTCCTCCAGCGGCGTGGCGTGGTCGTTGCGGTGGACCTGGTAGAGGTCGATGTAGTCGGTGCCGAGACGGCGCAGGGAATGGTCCGCTTCGGTCATGACCGCCTTGCGCGACAGGCCGCGGCCGTTGGGGCCGGGCCGCATCGGGTGGCGGAGCTTGGTCGCGATCACCACCTCGTCGCGGACCGCGAAGTCCTTGAGGGCGCGGCCGAGGATCTCCTCGCTGGAGCCGTTCGAGTACATGTTCGCGGTGTCGAAGAAATTGATGCCCACGTCCAGGGCGTGCTTGATCAACGGGCGCGCCCGCTCCTCGCCGAGCGACCACACGGGGTGGCCGCGGTCGGGTTCGCCGTAGCTCATCGCGCCGACCGCGATGGGCGAGACGTCCAGGCCGGTGGTGCCGAGCTTCACGTAACGCATGAGAGGTCTCCCGGGGGCCGGAAACTTGCGGAGGATCCTCCGCAAGTGACCGCCAAACTAGCGGAGGATTCTCCGCAAGTCAAAGATGAGGCATGATCGGCCCATGACCGACGGCACGTACGGCACCCAGCGCAAGGCCGCCGCGCGCAACCGCGTCGCGATCATCGAGGCGGCCCACGAGCTGTTCGCGCAGAACCCGCTCGTGCCGCTGAGCGACGTCGCCAAGCGCGCCGGCGTCGGCGCGGGCACGCTCTACCGCCACTTCCCCACCCGCGAAGACCTCATCCTCGCCGCCTACCAGCACGACATCGAGCGCCTGACCACCACGGCCGACGAGGTGCTGGCGCGGCACGCGTCGGCGAAGGCCGCGTTCGTCGAGTGGTTCGAGACGCTCGCCGGCTACATCCGCATCAAGCACGGCCTCGGCGACGCCCTGCACGGCGCCGCCGCACAGGACATGATCGACGCGTCCTGGGGGCCGACGTCCGCGGCGGTGAAGAAGCTGGCCGACGCCTGCGTGGCCGAGGGCACCATCGCCGCCGGGCACGATCCGGCGGACATCATCATGCTGATGAGCTTCCTGTGGCGCGTCGCGAACAACGACGAGGGCGCCGCCCAGGGGCGGCGCCTGATCGCCGCGGTGTTCACCGGTCTGCAGGCGCCGCCTCAGCCGACCTGAGCCGCGCGCCGGCTCCGCGTCCCCAAGCGCAGCGCGGAGACGAGGAAGAACACGCCGCCCAGCGTCGCGTACCCGGCCAGCGCGGCCAGCGATGCACCGTCCTTTGTGGCCTGGATGACGAAGGAAGTCCCGGCCAGCACGGAAATCCCGCCGCTGAGGATCATCGCCCACTGCCCGCCCAGTCCGCGCCGGGCGACCCCGGCGACGAGCTGGACCAGACCGGCCACGACGGCCCAGATCCCCCACACGCGCAGGACGCCGGGAATCCCGGACGCGGCAGCGACGGCCAGCCCCGCCGCGGCGAGCAGGCTGATCACGACGTTCACGTACAGCGTCCCCGCCTTCGACGTGCGCGCGTCGATCACGGCGGCGGCCACGTCGAACAGCGGGTAGAGCACCAGCAGCGCGACGCTGACCGGCCCGAGGCTCGACGCCGTCGTGAACAGCAGGCCGGCCCAGATCAGGGCGAAGGCGAAGCGGGCGAAGTAGAGCCGGCGCAGGGTCGGTGCGATCTCGGCGTCCATGGGTCCTCCGGTAGATAGAACGATCTGTCTCGTCGGCGACTATGGCAGCGGGACGTCGCCGCCGTCAAGACCGACCGTTCTATCTGCTAGGCTGCGGACGTACCGACGGCGAAACGGGAGAACTGTGTCCGAAGCCCGAGCCCGGCTGCTCGCCTCGGCGAGCCGGCTGTTCTACACCGAGGGACTGCACTCGGTCGGCATCGACCGGGTCATCGCCGACGCCGGCGTCACCCGCGCCACGCTGTACCGGCACTTCCCCAGCAAGGACGACCTGCTGGTGGCGTACCTGTCGGCGGCCGACGAGGCGATCCGCGCCCAGGTCGACGCGGCCCGCGCGGCCGGCGGCGAACCGGCGGACGTGGTCCGCGCGGTCGCGGCCACGATCGCCGACGGCATCCGGTCCCCCGGCTTCCGGGGCTGCGCGTTCCTCAACGCCGCGGCCGAGTACCCGGACCCGGACCACCCGGTGCACCGGGCGGTGCTGGCCCACCGCGAGTGGTTCCTGAGCACGGTGACGGAGTTGCTGTCGGCCACGGGCGAACCGGCCCCGGAACCGGCGGCCCGCCATTTCGTCCTGCTCCGCGACGGCGCGATGGCGGCGGGCTGCCTGACGGACCCGGCGCCGATCTGCGAGACCTTTCTCCTTGGCGTGGAAGGGATTCTGCGGTACCGGGACGCCCGGGTCACGACCTAGCCGGGAAAACCGTCGGGCCCGGCCGGTAGCCCAGGCGGTCGACCGCCGCCGTGATGTCCAAGGTCCGCTCCACCGCGAACTGGCTGATCACGTACCGGTTCAACCGCCCCTTCGGGAACACCCGCGCCACCGGGGCCAGCAACGCCGCCGGGACGTACGCCGGGCGGACGGAAACACCCGCCGAGGCCAGCAGGCCGCGCAGCGCCCAGTCGATCGGGACCGGTTCGCTGTCCGCGATGTTGAACACCCCCGCCGCCGGGCCGGCCGCCGCCAGCAGGCAGGCTCGGGCCAGGGCGGTCACCGCCGTCATGCTGACCAGGACCCGGCCGTTGCCCGGCACCAGCAAGCGGCCCGCGCGGACGTTCTCCAGCAGCCGCGGCAGCAGGGTCGTGTCCCCGGTGCCGTACACCGCGTGCGGCCGCAGGACGACCGGGTGGTCGCCGACCGCCAGGACCAGGCGCTCGGCCGCCGCCTTCGCCGCCGCGTACGCGTTGAGGTAGCGGCTGACCGGGGCTTCGTGTTCCTTCGCGCGCACCGTCGGCCGGAACGGGTCGTACACGCTGGCGCTGCTCACGTGGACGATGCGGCAGTCCGGGAACGACACCAGCACGTGGTGGGTCCCGAGCAGGTTCGTCCGCCACACCTCGGCCGCGACGCCGGTGTCGGTCGCCGACGCCGCGCAGTGCACCACCGCGTCGACCTCGGGCGGGTCGGCCAGCTTGGCCGCCCCGATGTCCCAGGAGCGGTAGGCCGCGCCGCCGAGGTCGCGGCCGTCCGCCGTCGCACGCCGGCCGAACGCCGTCACCGCCCAGCCCGCCGCCGTGGCGGCCCGGCAGACCGCGCCGCCGACGAAACCCGTCGCGCCCGTCACCGCCAGTCTCATGGCCGGCTCGCGGTGACCAGCTCGCGCAGGCGGCCGCGGTCGAGCTTGCGCGAGCGGCCCGAGCGCGGCAGGTCCGGCAGGACGACGATCCGGTCCGGCACGGCCTCGGCGTCGATGAGGCCCGGCAGCTGCCGGCGCAGCCGCCGGACGAGCCGGGCGGGGTCGGCCTCGTCGCTGTCGGCCACCACCGCGAGCACCACGGTCTCGTCCTCGGTCACCGGATCGGGCGTCCCCACCATCGCCGCCTCGCGGACGCCGGGGAGCAGGGCGATCGACGGCTCGTACAGCCCCGGGTAGATGTTGTACGTGCCCCGGATGAGCATGTCCTTCTTGCGGCCCGTCATGACGATCCGGCCTTCGTCGTCCAGCCGGGCCAGGTCGCCGGTGGCCAGCTCGGTCAGCGGCGGGCCGCCCAGGTAGCCGAGGCACGCGTTGGGCGCCGACACCAGCAGTTCGCCGTCGGCGGCGATCCGGGCGGTCACCCCGGGCGACGGCGTTCCGAGCAGATCGCCCGGCCGCCCCTGCTCCAGGTGCGCCAGCTTCTCCTCCGCGCGGGCGACGGCGAGCGGGATCGCCTCGGTCATCGCGTAGATCGAACGCACCTGTCCGCCGGGGACCGCGGCCAGCGCCTGCCGCAGCACGGCCGGGGCCGCGGGCGCCGACCCCATCACCAGGTGGCGGACGTGGTCCGGCCAGCGCGGCAGCACGCCGAACACCTCGGCCAGGTGCACCGGCACCCCGTAGGCGTGCGTCACCCGCCGGTCCGCGAGGTCCGCGGCGAAGCGCTTCGGCGGCGCGGACGGCTTCGGCAGGGACAGCCGGGCGCCGCCCAGCAACGCGGGCAGGCCGGCCAGGATGCCGTCGGCGTGCATCACGTCCCCGGGCGCGAACGGCAGGTGGCCGCCGAGCATCGTCACCGCCGCGGTGAGGGACCGCAGCGAGTGCACGACGCCCTTCGGCTGCTCGGTGGTGCCCGAGGTGAACACGACGAGCGCGGGCGCGTCCTCGTCCGGTTCGGCGGGAGCGGCGGGCACCCGGTCGAAGAGGTCCTTCAGCGCCAGCGCCGAGCGCGGCACCCCGGGCCACCGACGTCCGATGTGGACGGTCCGGATCCCCGGGTCGGCGATCGGTTGCCGCAGGTCCGGCACGGGCCAGCCGCGGCGCCGGCAGAAGGCGCGGACCGGCCCCACCACGCTGGTGGTGAAGAACGGCGACTCCGCGATCAGCCACCGCGGCCGGTACGCGCGCAGCCGCGCCGACACCAGCGCCGGCCCGACGGCCGTGTCCGCCGAGATGACCACCGCACCGGCCCGCAGCGAACCCAGGAACACCCCGATCGCGGTGGCCGAGTTCCGGACGGCGAACAGCACGCCGTCGCCGGGGGCCAGGCCCTCGGCCCGCAGGCCGGTGCTCACCTCCAGGGCCAGGCGGCGCAGCTCGCCGAACGTCGTCGTGCGGCCGTCCGGGTCGATCACGGCCACCTCGCCGGGCCGCTCCCCGGCGGTGTCCAGGAACCGGGTCACCAGGTCGTTCATGCGCGGCTGACCTCCAGTCGGCGGTAGGCGGGGAAGAGCACGCCGGATTCGGCCCGGCGGGCGGTGATCCGCAGCGGCGTGTGGTCGAACAGGGCGCCGAGCACGGCGTGGATTTCGGCCATGGCCAGCGGGTAGCCGAGGCAGAAGTGCGGCCCGGCCCCGAACCACAGGTGCCGCAGCTCCGGCGGGTGCGCCCGGCCCAGGTCGAACCGGCCGTAGGCCCGGGCGCAGTTGAGGGTCGACACGACGACCCGGTCACCGGGCCGGACCGCGACCCCGCCGATCCGGCCGGCCCGGACCGCGTTGCGCAGGATGATCGGTGCCGGGGTGATCAGGCGGGCCGTCTCGGCGATCGCGGCCGCCACCGGCTCCGGGTCACCGGCCCGGTGGGCCGCCGCGACGCGGGCCAGTTCGCCGTGGTCGTGCAGCACCGCGACCAGCCGGGGCAGCAGGCCGGCGATCGTCTCGGTGCCGGCGATCAGGAACGCCGACGCGAGCCCGCGGGCCTCGCTTTCGGTCAGCCCGAAGGTGCGCATCCGGCCGACCGCGGTGTTTTCGTCGCCCGCCGCCCAGGCGAGCGACGTCGTGGTGCCGATCTCCGCGACGATCGCGCGGGCCCGGGTGACCTCCTGGGCGGTCAGGCTGAGCCGGCCCAGCTTGACCAGGCCGATGATCGCCGTGGCCTGGCCGGTCATCCGCAGGTACGCCGCCTCCCGCTCGGCCGTCGAGCCGGTGACGGTGAACCCGACCAGCGCACTGGTCAGCGCGCCGGCGACGATCTTCGTGGTGCGCACGACGTCCACCGGCCGGCCGCGGTCCAGGGCCTCGGCCACCCGGGCCAGCGGTTCCGTGCACACCGCCTCGACCAGCCGGCGGACGTAGCCGGGGGTGAAGAACTCCGCCAGCTTGCGCCGCATCGCCCGGTGTTCCGGGCCGTCCATGTTGACCAGCATCGACGGGCCGAAGACCGGCGTCCACAGGTCCGCGTCGGTACCGCCGCCGCTGCGGAAGGTCCCGGTGTCGGTCAGCACCTCCCGGGCCACGGCCGCCTCGTTCACGACGACGCCCAGCCCGGGGACCCGCACCGCGGGGCCGAGCCGGCCGAGCAGCCGGATCGCCGGGTACGCGAGCGGGTGGGCCGCCAGCTGCACCCGCAGTTCGTGCGCGGCCGCCCTCATCGCACGTCCACCGTCTCGCCGCGGTAGCCGTGGCTGGTGTACCAGGCGAAGGTGTTGCGGATGCCCCACGCCTTCGTGCGCCGCTGCGACCAGTACACGACCATGTCCCGCCGCCTGCCGTCGGAGCGGGTGACGCACCGGACGCGGTTCACCAGCGTGCGGTCCTCGTGGTCCTCCTCGATGGAGGTCCGCGGGTAGCCGCCGCACCGCTCGTACAGGCGCGCGGTGATGGCGGTGTTCCCGCCGGCGCACAGCAGGTACGGCCCGGTGTACTCCGGGCCGCGGTTGGCGCGCTTGAACCGGGCGGCGTACCCGCCGAACGCGACCAGGAACGCCAGCACGGCCCGCTCGGAGCGCGGCACGGCGAAGTCGTCGGTGCGCGCCTTGAACCGGCCGGCGACCAGTTCCAGCCCGGAGGCGAAGCCCCGCAGCACCGCCTCTGTCCACTGTGGAGCGACGAGGCAGTCCGCGTCGGTCCGGGCCAGGTGCGTCGCGCCGAGGCCGATCGCGTGCCGCATGCCGGTGTCGCAGGCCGCGCCGGTGCCCTTCCGCGGTTCGCCGATCACCCGGACGTCCATCTCCGGGTGGGCCGCGGCGAACGCGCGGACCACGTCGGCCGTCGCGTCCGTGCTCGCGTTGTCCACCACCAGCACGGTGAAGTCGGTGCAGCGCTGGGCGGCCAGCGACCGCAGCGGGCCTTCGATCCACTTTTCTTCGTTGTACGCGGGGATGACCACCCACAGCCGGTCGCTCACGACGGCAGCTCCGCGAAGAGCACGCCGATGCTGGTGCCGCCGGCCAGCCCGACGAACGCGACCTTGTCGCCGGGGCCGCAGCGGCCGGACTCCAGCGCCAGGCTCAGCTGCAGCGGCAGGCTGCACGAAGCGACGTTGCCGTGGTCGGCGACCGTCACGACGAGCTTGTCCTCCGGCACCCCGCTGTGCTCGACGAACACCCGCAGGTGCGGCACGCCGACCTGGTGCACGAAGAACACCGCGAAGTCGTCCCGGCTCAGCCCGGTGCGGGCCAGCGCGGCGTCCAGCTGCGGCCGGATGCCGCGCACCACGGACTCCATCAGCGCGCGGCCTTCGCCGCGGATGTAGCCGTCGGCGACCGGGTCGCGGGAGTCGGCGCCGCCGTGCCCCGGGATCGAGCTGACGTTCCAGTTCGCCGAGTCCGCCGTGAAGTCGCGGTAGAAGACGCCGGTTTCGTCCGACGCCTCCAGCAGCATCGCCGCGCCGGCGTCGGACAATGTGTAGCCGGCCAGGGAGTCCACGAACTGCTCGCGGTCCGCGACCGACCACCGGACCACCCGGGAACCGGTCTCGCCGGTGCAGACCAGGACGCGCCGGTACTGCCCGCCGCGGATGAGCGCTTCGGCGACCTGCATCCCGTTGAGGAAGCTGTTGCAGGCGTTCTTGACGTCGAACACCGGGCAGGACGCGCCGAGCTTGGCCGCCACGATGTGCGCCGTGGCCGGCTCGATCAGGTCCTGGGACGCCGAGGCGAACAGCAGCAGGTCCACATCGGACGCGGCCAGTCCCGTGTCGGAGAGCAGTTTCGCGGCCGCGGTCACGGCGAGGTCGGACGCCTGTTCGCCCTCGGCGGCCCGGTGCCGCGTCCGGATCCCGCTGAGCTTGCCGATGGCACCCGGCCGGGGCGTGAAGCCGGGGCTCTCGCGGCCGATGCGCGCCTCGATCTCCCGGTCGGCGAGCAGGGCCGGGGGCAGGTGGGCGGACACGCCGCCGATCGTCACGTTCAAGACAGTGTCCTTCCTAGACGCCGGTGAAGGCCAGCGTCACGTTGTGCCCGCCGAAACCGAACGAATTGCTGATCGCCGCGGTGAGCCGGACCTCGCGGGGCGCGCCGGCCACGACGTCGAGGCCGATCCGGTCGTCGAGCTTGTCCAGGTTGGCCGTGGGCGGCACCAGGCCGTCCCGGACCGACAGCACGGTCGCGATCGCCTCGACCGCGCCGGAGCCGCCGAGCAGGTGGCCGAGCGCCCCCTTCGGCGCGGTGACCACCGGGCCGTCGCCGAGGACGCGGCGGATCGTGGCGCTCTCGGTCAGGTCGCCCAGGGGTGTGGCCGTCGCGTGCGCGTTCACGTGGCCGATGTCGGCGGCGGCGAGGCCGGCGCGGCACAGGGCGGTGGTGATGGCGGTGGCCTGCCCGGCGCCGTCCGGGTCGGGGGCGGTGATGTGGTGGGCGTCGTTGCTCATGCCCACGCCGGCGAGCCGGCCGTACGCCTTCGCGCCGCGCGCCGCGGCGAAGTCCGCGCGCTCCAGCACGACGACGCCGGCCCCCTCCCCCAGCACGAAGCCGTCGCGGCCGGCGTCGAACGGGCGGGAGGCCGTCTCCGGGCTCGCGTTGCGGGTGCTCATCGACCGCGCCCGCGTGAAGCCCGCCATGATGGCCGGGGTGATGCAGGCGTCGGTGCCGCCCGCGGCCACGACGTCGGCCTCGCCCGCCATGATCATCCGCCAGGCCCAGGCGATCGCTTCGGCCCCGGACGCGCAGGCCGACATCGGCGCGTGCACCCCGGCCCGGGCCCGCAGGGCGAGCCCGACCAGCGCGGCCGGCCCGTTGGGCATCACCATCGGGATCAGCTGCGGCGACACCGCCCGCAGCCCCCGGTCGCGCAGGGCGTCGTGCTGGGCGACCAGCGTCGTCGCGCCCCCGATCCCGGTGCCGATCACCACGCCGCACCGCTCGGGTTCCACCGTGTCCTCGCCCAGGTCCGCGTCCCGGCACGCCTGCCGGGCGGGACGACGGCCAGCTGTTCGGCCCGGTCCATCCGCTTGAGCTCGACGTAGTCCAGCTCGGGCTCGGCCGCCAGCCGCGCGGCGATGCGCACCGGGAAGCCGTGGTCGCGGGTCCACTCCGTGTCCAGTGCCGACGCGCCGGAGCGGCCGTCGAGCAGCCCCCGCCAGGTGGCCGGCACGTCGCCGCCCAGCGGGGTGGTCGCGCCGACGCCGGTGACGACGACCTCGATGCCGGTGCGCGGCAGGCTGTTCACGCCGCCGCACGCAGGTAGTCGGCGACGTCGCCGAAGGTCTGCAGCCGGTGCAGGCCGTCCTCGGGGATCGTCAGGCCGTAGCTGGTTTCGATCTCGTCGGTCAGCTCGACCATGGCGAGGGAGTCGATGTCCAGTTCCTCGCGCAGCGACAGCCCGGTCAGCGGGCGCCCGGCGGACAGCGCCAGCGGGTCGGTGCCGGACACCTTCCGGATCAGCTGGGCCAGGGTGTGCTCGATGTCGTCGGACGGGCTCACGGGTCACTCTCACGGGTCGGGTGCGCGGCCCGGTCGGCCACGCCGTGCACGCTGGCAACGGCCGCTGACCGACAGCTGACGGGTGGCGCCGGTTCCGGGCCCGTTGTGCGCCGCGCACAGCCGGTTCGCGGCTTCCGCCCAGCCCGCCGGCGCTAGGGTCGGCGGATGCCGGGGCATCCGCACGCGTCCAGGAGGGTCATCCGCGAGGTGGCCACCGTCGTCCTCACCGAGCTGCCCGTGTTCGCCGACCGCCTGGTCGAGCGGGGCGCGGTCGAGGAGACGACGTTCTACGCGCACGGCGACTGGGTGGCGCCCGCGGACATGCGGCAGTCCTTCATGGACAACGCCCGCAGCGCGCTGGTGCTGATGCGCGACGGGCCCGGCACGCGGGCCGACTGGATCGCGGCGCCGCTGGCCACCGGCCGCCGCCGCGCCGAACAGGGCGTGCCCCTGGAAGCCGTGCTGCACCTGTTCCGGCTCGGCACCGAGCTGCTGTGGGAGATGCTGCTGGCCGCGGCCCGCCGCCGGTCACCGGACGAGCTGACCGAGTTCGTCGACAGCGTGATGGTGCTCTGGCAGGCGACCGACCGCGTCTCGACGGCGATGGTCGAGGGCTACCGGTCGCGGGAGATCCAGCTGCAGACGCGGGCGAACCGGCGCCGGGAGCGGCTGGTCCGGGTGCTCGTCGAGGGCCGCGGTGCGGACCCGGCCGTGGCCGCCGACGCCGAGGCCGACCTCGGCCTGCCCGGGCACGGCCGGTACGTCGTGGTCCTGGTGGTCTGCGACCTGGGCGCCGAAGACCCGGCGCCGATGCCGGAACTGGCCGCGCTGGGCGCGCGCGTGGTCGTGGCGCCGTACCGGGACCGGGTGGTGTGGCTGGTCGAGCTGGGCGGGGTCACCGCCGACCGGCTGGCCGCCGTGCTGGCGCCCCACCTGCGCCACCGCGCGGGCCTCTCCGGCGAGGTCGACGGCCTGGCCGAGATCGGCATCGCCTACCAGCTGGCCGAAATCGCGCTGTCCACCCAGGCGCCGGACGTGCCGGGCCTCGCCGTCCTCGACGACCGGCTGCCCGAGGCGCTGGTCGTCGCCAGCCCGCGGCTGGCCCAGCGGCTGGCGGCCCGGACGCTGGGCCGGGTGCTGGAGCTCGAGGACGAAGAACGGCACGTCCTGCTGGAGACGCTGCGGGCGTGGTTCCGCGCGGGCCGCTCCCCCACCCGTGCCGGCGAACTGCTGTTCTGCCACCGGAACACGGTGCTCAACCGGCTGCGCAAGCTGGAGCAGCTCACCGGCGCGTCCCTGGAGGACGACCGCCACCAGCTCTGTTGCCGGCTCGCTTTGATGGCCCACCGCGAAAAGCCGTGAAGGCCGCCTCGCGGACTCCGAGGCGGCCTGCACGAACTCGTGCGGTGTCAGGAAGAACTGCAGCTGACGCTGGGCCAGGTCCAGTTCCCGTTGGTCATGATGGTGACACCCCAGTTGTTGCCGTTGCCGTTGGGTGTCGCGATCAGCACCTGGCTGCTCGGCCAGGTGGCGTTGACGTTCCAGGTGGCGCTGATCCGTTCGGGGCTGGGCACGTTCATCGTGACCGTCCACGACGAGGACCCGCTGACCGAGACGTTGAGGTTGTACCGGTCACCCCACGACTGCCCGGCCGAGAGCGTGGCCGTGCAACTGCCGCCACCCGGTGTGGTGGGCGTGGTCGTCGGGGTCGTGGTGTCCGTCGGGGTGGTCGTGGGGGTCGTGGGTGTGGTCGGTGTCGTGCTCGGGCCGGGCCCGGCGGCGTTGAGGGCGTTGAGAACCGAGGTGTAGGCGGCCTTCTTGTTGCCGTTGCCGTCGAACAGGAGCGGGCTCTCGCCCGACCGCCACGAGTCGCTGTCCCGCACACCCCACACGGTGATGCCGACGCAGCGCGCGACGTTCATGCACGCCTGGGTCAGCGCCGAGTACTGCGAGGTGCTGGCGTTCGTGACGTCGACCTCGGTCAGCGCCACGTCGACGCCGAGCGCCGCGAAGCTGGAGATCGTCTGCTGGAAGTTGCCCGGCACCGAGCTGCCGCCGGTGAAGTGGGCCTGCAGGCCGACGCAGTCGATCGGCACGCCGCGCGACTTGAAGTCCTGGATCATCCGGTAGACGCCCTGGGTCTTGCCGTAGCTCCAGTTGTCGATGTTGTAGTCGTTGTAGCAGAGCTTGACCGACGGGTCGGCCGCCCGCGCGGTCCGGAACGCGACCTCGATCCAGTCGTTGCCGGTGCTCTGCAGGTTCGACGACCGGCGGCTGCCGTCTTCGTTGAACGCCTCGTTCACCACGTCCCAGTAGGCGAGTTTGCCCTGGTAGTGGGCCATCACCTTCTGGATGTGGTTGATCATGGCGTTGCGCAGGTTGCTGCCGCTCATGCTCTGCATCCAGCCGGGTTGCTGCGCGTGCCAGGCCAGCGTGTGCCCGCGGACCCGGGACCCGTGGCTGACCGCCCAGTTGTAGACCTGGTCGCCGGCCGAGAAGTTGAACTGGTTCTGGTTGGGCTCGGTCGCGTCCGGCTTCATCTCGTTCTCGGGCGTCACCATGTTGAACTCGCGGGCCGCGATCGTGGTGTAGGCCGAGTTGCTGAGCCGGCCCGCGGCGATCGCGGTGCCGAAGTAGCGGCCCGACTGGGCGGCCGCGGCCCCGAGCGTGCTCGCGGCGGCGTCCGCACCGGGCGCCGTCACCAGCACGGCCGCGGTCGCGGCGACGGTGGTCACCCCCGCCAGCACGCGGGTGGCCGGCAACCGCCACCACCGCCGCCGACGCGGGTCCGGGGAACTTTCTGCCATCCGTGGTCTCCTTCCGGGCTGAAAGGCCAGCACAGCACGGCGTTCCGCGGGCACGCAAAAAGTTTCGGCCAACTTTCGAAAGCGTGAAAATTACCTGCACCCGATCACCCCGGCGCGGCGATGTCCCCGGCGAAGGAATCCGGCCGGGAGGGTTGCACGAGCTGGAGACATCCGGTCGCCGTCGTCGCCGCCGTGGTGCTGACGACGAGCGGCGCCCACCGCCGGGTGAAGGCGCGGCCGGCCGGGGACTCGTCTCCGGCCGGCCGCGGCCCGGTCAGTTGCGCACGATCCGCCACCGTGTCGCGGCGGCGCCGCTGTCGGGGCCCTGCATGGCGTAGGCCCCCGCGGCGGTCGAGTTGTTCTCGACGGTCAGCAGCTTGCCGCTGTTGACGTTGCGGATCTTCGCGGTTCCGTCGCCCTGGTCGACGACGGTCCACCGGTGGTCGGCCGTGCCGTTGTCCGCCCACTGCAGCACCTGGGCGCCGTCCGCGGTCGACATGTCCCGCACGCCGAGCACCTTGCCGCTGTTGGCGTTGCGGAAGCGGACGGCGGTCCCGTCGGTGACGATTTCCCAGTTGTGGTCGGCCGTCCCGTTGTCCGACCACTGCAGCGCGCGGCCGCCGTCGGCGGTGGACATGTTCTCGATCCCCAGCAGCAGCCCGCTGCCCACGTTGACCAGCCGGGACGTCGCCGCGCCGGACCCGCCGGTGGTCCAGTAGACCGTGTAGTTGAACCCCTGGGCGTCGTAGAACGGGACGAGGTTGACGGTCGAGCCGTTCGCCTTGGCGCTGAAGGCGAGCGAGCTGCTGCTGGTCCGCGTGATCGACGCCGGGTCAAGGGACGGCAGCGCGCTCAGCGTGCTGGTGCCGTAGTTGCCGGCCAGGACCACCGGGCCGTAGGTGACCGCGGCGACGTTCGCGTTGTCGTTGGCGGGCCGCAGGATCGCCTTCATGGGCAGCCGCACGGTGACCGCGTCGCCGGAGACCCACGACCGGGTCAGGGTGGCGTAGCTGCCGGGCGTGGCGGTGACGTTCTGGGCGATGCCGTTGACGCTGATCGTCGCTCCGGCGGCCCAGCTCGGGATGCGGATGCGTATGGCCCAGCTGCCGCTCGCGGTCCCGGTGACCGTCAGCGTCGTCGTGTCGCTCGCCGGGTACGACGTCGTCTGGGTGACGGTGATGCCGCGCTGGGTCCAGGTGAGCACCGACGGCAGGAACAGGTTGACGATCAGCGTCGTGTCGGTGTGGAAGTAGATCGAGTCGGCCAGCTTCGTCTGGGTCTCCAGGCCGCTGCCCTGGCAGCACCAGAACGAGTTGTAGTCGGTGCTCCACGTACCGCCGCCCCACGCCGGGCCGAGGCCGCGGCGGCCGCCCGGGTTGAGCGAGCTGAAGTAGGTGATGTGCCCGTGGCCGTCGGCCGGATTCTGCTGGCCGATCATCTGGTTGAGCAGCGCCCGCTCGTAGTACTCGGCGAGGTCGGCGCGGTCCGGGTAGAGTGAGATCAGCTCCCGGGTCAGCTTGAGCATGTTGTAGGTGTTGCAGCTTTCGCACGTGTCCTGGTTGAGGTAGGCGGCGATGGCGTTGGGGGCGCGGAAGTGCTCGGCCTGGCTGTTGCCGCCGATGGCGTAGGTGTGCGCGCCGACGGTGATGGCCCACGCGTTGGTGGCGATGTCCCGGTAGCGGGTGGTGCCGGTGGCCTTGTACTCGCGGGCCGCGCCGATCCACTTGGGGACCTGGGTGTTGGCGTGCAGGCCGTTGAGCTGGTCCCGGTTCGCCGCCAGCGGGTCGAACACGGCGGCGTGGTCGAACCGCTGCGCGACGGTCAGCCACCGCGCGTCGCCGGTGTACTGGTAGAGGTCGGTCAGCACCGCGTTCATGCCGCCGAATTCGGTGTTGAGGACGGACTGCATCTGGCTGTAGCTCAGTTTCGCGGTCCGGCGGTCGACCCAGCCGGCGAGGTTCAGCAGCACGTCGCGGGCCTGCGTGCTGTCGGCGTAGCGCCAGACGTCGAGCAGCCCGGCCATCGTCTTGTGGATGCAGTAGTACGGCACGTTGCCGTTCGACAGGTTCCCGGCTTCGAGGGCGGTGAAGTCCGATTCGGGGAAGCCGGACAGGTACCCGGCGCCGAACCCGGCCGCGCCGTTGTTGGCCTGGCACTTGGCCAGTTCGGCCACCACGTACGTCGCCTTGTCCCGGCAGGCGGTGTCCCCGGTGACCGCCCACAGCTGCGCCCACGCGGTCAGGAAGTGGCCCTGGACGTGGCTGCGGAAGGGAAAGTTCGGGGCGTCCCAGCCGCCATTGGTGGCCGCACCGCCGGTGGAGAGCCGGTGGTTGGCCCGGAAGTTGTACAGCAGCCGGTCGGCGTCGACGAACCGCAGGTAGTTCTGCGTCCGGTTCTGGTTGTCCAGCCACCGGCTCGCGGTCAGCCGCACCTGGCCGAGGTCGAACGGGAACGCGGCCACCCCGGTCTCCGACCGGACCGGATCGGTGGCCGCCAGGGCGGGCGAGCCGCCGAGGACGGGTCCGGCGGCCGAGGCGAGGGCGGTGGCACCGACGGCCTGCAGCAGTCGCCGCCGGGTGAAGGAGGGGTTCACCGGGTTCTCCGTTCGTCGCTGAGAGGAGGACGCGGTGGGCACGTTAGCGCTAACATTCGCCGCTGTCACGACCCGGCCGGAAGGGAGGGGGAGGCATCGGCGCGTGAGCAGGGCCTGCGACGCAGGAAAGTTACCCGGCCCCGCCCCGGAGACTGCGCGCGGCGGCGCACCCGGGCGCGAGCCTCTCCCCCGGACGTTCCGCGGCCGTTTCGCCTCTTTCGACGACTCGCCGCCGGCCGCCCCGAATCGCCCGGCACGCCGCCGGAGCCGCCTCAGCGCAGCCGCCGCCAGGCTTCGCGGCGCCGGCGCTGGGCCTCCGGGTCCGCGACCGGGGCCGCCGACAGCAGCCGCTGCGTGTACGCGTGGGCCGGGGCCGTCAGCACCTCCTTCGCCGGGCCCTGCTCGACCACCTTTCCCCGGTGCATCACCGCGACCCGGTCCGCCAGCTGTTCGATCACCGCCAGGTCGTGGCTGATGAACAGGCACGCGAAGCCGAACTGGTGCCGCAGCTCGCGCAGCAGGTCCAGGATGCGGGCCTGGATCGTCACGTCGAGCGCGCTCGTCGGCTCGTCGGCCACCAGCAGGTCCGGGCGCAGCGCCAGGGCGCGGGCGATGCACGCGCGCTGGCGCTGCCCGCCCGACAGCTCGTGCGGGTAGCGCCCCGCAAGGGACGGCGAGAGCTGCACCGAATCCAGCAGGTCCGCCACCCGTCCGTCCACTTCGGACTCGGACCCCGCGCGGTGCAGCCGCAGCGGCGTGGCGACGCTCTCCCCCACCGTCGTGCGCGGGTTCAACGACGACAGCGGGTCCTGGAACACCACGCCGATCCGGCGCCGCAGGGCCTTCGCCGCCCGGCCGCGGGCGCGGGCGATGTCCGCGTCCCCGATGTGCACGGTTCCCGCCGTGGGCGCGAGCAGCCCGGTGACCGCCCGGGCCACCGTGCTCTTGCCCGAGCCCGACTCCCCGACCAGCCCGAGCACCTCCCCCGGCTCCACGTGCAGGTGCACCCCCACCGCGGCGTGCACCGCCACCGCGCGGAACCGGCCGCGGTAGGTGACCGCCAGGTCCGTCACGCGCAGCAGCGGCGCCTCGGCGGGCACGTCGGGGACCGACGCCGCCGCGGGGTGCTCCGCCGCGGCGACGTGCCCGGGCCCCACCGAAATCTCCGCCGTCACCGCGCGTTCGAGCCCGGAGGTCGCCGCGGTGCTCAGCGAGACGACCGAACCCAGCAGCTGCCGGGTGTACTCCTCGGCCGGGGCCCCGAAGATCCGCCCCACCGGCCCCTGCTCGACGACGCGCCCGTCGTGCATCACCACCACCCGGTCGGCGAGGTCGGCGACCACGCCCATGTCGTGGGTGATCAGCAGGATCGCCGTCCCCAGCCGCGCGCGGAGGTCGCGCAGCAGCTCGAGGATCTCCGCCTGCACGGTGACGTCCAGCGCGGTGGTCGGCTCGTCGGCGATCAGCAGCTTCGGCTCGTTCGCCACCGCCATCGCGATGACGACGCGCTGCAGCTGCCCGCCCGACAGCTCGTGCGGGTAGGACCGGAACCGCTCGCGCGGGTCCGGCAGCCCGACCAGGCCCAGCAGCTCGATCGCCCGGTCCCGGGCCGCGGCCGCCGCGAGTGGCCGGTGCGTGCGGACGGCCTCGACGAGCTGGTCCCCGACCGTGAACACCGGGTTCAGCGCGTTCATCGGCTCCTGGAACACCATGCCGACCTCGCCGCCGCGCACCGCCCGCAGCTCGGCCGCCGGCATCGCGTAGAGGTCCCGCCCGGCCAGCTCCGCGCGGCCCGTCACGCGGGCCGTGGGCGGGAGCAGGCCGAGCAGGGACATCGCGGTGACCGTCTTGCCGGAGCCGGACTCCCCGACCACCGCGACGACCTCGCCCGCGCCGACCTCGTAGCCGACCCCTCGGACGGCCTCGACGTCCCCGAACGAGACCTTCACGTCGTGCAGCCGCAGGAGCCCGGCACCGGTCACTGGACGAGCCCGAACTTGCGGTAGTCGACGTAGGCCGGGAAGCGCCCGATCTGGACGCCGCCCACCTGCGAGCCGTGCAGGAACGAGTTGCGCGTGTAGATCAGCGGCACGACCGGCGAGTCGGCCAGGATCTTCCTGTCGAGCGCCGCCCACTTCTTGCCTGCCTCGGCCGGGTCCACGGTGGCCTGTGCTTCGCCGATCAGCTTGTCGACGTCGGGGTTGCTGTACCGGGACTCGTTGTACCCGCCGTTGCCGATCTCGGTGGACTGGAACAGCGGCTGGATGTTCGCGTTGGCCGACGGGATGTCCGGCTGCCACGAAGTGAGCGTCAGGTCGAAGTCCGACAGGCCCTTGGTGTCCACTTCGGACGTGTAGGTGTCGTCGTCGAGCGGCTTGATGGTGACCTTGATGTTCGCCCTGGCCAAGGCGGCCTGGATCGCCGCGGCCTTCTCCGGGTAGCCGTTTTCGTTGTGGGTGGCCAGGACCAGCCCGTCGAGGCCGTTCGGGAAGCCCGCGTCGGCGAGCAGCTGCTTGGCCTTGGCCGGGTCGCCGGACGGCGGCGCCGGGTACAGGTCGTACTGTTCGCGGCCCTGCAGGCCGGGCGTGATCAGCGTGGTGGCGACGTCGCCGGCCAACTGGGCGCTGCCCGCGCTGGCGACCTGGTAGGCGGCCTTGTCGACGGCGTACTGGAACGCCTGGCGCACCTTCGGGTTCGTGAGGTTGCCGCGCTGGGTGTTCAGCGAAAGGTAGGCCAGCGCCCCGGATTCGGACGTCACCAGCCGGGACTTGGCCGACGCGTTGCCCTGGATCTGGGCCAGCTCGGCCGGTGACGCGAACGACATGCCGAAGGCGGCGCGGTCCTTGCCGGTGTCGTCGATCAGCCGCTTGGAGATGACGCTGGTGTCCTGGCCGAGCTCGAAGTCGACGGTGTCGGCGTAGGCCAGGCGCGTCTTGTCCTCGTCCCGGCTCCAGTTCGGGTTGCGCACCAGCTTCGCCGACTTGCCGCGCTGGTAGTTCTGCAGCTGGTACGGGCCGGACGCGACCGGGTGGTCACCGTAGTTCGCCTCGGCGCCCTTGCCCTTCGGCACCGGCGAGAACGCCGGCGTGCTGGCGACCCAGTTGAAGTCGCCGTACGCGCGGGCGAGGTGGAAGACGATCGTCTTCGCGTCCGGCGTCTGAATGGTGTCGAGTTCCTTGCCCTCGAACGGGCCCTTGTACGCCAGGCCCGGCGAAAGCAGGTCCTTGTGGTAGGCCAGGCCGCCGGAGAAGGCGGGCGCGAACGAGCGCTCGAGGCCCCACTTGACGTCTTCGCTCCTGATCGGCGTGCCGTCGGCGTACTTCAGGCCGTCCTTGAGGGTGAACGTCCACGTCTTGCCGCCGTCGCTCGGCCGCCCGGTGTCGGTGGCCAGGTCGGGCACGATGGTGGTGTCCTTGCCCGGCGCGACGTCCCACGACGTCAGCCGCCGGTGGATCAGCCCGAGCGTGGTGACGACCAGGTTCGAGCTCTTCGCCGGGTCCCACGTGATCGAGGGGGCGTCGTTGAGCAGGAGGAGCTCGCCGCCCGGTTTGACGGTGCCGCCCGGCCCGGCCGGTGTGTCGTTGGCGCCGCACGCCGTCAGCAGCGTGACGGCGGCCGTCAGCCCCACGGCGAGTTTCTGTCCCCGTTTCATCGTGTCCCCTTCAGACGAGACGCGCCCGCGGATCGAGCGCGCCGTAGCAGAGATCGACCAGGAAGTTCAGGACCGTGACCAGCAGGGCCGAGAACAGCGTGACCCCCAGCAGCACCGGCAGGTTGAGCGAGGCGATGGCGTCGACGAGCAGCCGCCCGACGCCGGCCATGCCGAAGATCCGCTCGGTGATCACCGTCCCGGCCAGCAGCCCGCCGAGGTCGACGCCGAACACCGTGACCACCGGCAGCAGGACGTTGCGCAGCGCGTGCCGGCCGACCACCTTCCGCTCGGTGAGCCCCTTCGCCCGCGCGGTGCGGATGTAGTCCTCGCCGAGGGTTTCCAGCATCTGGCCGCGGGTCAGCCGGGCGTAGATGGCGGCGTGCAGGAAGGCCAGCACGAACCACGGCAGCACGAGGTGCCACGCCCACTGCGCCGGGTCCTCGGTCAGCGGCACGTACCCGTTCTTCGGGACGACGTCGAGCGCGAACGCGAAGATCGTGATGCCGATCATCCCGGCCAGGTAGGCGGGCATGGAAACGCCGGCCATCGCGGCGGCCATGGTGATCCGGTCGGCGGCGGTGCCGCGGCGCAGCGCGGACAGCACGCCGAGCCCGACGCCGGCGACGATCCAGATCGCGGCCGCGCCGAGCGCCACCGAGAAGCTGACCTCGATCCGGCCGCCGATCTCGCTCAGCACGTCGACGTTGTTCTGGAAGTCCCAGCCGAAGCACGGCGCGGTGCAGTGGATCGCCGCGGCGCCGGTGCCGAACGTGCGGCCGCCGAGGATGCCGCCGAGGAAGTCGAAGAACTGCGCGTACCAGGGCACGTCGTAGCCCATGAACTCGCGCGCCAGCTGCAGGCCTTCCGGCGAGCACGGGCGGCCGCACGCCATCCGCGCGGGGTCGGCGGGCAGGACGTAGAACACGACGAACGTCACGAAGGCGACGACGAACAGCACGAGCAGCATCCCGGCGAACCGGGTGGCCACGAAGCGGGCGGTGCGCATCAGGCCGCACCTCCCGAGCGCGGGTCGAGCGCGTCGCGGAGCGCGTCGCCGACGACGTTGAAGGCCAGCGTGACGCCGAACAGCAGCAGGCCGGGGAAGACCAGGTACATCGGGTCGGTCTCGAAGAAGTCGATGGCGGTGCTGATGGTCCGGCCCCAGCTCGGCGTCGGCGGCAGGACGCCGACGCCGAGGAACGACAGCGCGGCCTCGTTGCCGATCATCGACGGGACGGTCAGGCTGGCGACGACGATGACCGGCGCCCACAGGTTGGGCAGCAGCTCCTTCGTGAACACGTGCCACGGCCCGGCGCCCACCACCCGGGCCGCGGCGACGAAGTCGCGCTTGGCCAGGCTGAGCGTCTGGGCGCGAACGATCCGGGCCACCCGCGGCCAGCCGAACAGCCCGAGCACGACGATCAGCGTCACCTGGCGCGGGAAGTCCACCGGCAGGACCGCGCCGAGCGCGATCATGAAGATCAGGTACGGGAAGCCGAGGATGACGTCGGCGGTCCACGTCACCGCGCGGTCCCACCAGCCGCCGAGGTAGCCGGCGCTGACCCCGGCCACGACGCCGAGCACGGTGCCCAGCGCGGTGGCCCCGAGCCCGACCAGCAGCGACGTCCGGGCCCCGTGGGCGACCAGGGCGAAGAGGTCGACGCCGGTCAGCGGCTCGACGCCGAACCAGTGCGCGCCGCTCAGCCCGCCCAGCGGGCCGGCCGGCAGGCCGGTCGGGCCGAGCGTGCCGATGTCCGGGGTCAGGCTCTGCCCTTCGGCCAGCACGAACAGGTCGGCCGCGGCGGCGAGCAGCACGATGACGACGACCAGCACCGCGCAGACGGACGTCCACCGCCCGGAACGGACGGCGCACCACACCGCGGCGGGCAGGGAACGCGCCGCCGAGGGCGGCAGAGCGGGGACGGACACAACACCTTCAAGGTTCAGCCGATCGAGTGACGATCGAGGACTTTAAGGAGTTCGCGCGTGATCAATCCACTGTCTCGCACTGTGGGACGATACTTGCTTGCGCGGTCCGTGTCATGGGAACGGGGATCGGCAACCGGCTGAACCACCGCACCGGCCGAGCGTCTAATGGAGGTGACGCCCCCGAGGACGGAAGGAGGCGCTGCGGGTTGTCCCTCGTGATCAGCCGGCCGCCTCCCGCGGCCGGGACGCCGGCGCCCCCGCCGCGGCAGGCACGCCGGCGCCGGTGGTACGCGCTCGTCGTCTTCGCGCTGCTCGCGGAAATGGCGATCGCGATGCTGACCACCGCCGTGGAGCAGTCACCGACCATCGACGAGCCGGTCTACGCGGGCACCGCGGTCGTCTACCTGGAGCAGCACAGCCTGCGGTACAACCCCGAGCACCCGCCCCTGGGCAAGCTGATCATCGCGACCGGGCTCGCCTTCGCCGACGTCCACCTCGACCCCGGCTTTTCCGGCGACCAGACGCAGCTGGGCCGGCACGTGCTCTACGAATCGGGCCGGGACCCGGGCCGCCTGCTGCTGCTGGCCCGGCTGCCGGTGATCGTGCTGACGCTGCTGTTCGGGCTGGTGGTGTTCGCCTTCGCCCGCGACCTGACCGGCCCCGCCGGCGGGCTGGTCGCGCTGGCGCTGTACGCGCTTTCCCCCGACGTCATCGCGCACGGGTCGCTGGCCACCCTGGACGTGCCGGTGGCGGGGTTTCTGGTGACGTCGGCGTGGCGGGCCCGGCGGCGTCCCGCGCTGTACGTGCCGTTGACGGGACTCGCGCTGGGCGCGGCCGTGGCCACGAAGATGAGCGCCCTCGCCGCGATCCCCGTCGTTCTGGTCCTGGTGGTGCTGTCGGTCCGGCACGCGCTGGCCGGTCCACAGTGGACGAGGTGGCTGCGCGGGCTCGGCGCGGCTGTGTCCGTTGCCCTGCTGGCGATCGCGGTCGTGTGGGCGTCCTACCTGGTCGTGGACCCGCAGCTGCGCTGGACGAGCCCACCGGGCTTGCCGCCGCTCGCCGGTCTGCGTTCGCTCGCGTCGTGGCTGCCGCTGCCGGAGCCGTACCTGGCCGGGATGCGCATCCAGTTCGGCTTCGAAGACCAGGTGTGGACGACGTTCCTGTTCGGCACGCAGCACGCCGGCTCGCTGTGGTACTACCTCCCGGCGGCGCTGCTGGTGAAGACGCCGTTGGGGGCGCTGGTGCTGGGGGCGGCCGGAGCGGTGGTGCTGCTCGCGGTTCCCCGCCTGCGCCCGGCGGCGTGGTACGTGCTCCTCCCCACGGCCGCGTTGCTGGCCGCGGCGATGACGGGCAGCCGCGACCTCGGCGTCCGGTACGTGGTGTTCGCCCCGATGTTCCTGGCGATCGCGGCGGCCGCGGTGGCCGAGCTGCGCCGGCGCCGGGTGCAGGTGGCGGTGGCGGCGGTGGTCCTGGTGACGGCGGCGAGCTCGGTGCGGACGTTCCCGTACTACCTGCCGTACGCGAACGAGGCGTTCGGCGGCCCGGCGGCAACGCACCTGCGCCTGCACGATTCGAACGTCGACTGGGGACAGGACCTGGGCCGGCTGGGGGCGCGCCTGAGGGAGGCGTATCCGGGCGAGCGGGTGTGGCTGGTCTACAAGGGCAGCGGAGTGCCGTCGTACTACGGGATCGACGCGGCGGACCCCCTGGCGGTCCCGGCGTCGGAGGTGCACGGGCTGCTGGCGGTGTCGGATTCCGCGGTCGCCAAGGCGGACGGGAGACTGGCGGCGCTGATCGCGACGAGCACCCAGGTCGACGAGGTGGGCCACGCGATCACGCTGTACCGGCGGCGGTGATCTGTCCGGGATCTGTCATGACCCTCGTGCGCCTCACCGATCTCGTCCGTGACCGCCGGGGCTACTACGGCTTCGTCACCGGGACGGTCTTCCGCGGCGCCGGGGACCTCTTCGCCAGCTTGCGCCGCCTGGCGATGGCGGTCGTGGTGATCCTCGGCGCCGTCCAGGGGCCGCACCTCGAGTTCCTCCGGAAGTTCACCGTGCTTCTCGGCCGTTGGCTGGTCTGGCGCTTCTGATCGGCGCGATCCCGGCCGGAACCCGCGCCGGCGCTGAAAGTTTCACCTCGCACCCGCATCCGGGCCACGGCCGGCACCCTCGCGCCTTGCCACCCCCGCGGCGCGGCTGCTAACGATGACGAGCGGACCAAGCCGCAGCTGACGTGCCATCGACCTTCTGTGACGGAGATCCGATGTCCCTGCTCCTCCCCGGCCGGCGGCTGACCGCCACCGCGCTCGCCGCGGCGATCGCCGCCGCCACGCTCGCCGCCCCCGCCGCCGCCGCGGCCGGCTCCGGCGAAGACCTTCCCGTCTACCGGGACACCCACCACAGCTTCGCCGAACGGGCCGCCGATCTCGTCTCGCGGATGACCCTGCCCGAGAAAGTGCTGCAGCTGCACACCAACAGCGCGCCCGCCATTCCGCGGCTCGGCGTGCAGCAGTACACCTACTGGAGCGAAGGCCAGCACGGCCTCAACACGCTCGGGGCCAACACCGACCACGGCACCGACACCGGCGGCGTGCACGCCACCAGCTTCCCCACCAACCTCGCGAGCACCATGTCCTGGGACCCCGACCTGCTCTACCAGGAGACCACCGCGATCTCCGACGAGGCCCGCGGCATGCTCGACAAGTCGCTGTGGGGCGTCGCGCAGAACAACATCGGGCCCGACAAGAACGGGTACGGCTCGCTCACCTACTGGGCGCCCACCGTCAACCTCGACCGGGATCCGCGGTGGGGCCGCACCGACGAGGGGTTCGGCGAGGACCCCTTCTTCGTCGCGAAGATGGCCGGCGCCTTCGTCAACGGCTACCAGGGGCAGAGCCCGTCCGGGCGGCCGCTGACGCCCTACCTCAAGGTCGCCGCCACGGCCAAGCACTACGCGCTCAACAACGTCGAAAACGACCGGCACGCCGATTCCTCCGACACCACCGACGCCAACATCCGCGACTACTACACCGCGCAGTTCCGGTCCCTCATCCAGGACGCCCACGTGTCCGGCCTGATGACCTCCTACAACGCCGTCAACGGCACGCCCGCCCCGGCGAACACCTACACCGCGAACGCGCTCGCCCAGCGCACCTACGGCTTCGACGGCTACACCACCTCCGACTGCGGCGCCGTCGGTGACGTCTACGCCCCCGGCAGCCACGACTGGGCGCCGCCCGGCTGGACCACGACCACCGCCGGGGCCGCCACGCAGTGGACGAACACCGCCACCGGCCGGCAGGTGTCCGGCGCCGCCGGCGGGCAGGCGTACGCCCTGCGCGCCGGCACCCAGCTCAACTGCACCGGGTCCGAGGCCACCGTGGCCAACGTCGAGGAGGCCATCAAGGCCGGGGTGCTCTCCGAAGGCGTGCTGGACAACGCGCTGGTGCACGTCTTCACCACGCGGATGCAGACCGGCGAGTTCGACCCGCCGGACCGCGTGGCCTACACGAAGATCACCAAGGACCAGATCCAGAGCGCCGCGCACCACGCGCTGGCCGCGAAGGTCGCCGCGAACTCGTTGGTGCTGCTGAAGAACGACGCCCTGCCCGGCACCGCGAAGCCGCTGCTGCCCGCCGATCCGGCGAAACTCGGCAGCGTGGTCGTCGTCGGGGACCTCGCCGGCAAGGTGACCCTCGGCGGCTACTCCGGCGAACCCGCCGTGCAGGTGAACGCCGTGCAGGGCATCACGGCCGCGCTCAAGGCGGCCAACCCCGCCGCCACCGTCACCTTCGACGCCTGCGGCACGTCCACCGGCGCCACCACCGCGGCCGCCTGCGCGGCGCCGACCCTCGAAGCGATGAAGACCGCCGATCTCGTCGTGGTGTTCGCCGGCACGGACACGAACACCGCCACCGAAGGCCGGGACCGCACCAGCATCGCCATGCCGGGCAACTACAACTCCTTGATCGACCAGGCCAAGGCGGCCGGCAACCCCCGCACCGCGCTCGCCGTGCAGGCGGGCGGCGCCGTCTCCCTCGACCACGCCAAGGACGGCGTCCCGGCCGTCGTGTTCAGCGCCTACAACGGGGAAAGCCAGGGCACCGCGCTCGCCGACGTGCTCTTCGGCAGGCAGAACCCCAGCGGGCACCTGAACTTCACCTGGTACGCCGACGACACGCAGCTGCCCGCCGTGAAGAACTACGGCCTCACGCCGTCGCAGACCGGCGGGCTCGGGCGCACCTACCAGTACTTCACCGGCACCCCGGCGTACCCCTTCGGCTACGGCCTTTCCTACACGCAGTTCGCCTACTCGCGCGTGCACGCCGACACCCGGCACGTCACCGCGGACGGCCAGGTCACCGTGCACGTCGACGTGACCAACACCGGCAGCACGCCCGGCGCCACGGTCGCCCAGCTCTACGCCGCCACGGCGTTCGACGTCCCGGGCGTGGAACTGCCGCGCCGGCGCCTGGCCGGGTTCCGGAAGACGGGCGTGCTCTCCCCCGGCCAGACCCAGCACCTGACCATCCCGGTCCGGATCAGGGACCTGGCGTCGTGGGACGAGGGCAAGCACCGCCAGGTCGTGTACGACGGTGCCTACCGGTTCGGGGTGGGCGCCGACGCCGATCACCTTTCCGGGAGCGCGGCGGTGACCGTCAGCGGAGCCGTCACGCCGAAGACGCAGTCCGTGACCGTGCAGCCCGGCCAGGTCGTCTTCGCGCCGGGTGCGCGCCTCGACCTGACCGGCCGGAACCCGTGGATCGCCGACGACACCGCCCAGGCGGCCCAGCACGTGCCGGCCGACCACGTCGTCGAGGCGGTGCGCGACGACCAGTCGTTCACCGACCTGACGCACGCCCGGATCGGCTACCGCAGCAGCGATCCGCGCGTGGCCCAGGTCAGCCGGACCGGACAGGTGACCATGGTGGCGCCCGGCGTCGCGACCATCACCGTCACGGTCGACGGGGTCACCGGCACCACGCCGGTGGTCGTCAAGCAGCCGTTCACGCTCGCCGCGCCCGCCCAGGTCAAGGCGGGCACGACCTACCCCGTGACGACCACGCTGCCGAACCCGGCGGGCGCGCGGCCGCTGCGGGACGTGACCATGACGCTCGACGTGCCCGCCGGCTGGACCGCGAAGGCCACTTCGCCGGCCACCTTCGCCGTCGTGCCCGCCGGGCAGACCGTCAGCACCACGTGGGAGGTCGGCGTGCCGGCCTCGGCGCAGCCCGGCAAGTTCGCCGTGTCGGCGCAGGCCACGTTCACCTCCGCCAACGGGCCGGGCACGTCCGTCGACGCGACGACCGTGCTGCTGCCGCACCCGCCGTACCCGTCGCTGGCGGCGGCCTTCAACAACGTGGGCGTCAGCGACGACGCCACCCCCGGCGCGGGCAACTTCGACGGCGGCAACGCCAGCTTCTCCGCGCAGGCGCTCGCCGCGGCGACGCCCGGCCTCACGCCGGGAGCCACGTTCACCCACGACGGCCTGACGTTCACCTGGCCGGACGCCCCGCCGGGCGGCCAGGACAACGTCGTGGCCGGCGGGGTGGCCGGCGGGCAGACGATCGCGCTCTCCGGTTCCGGCCACACCCTCGGCCTGATCGGCGCGGGCGACTACGGCAGCCCGAGCGGCACCGCGACGGTGACGTACACCGACGGCACCACGGAGTCCCATTCAGTCAGCTTCGCCGACTGGTGGGCCAACGCGGCCACCGGCGGCGACATCCTCACCACGCTGCCCTACCTCAACAACAGCAGCGGGCGGCTGAACCAGCCGGTGAGCCTGTACTACGCCCCGATCCCGCTGCAGCCGGGCAAGACCGTGCAGTACGTGACCCTGCCGGACGTCAGCGACGGCGCGAACATGGGCACGGCGGCCATGCACATCTTCAGCCTGGCCATCGGGTGAGCCTCACCGGGTGCAGGTGAAGCTCGTGGCGCGGTCCGGGTCACCGGCCCGGTACCGCGGCCACGCCGGGTACTCGCAGAGGGGCCGTGTGCGCGGGTGGGCCAGGTCGGTGACGACCTGGTCCGCCGGCGCCCGGCCCTGCTCCACCCACCGCTCGAGGGCCGTCAGCGAATCCCAGCCCGCCGCGAACGCCGGTGTCCCGAAGTTCGCGTGGTTGGCCCCGGGGACCACGTAGTAACGCAGGAACCCGCGAGTCACCCCCGGACCCGCCACCGCACGCACCCGCTCGTAGTAATCGCTCGTCGAGTACGGCGAGACGAGTTCGTCCGCGGCGCCGTGGAACAGGATGAGCTTGCCGCCGGCGCGGGCGAAGGGGCGCAGGTCCGCGTCGTTCCGGTCCTCGATCGCCGACAGGGCGCTGATCCGGCCGAGCCATTTACCGGGGTGGCGGGGATCGACGGCCAGTCCGCCGTACCCCGGATCCCGGGTCAGGAAGTACTTGACCCACTGGTCCCAGTACTGCATCCCGTACCCGCTGGTCACCGGCATCGGGTCGGCCGGGGCCGTGGTGCCGAAGCCGAGGAACGGTGTCCGCGGGTCCGCGCCCGAGAGGAACGGGAAGCCCGGGTAAGCGGTTTCCCCGCTGGCGATCCGGTAGGGCCACCGGAACGGCGACGACATCGCGCGCACCGCCCCGAGCTGGGCGTCGGACAGGCACGCCGGGCCGGTGTCGGCCCCGCCCGGGCAGCGGAGCACACGCGGGTCGAAGTGGCAGCCGCCCGGGTTCGAGACGACCTTGTCGGTCACGCCGTCCAAGCCGTCGCAGGCGTTGATGACGCTGTCGTAGAGCAGAGTCTGCTTCGCGGGCCCGGGAAAAGCGCCCGGGCGCGAGAGGACCTGCGTGAGGTAGCCCAGGTCCAGGACCTCGGCGAGGTTGTTCCACGCCGGGTAGGCGGAGATCACGCCGTCGAACGCGCCCGGCCACCGCTGGGCGACGACGAGGGCCTCGCGGCCGCCGGTCGACCCGCCCGCGAAGAACACCTCGCTGGGCGTCGCGAAGTAGGCGCGCCGGATGAGGAACAGGCCGGCGTCCCGGGTCTTCTTGAGGGCGTCACCGGCGGCGAAGTTCAGCAGAGCCTCGTCGTTCAGGCCGAACGAACCGTCCAGCGACGGCGGGGACGCCGGGTTCTGCTGGTGCCCCGAGTCGCTCGCGAAGGTCGCGTACCCGCGGGCCAGCGGCGCCGGCCGGTCGGCGGGGCCGAACGGCACGTTCGCCGCCACGTCGGGGATCGTGCCGTCGTACCCGCCGCCGCCGAACATCAGCGCCTTGTGGTTCCACGCGGCGGGCAGCGCGACGCGCAGTTTGATGGCCGGTGCGGCCGGGTCGACGGGGTAGAGGTCCGCGTCGACCCGGCAGTACGCCACGGGACCGGTCACGACCGCGGCCGCGGTGACACGCCCGCCGCGCGTCGGCAGGCTCATGACCGACGCCGGAATCCGCACCCCGGCGAGCCCGGTGCAGTCCGGCGCCACCGGAGCCGCGGCAGCGGTGGGGGCCGGGGCGCTCGCCGCCAGCACCACGGCCGCCGACACGAGGAACTTGCGCGTGCTCATTGCGGCTCCTTCTCAGTGGAGGTGCGCGCCCGGGACGGCGTGCGGATCGGCGCGGACCTCGGCCGGGTTCGTCTCGGGCAGGAACCACGCGCTGGCGAAGGTGATCAGCCCCATCGCCGTGATGTAGAGGGCGACCGGCCAGGTGCTGCCGGTCTCCGCGATGAGCGCGGTCATCAGGAACGGCGTGCCGCCGCTGACGATGATCGCCGACAGCTGGTAGGCCAGGGACGCACCCGAGTAGCGGACGTGGGGGGCGAAGAGCTCGCCGAGGAAACTCGCGATCGGGCCGTAGGTGAGGCACTGGAACACGAAACCGACCGTCACGGCGACGAAGATCAGCGGCAGCGACGCGGTGTTCACGAGCCCGAAGTACGGGAAGGCCCAGGCGGCCACGCCCAGGCCGCCGACCAGGATCAGCGGCCGGCGGCCCACCTTGTCCGAAAGGTGCCCGGCCCACGGGATCGTCGCGAGCATCGCCGCGGAGCTGAGCAGCACGACGGCCAGCAGCGCGTTGCGCTTGAGCCCCAGGGAACCGGTGCCGTAGCTCAGCAGGCCGGAAATGCTGACGTAGAACAGGCTGTTGGTGGCCGACAGCAGCCCGCAGCCGAGCAGGATGGTGCCCCACCGGCGGCGGACGACCTCGGCCAGCGGCGCCCGGACCACCGGCTTCGCCGTCTCCCGTTGCAGGGCGCGGAATTCCGGCGTGTCCTCCACTTTGGCCTGGATGTAGAGCACCACGCCGAACATCACGACGCTGAGCAGGAACGGGATCCGCCAGCCCCAGCTCAGGAAGGCGGCGTCCGGCATCAGGGCGCTCGCGGCGACGAAGATCAGGTTGGACAGGACCACGGCCACCGGCACGCTGGTCTGGCCGAAGGTCCCGGCGAACCCGCGCCGCTTGGGACCGGCGGATTCGGTCAGCAGCAACACGATCCCGCCCCACTGCCCGCCGGCCGCGAGCCCTTGGACGAACCGCAGGACGACCAGCAGGATCGGGGCCAGCGCGCCGACGCTCGCCGCGCCGGGCAGGCAGCCGATGAGGAAGGTGGCCGCGCCCATCAGCGCGAGGCACGCGACGACGACCGGCTTGCGGCCGTACCGGTCGCCGAGGTGCCCGGCGAGCACCCCGCCGACCGGCCGCGCCACGAACCCGGCCCAGAACGTGCTGAAGGCCAGCAGCGTCCCGGTCAGCGCCGTCGCGTGCGGGAAGAACACCTTCGGGAACACCAGCGCGGCCGCGGTGCCGTAGAGGAAGAAGTCGTACCACTCTATCGAGCTGCCGACGAGCCCGGCCGCCAGCAGTTTGCGGAAGGCCCGGCGCCCGGTCGCGGACACCGCGGTGCCGGACTGCCCGTCGGGTTGGGTGAGCGGGATGGCCATGGGTGCCGCCTTCGTCGATGAGCGCCGGCAGGTGATGGCGGTCATGGTAGGGCGCGGTTACGCTGCCTCCGGAGGTGTGGACCACCCACTCCTCCACACCCGGCGGTGGGTCCTTCGCCCACCCGAGGCCCCGGAGGACGGTGCCCGTGACCAGTGGCTCGCCCGGACGACGGCAGCGTGAACTGGCGTCGTTGTACGCGACCGTCAAGTCCCTCACCGCCCTGGGCGAGCTCGACGAGGTCCTGCAGTCGATCGTCCACCACGCCCACGACCTCATCGGCACCGACTTCACCTACCTGTCGCTGGTCGGCCCGGACGGAAGGCTCTCGGCCCGCGCGTCGGACGGGACGATCTCCGCCGAGTTCCTCGCCGCGACCATCCCGGCCACGATCGGGCTCGGCGGCAAGGTGCTGGCGTCGAAGAGCCCGCACTGGGTGCGCGACTACGCCACCTCGACGCGCATCGAGCACGACGCCGACTTCGACCGCCTGGTCGTCACCGAAGAACTGGTGGCGCTGCTGGGGGTGCCGCTGGTGATCCGCGGCGAGGCGGTCGGTGCGCTGTTCGCCGCGGACCGGTCCGAGCGGTCCTTCCAGGCCGAGGAAATCGCGCTGCTGAACGCTTTCGCCGACCACGCCGCGGTCGCGCTCGACAACGCCCGGCTGTACGAGGAGAGCCGGAACGCGCTGCGGGAGCTGCGGGTCGCCTACCGGAAGATCGAGCGGGCGCAGGCGATCCACGAAGCCCTGACCGGGGTCGTGCTGGGCGGCGGGACACCCGGCGACGTCGCCCAGCACCTGGCCGACCAGCTGGGCGGGAACGTCACGCTCCTCGGCCCGGCGGACGGGCACGACCTGGCCGGTGCCGTCGAGGACGCCCGGCGCTCGGGCCGCTGCGCGGTGTCGGCGGCCGCGGACGGCACCACCCGCAGCGTGGCCGCGATCCAGGCCGGCGACAGCTACCTCGGCGCGCTGGTCTGGACCGCCGGCCGCCACGACCCGCCGGACGACACGGACCTGCGGACCCTCGAGCGCGCCACCCACATCCTGGGGCTGCTCATCCTCAAGGAACGGGCCGTGGCCGAGGCCGGCGAGCGGGTCAGCGGCGAGCTGCTGACCGAGCTGATGCTCGGCGGCCCCACGATCGGGCCGGCCCAGCGCGCCCGCACCCGGGCCCGCGACATCGACGTCGACCGCCTGGACCTGGTGCTGGTCGCGGACTCCCCCGCGGTGCCGCCGGCCGGCCTGGCCCGGCACCTCTACGCCCTCGCGCGCGACCACAATGGACTGGCCGGCGAACACCTGGGCCGGGCCACGATGATCCTGCCCGGCGCCGACGCCGACCGCACCACGGCGGATGTCCACATCGGACTGAAGCGGTCCGTGGGCGGGCCGGTCCTCGTGGTCGGGGAGCGGGCGGCCGACCACGACTGGGCCCGGGCCCACGCCCTGGCCGGCCGCTGCAGCGCCGTGCTGCGCGCGCTCGGGCACACCGACCTGGGCGCCACCACCGGCGAATATGCCTTGTACGCCCTGGTTTTCGACCCCGAGCGGGCCGGCGAGCTCGACCGGTTCCTGGCCGGCTCGATCGGCGCCCTCCTCGAACACGACGAGCGGCGCGGCACCGACCTGGTCGGCACGCTCGGCGCGTACTACCTCCACCGCGCCAACGTCGCCGCGACGGCCCGCGCGCTGCACCTGCACGTCAACACGCTGCTCAAGCGGCTGGACCGGGCCGGTACCGTGATCGGTCCCGGGTGGCGGCACGAGAACGACCTCGGACTACAGCTTGGCCTCCGGCTGCACCAGCTCCGCGCGGTCACGTCCTGAGGCTTCGGCCGACTCGCGCAGAGCGGCCTTCGAAATCTTGCCGGTGCCCGTCTTCGGCAGGCTCGGGACGAGGACGACTTCGTCGGGCAGCCACCACTTCGCGACCATCGGCGTGAGGTGCGCCAGCAGCTCGCCGGCCGTCGTCGCGCTGCCTTCGCGCAGGACGACGTAGGCCACCGGACGTTCCATCCACCGCGGGTCCGGCCGCGCGATCACCGCCGCTTCGACGACGTCGGGGTGCGAGGTGAGGGCGCTTTCCAGCTCGACCGAAGAGATCCACTCGCCGCCGGACTTGATCAGGTCCTTCATCCGGTCGACCAGCCGCAGGTAGCCGTCGGCGTCGATGGTGGCCAGGTCGCCGGTGCGCAGCCAGCCGTCGGCGGTGAAGCTGCCGCCGGCCTCCACCCGGTAGTAGCCACCCGCCACCCACGGGCCCGCCACCTGCAGCTCGCCGACGGCGTCACCGTCGCGTGGCAGCTCCCGGCCGGTCTCGACGTCGGCGATCCGCACGTTCACCAGCGGCAGCGGCTGGCCCTGTGCGGCCCGCACGGCCACCCGGTCCGCCTCGGTGATGTCCCGGTGCTGGGTGCGGGTGCCGCCGATGGCGCCGACCGGGCTGATCTCCGTCATGCCCCAGGAGTGCGTGAGGGGCACGCCGATCGCGGCGCGGTAGGTCTCCGACAGGGCCGGCGAGACGGCCGAACCGCCGCCGAGCAGGAACCGCGTGGCGCTCAGATCGTGGTCCCGCAGCCCCGGCGCCAGGCCGGTCCAGACCGTCGGGACGGCCCCGGCGACCGTGACCCGCTCGGCCGCCATCAGCCGCAGCAGGTGGCCCGGGTCCGCGGACGGCCCGGGCAGCACCAGGGCCGCGCCGGCCAGCATCGCACCGTAGGGCAGGCCCCAGGCGTTGGCGTGGAACATGGGCACGATCGGCAGCACGACGTCGCTCTCACAGAGCCCGATCAGGCCCGCGGCCAGGGTGCCCAGGCCGTGCAGGACCGTCGACCGGTGGCTGTAGAGCACGCCCTTGGGCCGGCCGGTCGTCCCGGACGTGTAGCACAGCCCGGACGCGAGGTGCTCGTCCGCGAGCGTGAACGTGTCCTCGAACGAACCCGTGAAGGGCGCGGCGGCGGAGACCAGGTCGTCGTAGTGCAGAACACGCGGGTCCGCCGGGATCGGGACGTCGGTGTCGTCGGGCAGCACCACCCAGTGCCGCACGCCCGGCAGCCGCGCGGCGCTGGGCCAGATGCGGGGCAGCAGCCCGCGGTCGACGAACACGACGTCGTCCTCGGCGTGGCCGACGATGTATTCGAGGTGCTCGGCCGGGAGGCGGATGTTGATCGAGTGCAGCACCCGCTTGGTGGCCGGGACCGCCAGGTAGAGCTCCAGGTGCCGCCGGTGGTTGCTCGCGAAGGTCGCCACCCGGGCGCCGGGCGGGACGCCGAGGACGTCCAGCGCGGTGGCGAGACGCCGGGTGTGGCCGGCCACCTCGGCGTAGGTCAGCCGGCCCTCCCCCGCCGTGACGACTTCCTTGTGCGCGTAGAGCCGCTCGGCGCGCTCCAGGATGTGGGCGATGGTGAGCGGCCGTGGCTGCATCAACCCGTCCATGGCACCCCCTTTCCTTCGGTCGCCAGTGACTTTAGGAGCGGTCACGGCCGCGCCGAGAGGGCGGAACCGCCCACTCGTCCGGCCCCGCCGGTGGTGATCACCTCCACGCCGGCGGGCCGTTGCCCCGGACGGCGAGCGTGGACGTCCGGGCGGCGACACCTCCTCAGGCCGACGTGCCGAGGCGCTCGACGAGCATCTTCCGCACCTCGTCCGCGATGTCCCCGCCCGCCGCCGTGGCGACCGCCTGGGTCACCGCCGGGACCAGGTCGGCGACCAGTTTGCCCTCCAGGGCGTCGGCGAGCTTCTGGGCGTCGACCGGGTGCTCCGGGCTGTCCGTGATCAGCTTCGTGACCGCGTCCAGCGAGGCGCCGAGGGCCGTGAGCTTCGCGTCCATGTCCTTGATGAACGCGGCGTAGTTGCGGTTGCCGTTGACGTCGAAGACGTTGCCCCACATCAGGTGGGCGAAGTCGTCGCTGGAGAAGGGCATGGGTGCCTCCGGGTCGAGGTGGTTCGCGGTGTAGGACTCGTCGAAGTCGACCGCACCCGCCGAGCCCGGGAGGGTGCCGCCGCTGGTGTACTGGTGGACGTCGTAGCGGCCCGGGTAGCGGCCCGGTCCCGGTGCTTCCGGGCGGGCGCCGTAGCGGGCGACCACGATCACCAGCCCCGGCACGTCCCACCGGTCCGGCCGCAACGCCGCCGCGAACGACGCGCTCAGGTAGACCGCCGGGCGCAAGCCCACCGCGGCGATCCGCCGGCAGAACGCCGTGGCGAACTCCGCCGCCACCGCGTCCGGCCGGAACGGCGCTTCGAGGTCCAGCAGCGGCACGACCCCGGTCGCACCGAGCCGCCGGACCTCGCCGGCCAGGACGTCCGCCTGCGCTTCCGGGCCGGGGGCCGGCTGCGCGTAGTGGTAGCCGCCGACGGGGATGCCCCGGGCCTTCGCGCCCGCCACATGGGTGTCCGGGCGGTAGACCAGGCCGCCCTCGGCGTGCCGGTAGGGCTCCCCGCCGTCGGACACCTTGACCCAGGCGAACGCGATGTCGGAGACCTGGTCCCAGCGCAGGCCGCGCTGGTAGAAGGGATGGACGTCGGTTCCCCTGGCCATCAGGCTTTCCTCCGCACCGGGCGCGGAACACGTCGCCGGGACCGGGGCGGCCGTCCGGGCCGCCCGGTCACCGGCCGGGGCCGCCGTCGGATCCGGTTCATGGGAAACGCCTTCCTGTCACGGGTCACCAGAAGAGGAGCCAGCGGCCGTCGAGGCGCACGCCGTGGCCCTGGTAGGTCACCCGGCGCTGGCCGGCGTTCCGGCACCGGGAGCCGGAAATCCGGTGCCACAGCTCGGTTTCGGTGAACACCATCGTGCCGGTGCGGTAGGGCACGGTGACCGGCTCGCCGCCGCCCCGGCGACCGGGCGGGGCCCCGGGGACGTCGGCCTCCAGGTCCAGGCCGCTTCCCCCGTCCGGCAGGGCGAACGGCACCGTGAAGTTGACCACCGCGGTGATCGCGGCCCGGCGCGCGAGGAGGGACGGCACCTGCGTCTCGAGGGCGTCGACGTGCCAGCCGCCGCCGGAGTACTCGCCGGGCGCCGGGAACTCGAACAGGTGGAAGCCGGGGACGGCGAGGTCCTCGGCGTACACCACCGGCAGCCCGTACCGCCGCTCGAAGAACGCCGCCACCCGCTCGTGGACGAGCCGGAAGTGCCGGTACAGCAGGCGGTTCTCCGCGCGGGCGCACGCCGTGTAGTGGCCGGGGCGCTCGCGGTTGCGGTAGAATGCCTCGCCGATCGTGCTCAGGCCCGGGGTGTCCCCCCGCCGCAGCGCGGCCGGCACCGAATCGACGGCGGCGAGCACCGCCGCCACCTCCGCCGGGGTGAACAGGTCGGCGGTGAAGGCGCGGGCGCGGCCGAAGGCGATCTCCCCGGCCGGCCGGACGCCGGTGTCCACTGTGGTCATGCGGAACGCTCCTTGCACAACGCCGCCGCGGCGAGCAGCCCGGCGATGGCCGCCGCGATCGGCTGGCCGGTTCTCGATTCGTAGTAGGTGAACCCGGGCGACGGGTTGACCTCGAAGCAGTACCACTCGCCGTCCGGGGTGCGCCGCAGGTCGGCCCCGGCCACCGGCAGCCCGAGCCGTTTCGCCAGGTCCCGGCAGCGGTCCGCGACGCACGCGGGCAGGTCGACGCCGGTCAGCACCGGCGCGCGGTACCCCTGCGAGCGGGCGTAGCGGTAGTCGTCGGCTTCGCTGTCCACCTCGGCGGCGAACACCTCGGTGCCCACGACGTGCACGCGCACGTCGGTGCCCGGCACGTACCGCTGGAACTGGGTCGGGCAGGTGGTCACGGCCGCCAGCCGGGCGCGGTCGGCCGCCCCGACGCGGCGCACCCGGCTGCGGATCCCGCTGGTGGACTTGACGATGACGTCGCCGTGCTCGGCCAGGAACGCCTCGGCCCGCGCCGGGTCGTTCGTCACCAGGGTCGGCGGCACGCGGAACCCCGCGGCCGCGACGAGCCGCAGCTGGTACGGCTTGGACCCGTTGCTCGCGCCGGCTTCCGGCCGGTTCAGGACGTAGGCGGGCGTGCGGTCGGTCCAGGCGTTCAGCACCTGGTCCAGTTCGGCGGCGTGCCGCCACTGCGCGGACGACGGCGGCAGCACCCGCACGGCGGGCAGCCGGGTGCTGTCGTGCGGGCGCACGTAGGCCGCCCGCACGGCATCGAGGTCGAACTCCGCCCCGGCGACGGTCACCCGGGTCCGGCCGGCGGAGATCCGCACGGTCGTGTCGAGCACACGGCGCTGGTCGAGGAAGCGGACGGGAGCATCCAGCTGCCGCAGCCGGGCGAGTACGGCGGCCATCGGGTCGTCCGCGAGCAGGCCCCAGAGGAGGATCGTCATCGGGTCACCTCCGCGGCCATCGGCCCGGCCGCCACCAGAATCGTCATCCCGCCTCCACGTCCCCGCGCAGCGCGGCCAGGACCGCGTCCGCCACCTCGGGAACGGACAGGTCCGGCCACGCCGAGATGTCCCGCACCCGGGCGCGCGGCCCGTGGCCGGACACCGTCGCCGCGAGCAGGGGGGTCCGGGTCCTGCGGCCGAGCTCGCACAGGCCCTCGCCCACCTCGGGATGCACGTCACCGACGCACACCTCGCCGACCACGTGCGCGCGGACCGCCCCGCCCCAGGCCGGGACCGCCGCCAGCGGAGGGAGACCGAGGCCGAGCCGGCGGCCCGGGGCCTCGGCCCGCAGGCCGGCCGCCAGCGCCTCCGCGGCCCACTGCTCCGGGAACCACGGTGGTCCGTTGAGGCTGCGGGGGTCGGGCGGGTTCAGCACCGGGGCCGGGCAGGCGTCGAGCCAGGCCAGCAGGAACGCGGTCAGCTCGGCGCCGGCGTAGGCCCGGTCCTCCGAGTGCACCGCGGGCAGGTCCGCGCCGGTGAGCACGCTCAGCCGGTTGACCACGCCGGTCACCGGGATCTCCGTCCCGCCGGCGGTCGCCAGCCCGGTGCGGGCCCGGCCGTCGCGGTCGACCTCCAGCCGCCACCGGACCTCGTCGAGCGCGCCGGTGGTGAGCAGGAGCGCGTCGCTGCCCCACCGGACGGCCAGCGCCCGGGCGGCGTGGTCGTGGGCGTGCGCGAGGATCAGGAGCATCTCAACCGTCCTCGCCGGCCAGCGCGTCCCGGCCCACCTCGGGGCGGTCCGCCAGCGAGATGAACGTCCGCTCGTCGCCTTCGGGCTGGTCGGACGCGGGCGGCGGGGACCCCGGCGCGGCGGTCCCGGCGAGGTCGACGAACTCCTTGCGCCCGTCCTTGCCGCGCTCCTTGTCCTCCTTGTCCTTGCTCTCCTTGCCCTCTTTCTCCTTGCCGTCCTTGCCTTCCTTCTCCTTGCTCTCCTTGTCGTCCTTCTCCTTCTCCTTTTCCTTCGTCTCCTTGGTCTCCGCCTTGTCCTTGAGCGGGTCGATCCGGTGGTCGATCGCGGTGATCTTCACCTGCAGCTCCTGGACCACCCCGAACAGCTCCAGCCGCAGCTCCTTCATGCAGTTGCTGACCGTGCGCAGGGCGTCGGCGACCGCGGCCAGGTCGGCTTCGATCGCGTGGAACCGGTGGTTGAAGCCGAGCTCGGTCGGGGTCTCCCCGGCCTGCACCACGGTCACGCCGTCGACGAAGTCGGGGTGGGTGAACGTGGGCTCGAAGTGCAGCTCGCACTGGGGCGCCTGCTGGGGGACGTTGGTCTGGAAGACGAACGGCGGCGTCACCGTCGTCGTCAGGCCCGGCCCGGACTGCCGGGCGATGGCGCGGCCCAGCACCGCGATGACGTCGTCCTCCGCGACGCCCGCGCCGCGCAGGGCGTCGACGATCGTGTGCGCCGGGACGCCGTAGACGAGCTGTTCCTCGTCGCTCATGAGCTTTCTCCTTGTCCTGCCCGGGCCGAAGGCGCCAGGCGGTAGTGCCGGTAGGCCCGGGCGGCGGCGATCGAGAGGCCGGTGGCGTGGCCGGAGCCGTCCACGTCGACGTGCCGCCGCCGGATTTCGAACGTGTCCGCCCGCACCCCGGCGGGCGTCACCAGTTCGACGATGTTGAGCAGGTGTTCGTACTGGCGCAGGGAAAGCAGCGCGCCGCCGGGCAGCGCCGGCCGCCAGGTGTAGGGGTTGTTCGCCCCGGATCGCTGCCCCAGCACGCAGGACACGACGCTGATTCCGTCGTTGACGACCGGGATCGTGACGACCGATCCCCGCCGCGACGAGAGGGTGGCGTGCTGCCGTCCGAGCCCGCGCACCTGCCAGCGGTGGATCAGCGTGTGCTCGCCGGCCAGGTTGCTGCCCGCCAGCGGCAGGCCCGCGACGCCGAACAGGAGCGCGAGCGTCCCGCTGCCGGTGACCAGCGCGACGACGCTGCTGGCGCCGGCCGCGGCGGCCGTGGTGAACAGCGGGCTCAGCACGGCGGAGTTCGCGATCGCGGCGGCCGTGCGGGTGGCCCCGAGGTCGAAGAGCACGTAGTCGCGGGCCGAAACGGTGCCCAGCTGACGGCGGAACGCGGCGACGTCGGCCACCTTCGGCACGCCCCGGCTGTCCAGCGCGGCGTCCAGGCCGGGGACGGCCGAGGTGGCCCGCGCGTTCGCCAGCACCGCGGCCGGGTCCGCGACCGGCGTCAGCTGCGCGCCCGCGAGCGCGGTGATCACCGAGACCACCGGCACGTCGTGGTCCGGGTCGGCCGGCGAGACCAGCCGCGCGGTCAGCGTCAGCGGGACGTCGCCGTCGGAGTCGGGGTCGACGTCCACGACCAGCGGGCCCATCGGCGCGGTGCTGGTGAACACCGTCCCGTCGGCACCCGGCTCGACCGTCACCAGCCCGCACGCCTTGAGCAGCCACGCCCCGGCCGGGTCCGCCGAGCGCGGCACCGGCACCAGGTCCGGGTCCTTCAGCTTGCCGGCCGCGGTGACCGCCGCGTCGAGCTGGGCGGCGACGGGTGCGGCGAACAGCGCCCCGAACCCGAGCTCGAACCGCGAGCCGCCCGCGTTGTCCTGCCCCTTGAGCACGCGCGGCCACGGCCGGGCGCCCAGCTGACGGCACCGGGCGTCCAGGGTGGTCAGCGCCGCGGCCACGGTCGGGGCCAGGGGCTGGAAGGGCTGCACCTGCCAGGTGGCGAGGGCCGCCCGCTGGGCGTCCACGCGCGCGGCTTCCTCCGGCGGCAGCAGGCGGTGGGCGTGGGCGTCGTCGCCTTCGGTGCTGCCGGCCGGCCAGACCAGGTGCACCCGCCGGATCGCGTTGAGCAGCGCGGGGATCTTGCCGGGCGCGCCGGGGGCGACCAGCCGCAGCGCGATCAGCTGCGGGTCGGCCGTCTCGTCGGCGGTCACCGGGCCCGCGACGCCGACGTCGCCGAGGAAACCGCCGTTCAGCGCGGAGTCGATCCACGGTTTGCTGGGCAGCCGCACCCCGCGCAGGACGCGCAGCCGGGCCCGGTAGGACACGTCGTCTTCGAGGGTGCCGGGCGGCTGCAGCGGCCGGGTGGCCGGGGTCTGGTCGTCGGCGTCCCAGAACAGCTCGTCGGCGAACCGCGGGCAGGCGAGGTCGGCGCCGATCCGGTCGAGCGCGTTGCCGCTCGCCACGGCCAGTGCGCGCATCGCGCGGATCTGCCGCGCGGTCCGCCGGATCCGGCCCTTCTCGTCGAGCAGCACGGTGAGCAGCCGCCCGAGCACGCCCTGGACGAGGTCGAACCGCACGGCGGCGATGAGCTGCGCCGCGTCGAGCCCGGTGCCGCCCGGCCCGCCGCGGATCCCGCGCACCAGCACGGAAAACGGCGTGACGACGTCGCCCTTGCCCGGGGCCGGGACGGCGGCGACCAGCGCGGTGCCGGCCGCGGTGTGCGGCGCGAACGTCAGCACCGGCAGGGTTTGCGGTGCACCGGCGCCGGACTTGAGGGCGGGCAGGATCGTCAGGCCCTGGACGTCCACATCGGACAGTACGGTGCACAGCACCAGCGGCCGGGTGGTCACGACGTCGACCACGGCCTCGGCCTGGCCCGGCGGCCCGGACGGGCGCAGGGTCAGGGGGTGCGGGGTGGCCGCCGGGGCGAGCGGGCCGATCAGCTCGGCCGCCGCCGCGGCGAGCACGCCGGCGCCGAGGCCGTCGGGGTCGAGCACGGAGTTCGTCATGGGTCACCGCACCGTCAGCCGGCCGGGCGACTCGACGAAGACCGCGATCTGGTCCGCGCCGACGACCAGGTTCTCGTCGACGTCGAGCACGTCGGGCGAGGTGTCGTCCTCCCCGCCGGAGCCCACCGGATCGACCGAGTACGGGAACCGCACCAGCTGCAGCCCGGTGACGTCGACGACCCCCGGTTCGGCCATCATCGCCGCGGACAGCGCGGCGGCCCGCACCGGTTCCGCCAGCGCCAGCCCGTCGACGACCGCGCGCAGCCGGGCCGCCAGCCGCTGCTTGAGCGCCAGCGCGCCGGGGCTGAGGTTGCGGACGGCGATGGAGCCGGACGGCAGCGGCACGCCGGAAGTCACCACGTCGACGTCGACGGTGACGAACACCTGCTCGGCCCGCACGACGTCGGGGAAGATGCCGACCGGGCGGACGTCCCGGATCGCCTGCTCGACGGCCACCCGCAGGCCGGACGCCCCCTCCCAGACCGCGGCTTCGGTCGGCGCGACGAGCACCGTGACGAAGAACGGCGACGACAGATCGCGGTCGGCCGCGAACAGCCGCTCCAGGAAGGTGAACTGGCCGAAGATCGACTGCGACAGGTCGAGCCCGCCCCAGCCGTCGCGCACCAGCACCTGCCGCACGCCGGGCACCAGCGACACGGTGGCCGCGATCGAGTCGGCCGTCCACAGCGACCTGGGCGCGTTGAGCAGCAGCGCCCGGTAGCGGTCGTCGTCGAACTGCTCGTTGCCACCGGTCAGGGGCTGCGTGTGCGAGACGCGCACCAGGCCCTGGCCGACCGACGACGCCGTCTCGGGGAACCCCGCGGCGACGTCGGCCGCGAGCATCGGGGCGAGCTTCGGGTCGGCGATCTCCCACCGGTCGATCCGCTGCGGGTGCCCGCCGCCGGCGTCGGTCACCGCGGGGTCGAGGTTGCCGACCGGGCCGGGGTCGAAGCTCGTCACCGGCGCGACGGCGGAGGTGACACCGGCGGTCAGCTGCACGGCCGCGGCGAGCGCGATCCGGTGCCCGCCCGGGGTGGACAGCCGCGCGCCGCGGGGCAGCACCAGGGTCGGCACGCCGGCGGGCAGCGCCTGGGCCAGGGTCAGGGTGACGGCCCCGGTCGCGGTGCGGAACGGCCGCGCGATGCCGAGTTCCGCGCCCAGGTCCGACAGCGCGCGGCCGCGGGCCGTGCTGACGAAGCTGTCGTCGTACTCCGCCGCCAGCGCGGCCCAGGTCCGCGCGTCCTCCAGGGCGGTGACCTCCAGCAGCTTGCGCACGAGGCTGCCGCTGGTCAGGTCGATGGCCGGGTCGATCAGCTGCTGGGCGAGCGCGATCTTTTCGGCCAGCAGCCGTGTGAACGGCTTGGGCAGGAACCCCGACGGCGTGACGCCGAACGAGCCGCTGCCGGTGGCGCGGGTGACGCTCTCGTCGACGGCCAGGACGTCGGTCAGGTCGATGCTGGTTTCGGAGCTCATGGCGTCCTCCCGGGGGTGCCGGACGCCTCGACGCCCGGGGTGTCGACGGCGCCCCACTCGGCGCCGGTGGCGAGGCCGCCGGTGGCCAGCGTCGCCGGGTCGCCGGTGATCGCCTCGAAGGAGACGGTGATGGCGAACGTCCGCGAGGCCGGGCCTTCGGTCGGCGTCGGCGTGGTCAGGTCGACCACCCGCCGCACCCGCGGGTCGGCGGCGACCATCTCGATCACCGCGCTGCGCAGCCCTTCCCGCGCGAGCACCGGCGACGTCTGGCGCACCAGCGGGGTCAGGCCGAGGAAGCCGAACCGCACGTTGAACGGGTCGCTGCCGCGCAGCGTGGTGAGCCCGATCGCGAGGTCCTGGCCGAGCGCGTCCACCCCCTCGACGAGGTCGAGGTCGACGCCGGCCGGGCCGGCCCGCAGCACCAGGTCGCGGGCGGTGTCCGCGCTGTCGGTCAGGTCGGCGCGCGGGCCGAACCCGAGCAGCTGGCGGCGGCGGACGGCGGAGTCGTCGCCCGGCGGGGGCGGGGGCAGAGCAGCGGTCATGGTCGTTCCTTCACGAAGCGGAAAGCTTGTCCTGGCCCGCGTCGACCGTGACGGTCTTCGTGGGGTCCGGTGGCGGGGTGGACGGGGGGTTTTCGGTGGTGGCGTGCAGCGCGTCCAGGAGCACGGGCGCGCCGCCGACGGTGAGCAGCCGCGCCGCCCCGGGATTCGGTTCGGGGGCCGACGTCGTCTTGCACGGCGTGGGCGGGGAACCCGGCGGGAAGACGCACCCCAGGTAGGTCGCGGGCGCGGCGGCCTGGGAGAACAGCAGCACGGGCTGCCGGCCGACGGTGAGCTTCGCATCGCTGGCCGGTGCCGGGCGGACGCCCTGGTGGGCGCAGGTGAACCGGCCGGAGATCGTGACGGGGAAGGCCATCAGCTCACGTCCATCGTTCCGCCGGCCAGCGCCACCCGGACGTCCTTGGCCTTGAAGGTGATCTCGCCGTCGCCGGCGTCGAAGGCGATCGACGAGCCGGTGATCGTGACGCTCCCGTCCGCCTGCAGCAGGATCCGGGCCGGGGTCCCGGATCCGGGCTTGGTTTCGATCAGCACGCTGCCGGCGGGCGCGCCCGATTCCGGGTCCGGTCGCTGCGGGACGGGGGTCAGGTCGGCGGGGTCGTCGACGACGCGCAGCACGAACCGGGCGGTCTCGACGACCCGGTTGCCCCGGCGGTCGGTCAGGTCGTGCGCCGCGGCGCCGTCCAGCGGTACCTGGTCCACTTCGGACGGTGGCGAACCGTCGTGGGGCAGGTGCTCGGGCGCGTCGACGTTCGCGGGCAGCGCCAGCCAGTAGTCGCCCGCCTGGGCCGCCGGGCCCGCGCCCAGCACCCACAGCGCCCCGGCGTCGACGTACTCCCCCGGCCCGCCCGCGCCGTCGACCAGCAGCGCCCGGGTGCCCGGGTAGCGCGGCAGCACCAGGCCGAAGTTCCCCCACGCGAACGGCGTCGCGTAGGGCACCCGGTGCGCTTCGGCGGGTACGTCCCGGCCGATCACGACCCGCTGCGCGGTGCTGCCCGAGCCGTCACCGGGGTCCCGGGAAACCCAGAAGTCGCTGGTGTGCCGGGTTTCCGTGGCCTCGGCGGCCACATGGTCGTGCACCAGGCCGACGTGGGAGCGGGCCCGCTGGGCGACCCCGGCGGTGAGGCCGGCCGTCGCACCGCGGAGGCTGACGGCGAACGCCTGCGCGGGATCCGCGGCCGCCTCGCCGACCTGCGGGGCGGCCCGGACGTCCGGCGCCGGGGTGCCGCCGAGGTCCCAGCCGTCGTCGCCGTCGGCCAGCACGAACGCCTTCGCGACCGTGACGAAGCCTTCCTCCCGCGAAATCCGGTGGCTGACCTCGGTGATCCGGCAGTGCACCGGCGGGCCGCCGGAGCCGGGGTCGCCGAACGGCCGCACGTTCAGCGAGCCGAGCAGCGTCGCCCCGATGCTCGGCGGCTCGACCTGCGGGAAGTCCTCCGGCGGCAGCTCGACGACGAGCGTGTCGCCCGGCTTGAAGTCCGGCCGCCCGAGCGTCGTCACCGACACCGTCAGCCGGGACTGCGGCGCGTCCGGCCGGTCACCCGCCGCCTGCTCCCGCGGGCGGGCGGACCCGCGCTCGATCACGAGCAGGCCGCTGTCGTCGTCGACCCGGCGCTCCGCCGGCAGCCGCGGTCCGGCGTCGCCGGCCCACACGCCGACGTGCAGGACGCCGTTGCGGATCAGGGCGAGCGGCTGGCCGTAGCGCCGCAGCAGCTTGCGCGCCTGGTCCTCCAGCACCCCGGTCAGCGCCTGCAGGCAGGTGCCTTCGCGCACGGGGATCTGCACCGGGGCGAGGGCGCCGGGTGGCGGCGGGACGTCGGCGAGGCCGTAGTAGCGGACGAGCTCGATCCCGGCCTTGCCGGTGATGGCCCGGACGGCGTCCTGGAGCCCCGGCTGCGGCACCGGATCGGCGTCCTTTTCGGACAGCTGCGCCGTCACCAGCTCACGCCCGCTCACCACGGCCTCGAACCGGCGGGTGCCCGAGCGGCGCCACAGCCGGTCGACGCGCAGGACGGCGACGAGGCTCAGCGGCGGCGGGTCCGGGGTGATCGCCCCGAGCGGGTGGTCGAGGCCGGTGAACCGGGCCAGGTCGCCGGCCACCCCGGTCGGCGAGTCCTGCCACCACAGGTGGAGAGAGGCGGCCAGGTGCCGGCCGGGAGCGACGTGGATCTGCTGGTAGTCGGCGTCGGTCAGGCCCTCGAAGACGATCTCGTACGCCCCGCCGGTGAGGTCGGCGGGCAGGGTGGCCGACACCGATCCGGTGTAGGTCTCGCTGCCGAGGGTGGCCAGCGTCCGCCCGGACTCCTCCTCGAAGAACACAGCGGCCCAGGCGGGCACCGTGCCCGGCGTGACGTCGGGGCCTTCGGCGGTCGCGATCAGGGTGGTGCGGCTCATCGGTGCCCTCCTTCCGGGTCAGGGGTTCGGCGTGGTCAGGACGGGGATGCCGGGGTCGCCGGCGGGCCGCGGCGGGCCGGTGTCGGGCGCGGGCCCGAGGTCCCGCCAGCGCAGCGCGAGCCGGCTGCCGAACCGGCCGGGGCTGCGCAGCGTGCCGATCGTGACGACCAGCAGGTCGACGGTGACCTCGACGGCGGCCACCGCCCCGAGCCGCAGCGCGACCGGCACCCCGGCCACCACCGGGACCGTCTCGCCGATCGCTCCGTCGGACAGCAGCGTGAGGCGCGGCCACGCGGCCCCGGCGTCGCGGGCGGCGGCCGGGTCGGCGCCCGCCCGGGTGTCGAAGACGACGGCCTGCGGGTCGGCGGCCAGCACACTGCGGGCGACGCCGAGCGGGACGGCGAGCACGAGGCCGCGCGCGCCGTCGAGGTCCACCCGGACCGGCAGGCCGGCGGTGAGCTCCTGTTTGAGCACCCGGGGCGCGGCCGGCCCGCTCGCCGGGACGTCGGGACCCGGCACGGCGGGCACGTCGAACGGCGGCCGGCTGATCAGCCCGGGCAGCGCGAAGGCGGTCATCGTCGTCCCCCTCAGACCGGCAGCGCGTCGGTCAGCGCGCCGACCCCGACCGAGGCGACCTCGAGCAGCTTGGCCAGGCTGCCGGGCCGGGGCAGGTGGATCAGCTGCACCGACACGTCGATCGCCTCGCGCCGCCCGGCCGCCTGGGTGAAGGTGAGCGACTGGACGGCGAGGTCGGTGCGGATGGTGGCCGCGGTGATCAGCACCAGGCCGCCGACCGCGTTGCGGGTCAGCCGCGACAGCGCGGTGCCCTGCCTGCTGGACTCGGCCAGGTTCTCCAGCGCGACCTTCCAGGCGAACCGCGACGGGCCGAGCAGCACCGCGCTGAAGGACAGCGTGTCGTCGTGGGTGACGACGGCGACCCGGCGCCGGCTGCCGCCGATCTGCGGCACGAAGTACGTCGACGCGATGGACAGCTGGGTGACGGCCCAGAGCGGGACCGGCACGATCCCGTCGGACAGGATGGCGCTCGGGGTGTGCAGGCCCGGTTCGTAACCGCTCACGGGACATTCCCTTCGGGTGCGGGCAATTCGATGCGGCGCTCCGGCGCGACGGGACCGCGTTCGCCGAGGTTGTCGAAGGACAGGAACTTCCGGGCCGCGCCGGTCAGCCAGGACAGCTCGCCACCGGCGTTGGTGACCACGCGGCCGACGCCCCTGCGGGCCAGGATCTTGCCGATCCGGCGCTGCACGCGGTCGCTGGTGATCTCCTCGGGCCGCACTTGCGAGACGTACGCGCTCACCTCGGCCGACGCCTCCGCCGCGCGCCGGATCGCGTCGACGAGCTTGGGCGGCAACGGGACTTCGTCGCGCTGGAGCCAGCTGCCGAACTCGGCGACGTCGGCCGCCATGTTGTCGACGATGTTGTCGATGAGGCTGCTGACCTCGCCCAGCCCGCGGCTGGAGAGGGCCTTGTTGTCGCCGAACCAGACTTCGCCGGTTCGCAGGTCCACGGCGACGAAGTCGGTCCCGCCCACCGTCACGTTCAGGTCGGGCACCTTGAGGATCCAGGCGTCGTCGGCCAGCTGGAAGGTCGCGGTGCGCTCGCCGAGCAGGCCGCGCACGTGGGAGCGGGACAACGCGCGCACGTACCGCTCCAGGGTGGCGACCGGCTTGCCTTCCGCCCGCTTCGCCACGGCGTAGCGCAGCCAGTCCGAAGCGAGCTTCGCCAGCTGTCCCGGGCTGCGCGCGGCGAGCTCGACGACGGCCGAACTGCGGCCCAGCCGCCGGGTGATCTCGTCCTGGGACGGCAACCCGATCTCGGCCGCGGCCCGGTCGAGGACCTCGGCCCGCGTCCGGGCCTGGGCGCTGCCGGTCCCGTCCGGGCCGACGTCGTGCAGGACCTCGCGGTGGACGTCGTTCAGCCGCCGCAGGGCGGCTTCGAGGTCGGTGCGCCGCTGCCCGGTGATGCCGTGGTCGGCGCAGAACCGGTCGATGAGCCGGGAAAGCTCGGCTTCGTTCTCCCCGAGCACCACCAGCCGCAGGAAATCCGGGTCGAGGACGTTGGCCTGGTTCACCAGCGTCCGCTGCTCCACCGGGAGGTCCCGGTACGCGGCGTGCACCCGGGCCGTCTCGGCCTGCGGGCGGCCCGGCCCGGCGCCGAACGCGTACTCCAGCCCCGGGTTGCGGACGTCGTCGAGCGCGTCGAGGGCGTGCGCGATCGACTCCTCGTCCATCCCCTTCTCCGCCAGCGCGCGCCGGAACGCCGCCTCCGCCCGGGGTTCCTCGCGCAGCGCGGCTTCCAGCCGGTCGGGGGCGAGCAGCCGGGCCCGGTCGAAGGCCACCCGCCGGTCCGCGGGCAGCGCCCGGACCCGGGCGGCCCGCCGGCGCGCGGCGTCCGCGGGTGCGGCCGGGGCCGCGTCCGGCGAAAGCCGTTTGTCCGGCAGGTTCGGGCGGTCGCGGGCCCAGCGCTGCGGATCCGCGAGCGCCTGGACGTCGTCGGCCAGCGCCGCTTCGAACACCCGGAGGTTCTCCAGGTCCGCTTCGGTCAGCGGCTGCCGGAAGAGCCGTTCGTAGAGCTCGTGGACCCGCCCGCGCAGCTCCCGCACGTTGGCCACCGCCGCCTCGAAGTCCTGGACGTACCCGAGCCCGAGGATGTCCAGGGACGAGCCGAGCGACTGGTCCCAGAGCTCGCGCAGGCGTTCCTCGGTCAGCCGGGTGCGCTGGCGGACTTCGGCGAGGCCCGCCAGCAGGCGCGGGTGCTCGCTCAGCACGGCGTGCGCGCCGCCCGGCGGCCGGGGCGTCACGGCGCACCTGTCCCGGCGCCGGCGGCGCGGGCCGCCGCGGTCATGATCGCGCGCAGGTCCTCCCGGGACACCTCGCCGTGGGGGTCTTCACGCACCACGGCGTCGATGAACCGCTCGATGGCCGAGGACAGCACCAGGTTGAGCACGTACCCCTTGACCGCCTCGCGCAGGAAGGCGCTCACCAGTTCTTCGGCGGTCACGACGGCCAGCAGGTGCTCCGCCTCCTGCTGGGCCAGCCGGATCGCGGCGATGGCCGCCGCCCGCCGCCCGGCGCCCGGCAACGCCAGCCGCGCGGCGCCGGAAACCCCGCGGGCCAGGGGTTTCGCCACCGGGAGGAACGCGAGCGCGGCGCCGATCCAGGCCGCCCACAGCTCGGCCTCCGCCTGGGCCCGGGTGATGATCTCGTCGCCGCCGAGCAGCGCCCGCTGGATCCCGCGGTGCTCGTAGGCGGTCGCCAGCGCGCCGACCGCCTGGGCGGCCCCCAGCAGGAACGCCGCGGGCGGGCAGAAGACGGCCAGGAACGGCAGGCCGACGAGGTTGAAGAACTCCGTCAGCTCGGCCTTGCCCAGTTCGGCGGCCGCGAGCTCGTGCAGGGCGTCGACGTAGACGGCCTGGTAGTCGAACATCGGGCGCAGCCGCTCGTCGGCCTTCCGGTGGATGCCGGTCAGCCGCGCGCCGATCTCGTCCGTGCGGTCCTCGGTGAAGCTCGCCAGCCCGAGGGCGATCGTGCGGTCGCGGCGCACCTGCGCGGTGCGGTCGAGGTTCTCGCGCCGGACTTCCTTGAGCACGGCGGCGAATTCGGCGTCGACCGCTTCGGTGACGGCGTTGCCGGCCTGCTCGCTGCGCTCGTCGTCACGGCGCTGCGCGTCCTTGAGCCGGCCGGCGACGTCCGACAGGTCCTTGATCTTCTCGAGGAACGGGTCGATCAGGAGCGCCTCGTCGCGGGCCGTGCCGATCGCGAAGGCCAGCTGCTCGTCGCTCCACCAGTGCCCGCGGGCGTCCTTCGCCCAGTACTGGCCGTCGAGGAACACGACCGCGCCCGCCGGGCTGCGGTCCGGGACCGCGTCGCGGATGGCGGCCACGACGTCGGCGCTGACCCGGCCCCAGTCGTGCCGCAGGTTCGGGGCGCGGAAGGTGAGCCCGGGGTTGCGGTCGCGCGCCTGGGCGACGCCGATCCGGCGGCGCAGGTCTTCCAGCTCGACGTTCGGCGCCAGCACGATCACCAGCAGCGCGCGGGTGAACCGCATGTACTGCGGGAAGTTCGTGCTGTCCAGCCGGCGGTCCAGCTCGAACAGGCTCTTCTCCAGCACCTCCAGCAGGACGTCCTGGCAGGCCGAGACGAACAGCTGGCCGATCGCGTCCCGCCGCACCCGGAAGAACAGCTGGTGGAAGTGCGCGGCCCACTGTCCACTGTGGCCGGCGAGCGGGCAGCGCAGCGACTTCGAATGGTCGGCGGAGTACAGGGCGTCGACGTAGGCGGCGGCGAGGTTGGTGACGAGCACCGAAGTCTCGGCCAGCCGGCGCAGTTCCGCCTGCCGGCCCCGCGTCCCGCCCCCGACGACGCCGAGCCGTCCGGTCTGCCGGCCGATTTCGGCCGCGGCGACGATGGCGAACGAGCCGGCGTAGCCACCGCGCGGCATGCCCAGCCGGCCGGCGATCTCGCCGATCAGGGCGGCCAGGTGCTCGCGGTCGGCCGGCCACTCGTCGAGGTGCGGCTCGCCGAGGTAGGGCGCCTGCAGGTCCGCTTCGTCGGCCGTCGACAGGTCCAGCGGCGCGCAGTCCGTTCCGTACCCCTCGCGGCGGACCTCCTCGGTCAGCACCGCCACCGGCAGCGTGCCGCTGGTGAACGCCGCCGGCGCCACGTGCCACTGGACGTGGGCACCGCCCTTGCGGAACTCGTAGATCACCGCCGGGCCCGGCCAGGCGAACTGCGCCACGCCGGGTTTCTCCAGCGCCAGCTCGACCAGCGCCGCGTGCCACTTCTTCTCGTCGCCGACGAACCGCCAGTACCGCAGCTCGTCGGCGTCCAGCGCGCCGGCCGCGCGTTCCCCGCCGCCGAAGCGCTCGGGCACGAACAGCTTGAAGTCACCCGCGATCCGCAGCCGCGGCTGCCCACCGCCGGCCACGACGATCGCCTGCCGCGGGACGCCGCCGATGCGCGCGATGACGAGCACCTCGGCGGGCGGGTCGCCGTGGTAGAGACCGAGCACCGCGTCCCACGCCTCCCCCAGGGTGGCGAAGGACCGCAGGCTCACGGCGGGCGGGGCCGTCCGCGCGGCCCCGCCCGGTCCGGTGGCGGAGCCGGCCGCCGGCGCCCGCAGCCGGGCGGTCGCGGTGTGCAGGCCCGCCCGCGTGGCGGCCCCCAGGTCGGCGGCCAGCGCCCGGGGCAGCGGATCACCGGTGAACCGGACCGTCACCCCGGGCGGCCCGTCGTCCCAGTCCCCGTCGCGGACCGCAGCCACCCCGCCCGCCCGCGCGGCGGCGCGGACGGTGGCCTGCTCGGTGGCGTCACGCACCAGCCGGGCCAGTTCCTCCGCCGGTCGCGCCGGATCGAGATCGAGCCGGATCCGGACCGGCATGCGCACGGTCGTCATGCCAACCCCTCCAAGGCCGCGGTCAGCCGCTGGATGGTCGTGTCGGGCGGGCGGTCCGGTGAGACCAGCCGGATCTCGACCTCGACCGGGAATTCGAGGACCAGCCCGCCGGGCCGGGCGGTGGCGTGGGCACCCGACTCGTCCCACCACTGTTCGGGCGGCGGCAGCAGGCCGCCGCCGGCTCCGGCTTCCGGGGCGTCGGACACGGGAACTCCCCCTCTACAGCGAGGCCTGCAGCGGACCGGAGGTCTTGGTGCCCCCGGCGTCCGTCGCGTCGACGTGCATCGAGAAGCCGGAGAAGGTCGCCTGCGGGGCGCCCGTCACCGTCGCCGCCGTCGGCGAGGCGCTCGTGATCACGCAGCGGCTGAGCACGATCGTGGAGAACGACCAGTCGTCGCCGCTGCGCTCCTGCATCGCGATGCTGAACTCGGTCGCGTTCAGCGCCAGCGCGGTCAGCTGCGCGGTGGCCGGGCCGATCGCGTTGACCGTCAGGGAAAAGGTCAGCGAGAAGGGCTGGGTGACGACGCCGACGTGCGTGCGTTCGATGCTGTGCAACGGCTCGGCCGTCGTGGCGAACGTGGGCGTGAACGACTGGATCGGCGAGATCTCGTGGTCGACGCCTCGGTCGTCGGTGTAGTGCACCGAGAGGCGGGTGTTCCAGCTGGCTTCGGGACTCGACATGCTTGGCTCCTGGTCAGAACTGGGGGGCGAGTGTCACGTTGAGCCGGTGCACCGCGGGCCCGTACGTGATGCTGATGAGGACGGACACCTGCCGGGTCTGGCGGGCGGTGACCACCTGGGCCTGCTCGGCGGCGCTGCGGGCGTTCTCCGGCAGCGCGAGGATGGCCAGCAGCGGGATGGTGACGGAGAAGTCGTCGATCACCGCGCCGAGCTGCAGCGGGCCGAGGATGCCCTCCACCCGCACGCGCACGGCGGTCAGGCCGGCCTTGGTGATCCGCGCGTCGCCCACCGCGCCGATCAGCCCGGCCCGCAGCCGCGCCTCGGCGTCGTCGATCACCCGGCGGGTGTCGGCGTAGGTGATCGCCGGGTCCGACGAGAACACGCCGCCGTCTCCGGTGAACAGCCCGGTGCCGGGCACGAGCGCCGGGTCGATCAGCGGGATGACGCCCTGGCCGGCCAGGCCGGTGATCTCGGCGGGCACGTACTGCTGGGTGAGCGGCATCGTGAACCCGCGGACCTGCTTCAGCACGACGCTGGTGGCCGGGGCGAGGCCCGCGACCGCGCCCATGACGGCCGCGGCGGCGTCGGCGACCGGGTTCGGGTTCGCCGTCTCGTCGGTGGTCGCCCCGCGGGCGGCGACGAGGATCATCCGGCCGGTCGCGCTCTTCAGCGCGCCGTAGGAGCCGGTCGCCAGCACGGTGTCCACATAGGTCGCCGTCTTCGCGATGGCCGGGTCGATCATCGCGACGGCGATCCGCCGGTTGCCCGCCGCGGAGGTGTTCTCGACGTGCTCGGCCAGCGCCCGCAGGCCGGTCGCCGGGGTGCCGCCGTTGGTGGCCGCCCCGACCGCCGTCTCCCCGGCCAGGCAGACGAACGTGACGTCGTCGGCGGCCTCCAGGCCGGCGAGCGCGGCGGCGTAGTTGCCGGCCGCCGGTGTGCGGACGCCGTAGACCTTGCTGGGCCGGGGGTCCTGGGCGAACACCAGGTCCAGGCTGCGGGTCAGCGCGGTCGCCGCGCCGGCCTTGCCGAAGAGCGCGAGCGCGTCGTCGTGGCCGGTGAGCACCAGCGGCGTCGACGCGGGTGCGGTGGCGCCGTCGGCGTTGCCGACGACGGCGACCACGCCCGGCGAGCGTTGCGCGACCGGGACCAGCGCGCTGGTGTCGATGGTGACGTCGACAAAGGGGAAAGCCGGTTGCACGAGGGTGGCCATACCGATCTCCGTACGTGGTTCTGACGTGGTCGATGCGCGTTTCGCGCGGGACTTGGCGGTCATGTGGTCTCCGTGGTGGTGATGACGGCGACGCCCTGGCCGGCGAGCCAGCTCCGCGCCGCGCGCAGCCGGTCCGCCCGCCGCTGCTCCGGCGCCGGGTCGCTCTGCGCCCCCGGCCAGCCGGGGTCGTCGAACGTCGTGTCCGGGACGACCCAGCAGACGAGGCGGTCGAACCGGCGGGCCGGCGCCCCGCGGGGCACGTCGCCGGCGGCGTAGCGGGCGGCGCCGAGCCGGGCCACCGCGGTCGCCCGCAGCAGGTCGCGGGGGCTCGTGGCGGCGTCCGCGGCGAGGAACGCCACGAGCACCGGCAACGCGACCGGCACCGGGTCCGGGTCGTGCTCCGGCGGGCTCATCGCCACGGTCGTGCCGAGCGCGATCCGGCTGTCCACTTCGGACTCTTCGGTCGAGACGTCCACAATGGTCCCGTCGGGCCGCGCCGTGCGGACCACGACCGCCCCGGTCCACACCGCGTCGGCCGCGACCGGCGGCGCCTGCCCGGTCTCCCAGGACGCGCTCACCTCCCACGGCACCGGCTCGCCGGTGCGGCGGAACTGGGCCAGCGCGGACACCCGGGCGCCGAGCGGCACGGCGAGGTCGAACCGGTCGAAGGTCGCCGTCGCCGGTTCGGTCACGAGCGCGGGGTCGAGTTCGTAGGCCACGGTGCCGATCGCGAGCAGCGCCTCGGCGGTCAGCACGGAAGGGCGGGCCACCGGATCGGCGAGCCGCAGCACGATCTCACTGGCGACGTCCATGGGCCCACCGTGACAAGACGTGTCGACAGCCCGTCGACAACCGGTCGACAACACCGGGATTGGGCCGAACGGACGCGTATCCACGCCGTGGTCCGGTACTCTTGAACAGGGTGGGGATGGACGACCGGCCGGAGTTCCGCGTGCTCGGCCCGTTCGAGGTGCTGGCGCACGGCAGGCCGCTCGACCTGGGCGGTCCCCGCATCCGCACGCTGCTCGCGCTGCTGATCGCGAACGCCGGCCGGGTCACCGGGGTGGACACGATGGCGGACGCGCTGTGGGACGTCGACGCCACCCCCGGCACGCCCCGGACGGTCCGGACCTACATGTCCCGGGTGCGCCGCTCGCTGGCGCCGGTCGCCGCCGACCTGATCGAGACCCGTGCGGCCGGCTACGCCCTGCGGCTGGAACCCGCCCTGCTCGACGCCCGCGAGTTCGAACGGCTGGTGACCGCCGGGCGGGCGGCGCTGGCGGCGGACCCGGTGACGGCGGCGGACCTGCTGACCCGGGCCCTGGCCCTGTGGCGCGGGGACGCCTACGAGGACTTCAGCGGCACGGTGGCGTTGCTGGCCGAAACCCGGCGGCTGCAGGCGTTGCGGCTCGGCGCCCTCGAAGACCGCATCGACGCCGACCTCGCCACCGGCGCCGGCGAGGCGCTGATCGGCGAACTGACCGGGTTGAGCGACCGGCATCCCGGCCACGAACGGCTGTGGGGGCAGCTGATGACGGCGCTGTACCGCGCGGGCCGCCAGGCGGACGCGCTGGACGCGTTCACCCGGGCCCGGACGGTGCTCGTCGACCAGTTCGGGCTCGACCCCTCGCCGCGGCTGGCCGGGATCCACCGCCGGATCCTCGACAACGATCCCCGGCTGTGGCCGGCGGCCCGGCCGGTCGCCGTCCGGCCGCCGGCCGCGGTCCGCAACGACCTCCCCGGCGACATCGCCGACTTCGCCGGCCGCGAAACCGAGCTCTCCCGGCTGCTGGCGACCCGGGACGGCGTTGCGCACTCCGCGCCGACGGCCGTCGTGATCGAGGCGATCGACGGGATGGCCGGCATCGGCAAGACGACGCTGGCCATCCACGCCGCGCACCGGCTCGCCGGGCACTACCGCGACGCCCAGCTGTTCATCGACCTGCACGGGCACACCTCCGGCCAGGCCCCGGCCACCCCGGCGGCGGCGCTGGACACGCTGCTGCGCGCCCTCGGCGTGGCCGCGGACCGGATCCCGCGCGAACCGGACGCCCGCGCGGCGCTGTGGCGCGCGGAACTCGCCGGCCGCTCGGTCCTCGTCGTGCTGGACAACGCCGCGGACGCCGCCCAGGTCCGGCCGCTGCTGCCGGGCAGCCCGGGGACGCTGCTGCTGATCACCAGCCGGCGGCGCCTGGTCGGTCTGGAGGCGGCGCACATCCTGTCCCTGGACGTGCTGCCGGAGGCGACCGCGGTCGCGCTGTTCAGCGGGATCGTCGGCGACGACCGGCCCGCCGCCGAGGCCGGGGCGGTCGGCGACGTCGTCGCGCTGTGCGGGTACCTGCCGCTGGCCCTCCGGATCGCGGCGGCGCGGCTGCGCACCCGGCCCGCGTGGACGGTGGCGCACCTGGCCGACCGGCTGCGCCAGGCGGGCCGGCCGCTGGCCGAGCTGTCCGCGGGCGACCGCAGTGTCGCGGCGGCGTTCGCGTTGTCCTACGGGCACCTGGACGCGGCGCAGCAGCGGATGTTCCGGCTGCTGGGCCTGAACCCGGGCCCGGACATCGATGTCGCCGCCGCCGCGGCGCTGGCCGCCGTCTCCCCCGCGGAAGCCGAGCGGCTGCTGGAAAGCCTCGTCGACGACCACCTGCTGCAGCAGCCGGTGACCGGCCGGTTCCGCTTCCACGACCTGGTCCGCCAGCACGCGCAGGCCACCGCCCTGGCCGACGAGCCGGAGCCGGCCCGGACCGCGGCGCTGCGCCGGCTGGTCGCCTTCCACCTGCACACCGGCCACCGCGGCAGCCGCCTGCTCGACCAGCAGCACCCGCCGATCGACGTCGGCGAGCCACCGCCCGGCTGCGTCCCGGCTCCCCTGCCCGACGACACGGCCTCGATGACCTGGTTCGACGGCAACCACGAGGGCGTGCTGGCGGCGCGGCAGGCCGCCGAGGACGCCGGCTGGGACACGTGGGTGTGGCAGCTGGCCTGGACGCTCGACAACTTCCACTACCGCCGCGGGCACCTCCAGGCCAACATCACGTCGTGGCTGGCCGGCCTGGCCGCCGCCGAGCGCCTCGGGGACGTGGCCGTGCAGGCCCGCGCGCACCGCCGCCTCGGCCTGGTCTACGGCCCGTTCGGGATGCCGGCCGAGGCGTTGCACCACCTGAACCGTTCGCTGGCCCTGGCCGGCGACATCGGTGACACGCTGGGCCAGGCGGGCGTCCACTTCGTGCTGGCGCTGCACTGGACGAACGAGAAGGACGACGAGCGGGCGCTGGAGCACGCCACCAGCGCCCAAGAGCTGTACGGCGCCCTGGACGACGGCAAGTGGGAGGCGCGCGCGTTCAGCCTGATCGGCGCGTGCCTGAGCCGGCTGGGCCGCCACGACGAGGCCCGCTGCCAGGCCGAAGCGGGACTGGCCCGGTGCCTGGACCGGGGCGACGTCTACGGCCAGGCCGACGCATTGGACAGCCTCGCCGCGATCGCCGCCGAAACCGGCGACCACGACGAGGCCCTGGACCGGTCGAGGCAGGCGCTGTCCCTGTGGCGCCACCTGGACAACACCTACCGCCAGGCGGCGACGCTCGCCGCCATGGGCGACGCGCACCAGGCGCTGGGCCACCCGGACCAGGCCCGCGAGGAGTGGCAGCAGGCGATCGCGCTGTACCGGGCGGGCAACCTGCACCCGGCCGCGGACGAGGTCGAGAAACGCGCGGCGAACTGGGGCCGGCCCGGCTGAACGTGCGCGGGCGCTGTCTCCGAGGACGTGTAGCGAACGTGTGGCATCCCTGTACGGGAGCCTGAATACATTTCCGCCTCGTTCACTCCACTCCAAACGGGGAGCTCCGCATGACGCTGAAAGAACGCCTGCAGACGAGGAAGATCGGCGCGGCCGCCGCCGTGGTCGCCGCGGCCGCCGGGATGGTCTTCGCCGCCGCGCCCGCCCAGGCCGCCTATCCCACCAGCACCTTCGACATCACCTACGGCGCGAGCTACTACCGGGGCACCGTCACCTGGTACAACCGGTCCGTCGGCGTCGTCGGCACGTTCAAGGCCACGGGGTGCCGGCGGGTGTACGCGTCGGCGTGGGCGGGTTCCACCCGCCTGGACTACCAGAGCTCCAGCACGCACTGCGACTCGACCGCGGCGGCACCGTTCTCCCTTTCCGCGGACGTCTCCGGCGGGGCCGGCGAGGTCGACCTCTGGATGACCGACGGAACCGGGCAGGCCCTCAAGAGCGCGATCTGCTACCGCGGCACCAGCGCCTGCGCGTGAGGTCCGTGTAGCGATCGTGTAGGCGGGCCCGGCAGGCTTCGGCCCACTCCAACGGAGGAGGGGACGAGTTGAGCAGGTCACCCTGGCCGCCGGTGCCCGCCGCGCGGCAGGAGATCGACATCGACGTCGACGTGCTGTTCGGCACGCTGCCGAGCCGGCAGCTGGACGCGTCGCTGGACGCGGCGACCGGCCAGCACGTGAAGCACCGGATCCGGCGTGGCCTGGTCTGCTCGCTGCGGGGCGCGCTGTTCGACGCCCGCGCGGGCAACGACGAGCTGCGCAAGGCCGGTGACCGGACGCGGTTCGTGCCCGTCGGCGCGGTCGACGTGCGGGACGCGCTGACCGCGGAGACGGAGATCCCGCGGCTGGCCGCGTCCGGGGTGCGGCTGCTGCGGCTCTTCCCGCCCGAGCAGTGGGTCGAGCCGGATTCGGCCGGGCTGGCGCACATCATCGACGTCGCCGTCGCCCACGGGCTGGTGCTGCTCACCAGCGGGGACTTCAGCCGCTTCTGGCGCCCCTTCGCCGATCGGGGGGCGCGGGTGTGCTTCCTCGACGTGCACGCCTACCGGGTGGCGGACTTCGTCGTGCTCGCCCGCCGCGAACCGGGGTTCGTGGCCTCGACGCGGCTGCTGTGCGGGCCCGACTCGATCGAGCGCATCGCGGGCGAGGTCGGCGCGCACCACCTGGCCTACGGATCGCGGGCCCCGCTGCACGACGTCCTGCCCTCGGCGCTGCGGCTGCGCACGGCCGGGCTCGACGACGCGGCGTGGCGGCAGGTGGCCGGGGGTACGGCCGCGGCGTGGCTGGCGGAGGGGGCATGATCATCGACGTCCACGGCCACGCCGGGCCGTGGTTCTTCAGCACCGACGTCGGGAGGGCCGCCCTGAACCTCGCGCTGATGGACCGCTACGGCATCGACCGCCAGATCGTCTCCGCTTCGGAGGCGGTCACCTACGACATGGTGTCGGGCAACCGGTGGATGGCGGAGGTGCTCGACGCCCACCCGCGCCTGCTCGGGTACGTCGTCGTCAACCCGAACGACCTCCGCACCGCGGCGCGGGAGCTGGAGAAGTACCGGCCCGGCGGGCGGTTCGTCGGGGTCAAGGTGCACACCACCTACCCGGACCGGCCGCTGCTGTCGGCCGAGGTCCGGGACGCGCTCGGGCTGGCGGCCGAGGCGGGGCTGCCGGTGCTGGTCCACACGTGGGACGAGACCGTGCTGGGGCTGGTGGACGTGCTCGAGCGGTTCCCGGACCTGCGGGTGATCGCCGGGCACATGGGCGGCCCGGCGTGGCGGGCGGCCGTCGAGGCGGCCCGCCGCCACGAGCGGCTCTACCTGGAACCGTGCTGTTCGATCACCGACCGCGGCCGGTTCCGGTACGCGCTCGACCGGGTGCCGCTCGGCCAGCTGCTGTTCGGCACCGACAGCACCCTCGTCGACCCCGCGATCGCGTTCGGCGTGGTCATGGAGGACGGGCTCACCGACGAGCAGTACGACCACGTGATGTGGCGCAACGCGGCGAGCCTCTTCGGCATCGCGGTGGAACCGGACCCGATCCCGTGAAGCCGACGGCGGTGCTCCTGGTGGCCACGCTGACCGCGGCCTCGCTCGTGGCCTGCGGCCCGGGCTCGGCCGGCAACACCGTCACCCTGTGGATGTACCCGGTCATCGCCGACCAGGCGCAGAGCCGGGCCTACTGGCAGCGGGTCGAGGCCGGGTTCGAACGCGACACCGGTGCCGACCTCGAGATCGAGCTGCAGCCGTGGGAGGGCCGCCAGGAGAAGCTCGGGGCCGCCCTGATGGCCGGCAACGGCCCCGACGTGGTGCTGCTGCAGTCGGACATGATCCCGCAGTACGCCGGGGAAAACGCGCTCGCCCCGGTCGACGACGTGGTCGCGGCCAGCGCGCGGGCGTACCCGCCGCCGGTCACCGACGCGCTGAAGGTGCAGGGCCGCTCCTACGGGGTGCCGCTGTACCGGACCGTCACGACCACGGTGTACAACCGGAAGCTGTTCGCGGAAGCGGGGATCACGCAGCTGCCGCGGACGTGGGACGAGGTGCGGGCGGCGGCCCCGAAGCTGGCCGCGCACGGCGTCCCGGTGCTCGACTACTCCGGGTCCACCGAGGAGACGCTCAACCTGACCTTCTACCCGCTGCTGTGGCAGGCGGGCGGCAGCGTGTTCACCCCCGACGGCCGCAGGAGCGCGTTCGCGTCGGCGGAAGGCGTTGCGGCGCTGCGGTTCCTGGTCGGTCTCAACGCGGCGGGCGGTCTGCCGCGGGACGCGGCGACCAAGCGCAGCGGGCTGGCCGACGACGCCATGGTGACCGGCCGGGCGGCGATGGCGCACGCGATGACCGCGGCCGCGGCCCGCACCGTCGTCGCCGCGATCGGCCCGGAGAACACCGTGATCGGGCTGCCGCTGCAGGGCCGGGCGCGGGTGACGTTCGGGACACCGGGCGCGTTGTCGTTGCTGCGCAACGCGAAGAACCCGGATGCGGCGCGGAAGCTGCTCGCCTACCTGACGTCGCCTTCGGTGGCCGGCGAGCTCTGCAGCCGCTCCGGCTTCTTCGGGCCGTGGGCGGACGCGGCGCCGCCGTCGGCCGACGACGTCGACAAGGCGTTCGCCCGGGCGCTGCCCTTCACCTCGGCCGGGGACGCCCATCCGCAGGCCCGCAAGGTGATGGGGCTGCTGGCGCCCCACCTGCAGGCCGCGCTGCTCGGCGAGAAGACCCCGGACCAGGCGCTCGCCGAGGCCGCCGCGGAGGTCGACGCGCTGCTCGGCAGGGGCTGATGGCCCGGGCGCGCCGGGCACTGACGGTGCTCGCCTTCCTGCTGCCGGTCCTGGTGCTGTTCGGCGTCTTCCGGTTCCTGCCGATGCTGGGCGCGGTGGGGCTGAGCCTGAGCGAGTACCACCTCGGCGGGGACTGGCGGTTCGTGGGCGCGGACAACTACCGGAGCCTGTTCGCCGACCGGATCTTCCTCGAAAGCCTGCGCACCACGCTCGGCTACGTCGCCCTCTACGTGCCGCTCACCTTGGCGACGGCGCTGGGGGCCGCGCTGCTCCTGCACGTCGTGCCGCGCGGCCGGGGCCTGTTCCGCGCCGCGTTGTTCGCGCCGTACGCCACCAGCCTGGTGCTCGGCGGGGTCGTCTGGCGGTGGGTGCTCGAACCCACCGGCGTCCTGCGGCACCCGGGGCTGGTGCTGCCGGCGCTGGCCGTGGTCGGCGCCTGGAAGGGGTTCGGTTACGCGATGCTCGTGCTGCTGGCGGGCATCGGAAACGTCCCCGCCGGCTGCCTGGAGGCGGCGAAGGTGGACGGTGCGAGCGTCTGGCAGCGGTTCCGCCACGTGCTGCTGCCGTCCCTGCGGCCGGCGTTGTTCTTCGTGCTCGTCGTCGAAACCGTGGGGGCGTTCCAGGTCTTCGACACGGTGTACGTGATGACGGGCGGCGGTCCGGTCCGGGCCAGCTACACGCTGGCGTACGCGGTGTACGACTACGGTTTCCGGTACTTCGACGTGGGCCGCGCCGCCGCCGCGGGGGTGGCGTTGTGGGCCATCGTGCTGCTGGTGTCGCTCACTCAGCGCCGCGCGTTCGAACGGAACCCGTGATGCGCCGCCGGTTCTGGCCGGCCGCGCTGCTGGCCGTCGCCTCCCTGGTGGCCGTCGGCCCGTTCGTGCTGATGGTGCTCGTCGCGTTGTCGCCGGGCAGCGCGCCGACGCTCCCGGAGCGGCTGCCGGACGCGCTCACCGGGGACAACCTCGCCGGTGTGCTCTCGACCGGGAGCTTCCTGCGCTGGACGCTCACCACGGTGGTCTACTCGGTGGTCTCGGTGGTGGCCGTGCTGCTGTCGGCGTCGATGGCCGCCTACGTGTTCGCGCGCAAGCGGTTCGCCGGGCGCGAGGTGCTGCTGTGGTCGCTGCTGTCCACGATGATGGTGCCGTTCCACGCCCTGCTGATGCCGTCGGTGGTGGTGATCTCCCGGCTCGGCTGGTCGGACACCTACGCGGGGCTGATCGTGCCGACGCTGGCCAACGCCCAGGCCGTCCTGCTGCTGCGCCAGTTCGTCGCGGCGCTGCCCGACGAGGTCTTCGACGCGGCGCGCGTCGACGGCGCCGGCGACTGGCGGGTGTACCTGAGTGTCGTGCTGCCGCTGTGCCGCCCGGTGCTGGCGACCCTGGCGGTGTTCGTCTTCCTGTGGCACTGGAACGACTTCCTGTGGCCCCTGGTGGTCGCCCAGTCCGACGGGATGCGCACGCTGACGGTCGGGCTGTCCACTTTGGAGGCCGGGCACCTCACCGCGGGCGAGCTGATGGCGTCGGCCACCGTCACCGGGGTGCCGTGCCTGCTGGTCTTCGTGATCCTGCAACGACACCTGGTGCGCACGATCGGCTTCACCGGCTCGGGACGCTGAGCCCCAGCCGATCCCGGGCCGACACCGTCCGCTCGTGCGACAACGGCATCCCCAACCGCTCGAACAGATCCGCAGCCTCCTCGAAACAGGCGGCGGACTCCTCGAACCGCCGGTTGCGGTGCGCCACCCAGCCGAGGCTGTAGAGCACCGAAGCCTTGTCCGCGCTCTCGTCGTCCGGGGAGAACACCGCCAGGGAGCGCGACATCAGGCTCGACGCGCGGTCCGCGTCGCCCTGCTCGGCGCACGTCGCGGCGAGCACGTGCAGGGCGAGCGCCTCGTCGCGGGGGCAGGACGCCGCGTGGAACAGCTCGATCGCCTCGGCCAGCGCGGCCTCGGCCGCTTCGCGGTCGCCGCGGTCCTTGTGGTGCAGGCCGAGGCTGAACAGCGCGCAGGCCTGGCCGTAGCGGCTGCCCAGGTCGCGGAACGCCGTCAGCGCCGTCCCGAGGCACCGCGCCGCCTCGTCGAGGCGGCCCTGGTTCCGGTGGACGATGCCCAGCGCCTGCTGCACGAAGGCGGCCCCGGCGGTGTCCGCGCACCGCTCGAAGGTGGCCCGCGCCTGGTCCAGCTCGGCCGCCGCATCGGCGTGCCGGCCGTGGAACAGGTGCACGCTGCCGAGGCCGAGGTTCGCGTAGGCGTGGCCGCGGCTTTCCCCGATCTCGGCGAAGATGCCCTGCGCCTGGGCGAAGTGTTCGTTCGCCTCGCCGTAGCGGTCGCGGTAGAACGCCAGCGCGCCGAGGCCCTGGTGCAGGATCGCCCGGCTGCGCCGCGCCCCGGCGCGGACCGCCGCGGCCAGCGCGAGCTCGTGGGTGTGCTCCCACAGGTCGTAGTGGCTGCGCAGGTCGAACAGGGTGGTCAGGACGCCGGCGGTGTCGCAGGCCAGGGTCGTCATGTCCAGGGCCAGCGCCTGTTCGAGCACGGCGACCAAGGCGTCGCGCTCGGCGTCCAGCCAGGCGAGCGGATCGGCCGGCAGCTCCTCGAACGTGTCCGGGTCGAACGGTGGGGCCGGTGTGAACCGCACCTTGAGGAACCGGCACGGCAGCCCGGATTCCGCGCGCACGGCCAGCCCCAGCCACGCGCCGAACGCCCGGCGCAGTGCCGCGGTCCGCTCGGCCGGCGGGTCGACGGCGTTCGCGCGTTCCCGGGCGAACACCCGCAGCAGGTCGTGGAAGCGGTAGCGCCCGGTCCCGGAGACCTCCACCAGGTGCACGTCGACGAGGCTGTCGAGGACGTCCTCCGCCGCCGGCAGGCCGGTTTCGAGCAGCGCGGCGACCACCCAGGCCGGGAAGTCGGGGACGTCGAGCAGGCCCAGCAGCCGGAACGCCCGCTGCTGGAGGTCGTCCAGGGCCTCGTAACTCCACGCCAGGCTGGCGCGGGCTTCGAGGTCGTCGATGCGCAGTTCGTTGAGCCGGGTGCCCTCGTCGGCGAGCCGCGCGGCCAGCCGGCCGACGGTCCACTGGCCGCGGCGGGCCAGCCGGGACGCCGCGATGCGCAGCGCCAGCGGGAGGTTGCCGCAGTAGCGGGCCACCGCGGCGGCGGCGTCGGGTTCGGCCGCCATCCGCGCCCGCCCGGCGATCGACGCCAGCAGCCGCACGGACTCGTCGGCGCCGAGCACGTCGAGGTGCACGGTGTGCGCGCCCACCAGCTGCCCGCGGCTGGTGGCCAGCACGGCGGACCCGGGCGAGCCGGGCAGCAGCGGGCGGATCTGCGCCATGCTCGCGACGTCGTCCAGCACGATCAGCACCCGGCGGGCGGCCAGCTGCGACCGGTACAGCGCGGCGCGGGCCTCCAGGTCCGCCGGGACGGCGTGCGGGTGCACGCCGAACGCGATCAGCAGGGTCGCCAGCACGGTGGCCGGCTCGCGCGGCGACGAACCGGGGCCGCCGAGCCGGACGTAGAGCTGGCCGCCGGTGAAGTGCCCGCCCGCCTCGTGCGCCACCCGCACAGCCAGAGCCGTCTTGCCCACCCCGGCCTTGCCGGTGATGGCGGTGACCACCGACCGCGACGGGCGGGTCAGCAGCCGGTGCAGCTCGGCCGCTTCGGCGACCCGGCCGGTGAAGTCGTCGATGTCGGGCGGCAGCTGCATGGGCCGCACGGCGTCGCCGTCTTCGGGCACCTCGCCGCGCAGGACGCGCTCGTGCAGGTCCCGGACCGCGTCACAGGGTTCGACGCCGAGCGCTTCGACGAGCACGCCCCGCAGCGCGCGGTAGGTTTCCAGCGCTTCGGCGCGCCGGCCGGCCCGGTGCTGGGCCAGCATCAGCCGCTGCCACAACCCTTCCCGCAGCGGCAGCTGCCGCACCAGCGCGGCCAGTTCGGGGATCAGCGTGCTGTACTGGCCGGCCGCCAGCCGGGCGTCGGCGAAGTCCTCCCGGGCCGCGGCGGCCGTCTGCTGCAGCCGCGCCACCTCGACCTCCAGCCAGCCGGCGCAGGGGACGTCCTCGAGCGGTTCGCCGCGCCACGCGCGCCACGCCTGTTCCCAGAGGGCCACGGCCTCGCCGGCGTCACCGGCGGCCAGCGCCGTCCGGGCGGCCTCCGCCGCGGCCTCGAAGACGTGGGTGTCGAGCCGGCCGGGGTCGATGCGCAGCCGGTAGCCGCCGCCGTCGGTGACCAGCAGGCCGGGCAGGCCGATCCCGGCGAAGTCCCGGCGCAGCCGGCTGACGTAGGTGTGGACGTTCGCGACGGCGGAAGCGGGCGGCCGCTCGCCCCACAGGGCCTCCACGAGGGCGCCGAGCCCGACCGGCTGCGGGGTGCGGACCAGGAGCGCGGCGAGCAGGGCCCGCTGCCGCGGCGCCGCCGGCTTCAGCGGCCGGCCCGCGTTCGTCACGTGCAGCGGACCCAGAATCCCGAACCGCGCGGTCTCGCCCAAGATTTGCCACCCCGGATGGGGAACGTAGCAGACCCGCCCGGCGCTTTGATCGCCCGAAAGGGGCGTCCCCGGCGTGTAGGTCCCGTGTAGGCCCTGCTCGTTACGGTGGGGCGGTTCGCCGATATCACCCGTCGAGGGGATGGCGAGACCCTGTCACCGGAGGAACGCATGAAGAACCGCACCAAGTGCGCCGGCCTCGCCCTGGCCCTTACCCTCACCGGGCTCGGCGGCGCGCCCGCCGACGCCGCGACCAGCCAGGACTTCGGGCCGGTCGTCGTCACCGGGGTGCCCAAGGCCCCCACGCCCCCGGCGAAGGCCACGCAGAAGGTGGTGCCGCTGGCCACGATCGAGACGCAGGTGGCGGCCGGGGCGACCGCGTACGTCTACTCGGAGCTGCGCGCCTACGACGCCGACCAGGCGAACCTGATCGACAACGAGATCCGGTGCACCGGCGCGGGCGCGTCGAACGTCGTGCTGGGCGAGAACGTCCTGCCGGCAACGCACCCGGACCCGGCGCTGCGGGACATCAAGATCATCAACCGGTTCCTCGTCACGGCGACGACGAGCGGCGCCCTGAGCTGCACGCTGTCCCTCCGCACGGCCTCGACGTCGGCCTTCGAAGCGCGGGAAACGGTGTCCGGGACGCTGCGGTTCGCCTCGACGTCGGTGGGCGGCGACGCGGCCGGGACGGCGATCCAGCGGTCCCTCCCACCGGGCAACCTCCCGGTCACCTCGGCCACGGTCGCCCCGGTGGTGACGGCCGGCCTGCCGGCGGGCTACCGGGAGCTGGCGGTGATCGCGGACGTGGAGTTCCACCGCGGCCCGGAGCCGAGCCCGGACAGCCCGATCCACTATTCGACGGCCCGCTTCACGCTGACGGCGACCACGAGCGGCGGCCCGGACTGCGCGAGCGCACCGGTGGCGCAGACGGAGGAGACGGTGGTGCGCGGGGTCAACCACGCGGCGATCCCGCTGTACACGAAGGTGCCGGTCAGCCCGGGCTGCACCCAGCTGAGCGCGAAGGTGACGACGACGTACGTGGCGGGCAACCCGGGCTCGGTGGGCGGCGCGGCGGCGGGCCTGACGGACGAGACGGGCGTGAGCGGCTCGACCCCGAACCACACCTCGGCGATGACCCACCTGTTCGTCGTGCCGAGCTGACGCGCCGGTGGCGGCGGGTCAGGGGGTGCACCCGCCGCCACCACCGGTGCTGCCCGATGCGCAGTTGCCGGTCCACTCGGTCGCCGCGGCGATCGAAGCCCGGATGCGGCCGGCTTCGGCGCTGCGGATCAGCGAGGCCAGCGAGGTTTCGCGCACGTTGCCGAGCGAAAGCCACCGCGCCATCGGGCAGGGTGTCACCGATCCGTCGGGCAGCACCGCGGCCACGCCCTTCGCGCACCGGCCGCACAGCTCGGTGATCTCCGGCCGCCGACCGGCGGCGCCGCGGCCGAGGTGCCGCACCCGGTCCACCGCGATCCGGGTGACGCCCAGTTCCCGGAGCTTCTCCCGGGCCGCCGCCACCCGCTGGCCCGGCCGGACGTCGATGACGCCGACGTTCACCGGGATGTTGCGGGCCAGCGCGGTCTCGATCGTCGCCGTGGTCCTGGCGTGGCTGCCGCGCCGGCCGACGATTTCGTCGTGCTCCGCCGGATCGTCCGAGTAGTAGCTCGTCCCGAGCTCGACGCCGGGCGAGGTCACCGCGGCCCACATGCGGGCGGAGAGGCGGACGAGGTTCGACGTGATCTCCACCCGCAGGCCGGTGTCCGTCGCGTGCCCGACGAGCTCCGGCAGTTCCGGGCGCAGGGTCGGCTCGCCGCCGATGAACTGGACCTTGCGCACGCCGATCGCGGCGGCTTCGTCGATGACCCGGATCCAGTCGTCGCGGGTCAGCGGGCCGTGCCGGCCCGCCGGAGAGCTTTCGGCGTAACAATGAACGCAGGCCAGCTGACATTTACCGGTGACTTCCAGCCAAACGAGATCCACGGGACCGCTGCCGGTTCGCATCCGCCCAGTCTCGCAGGATCGGGCGGGCGGCGGGAGAGCCCGGATATGCTGCCGGGCAACCCCGCGCGCCCAAGGTGAGTGATGGCCCACCCCGACACATCCGGCGACGAGCCGGTTCCGGCCGGGACCCGCTCGACGCTGTCCGGCACCGCCGCCGACGTCGTGCAGGCCCGGGACATCAGCGGTGGCGTGCATTTCCACGGTGCCCCCGCCACCGGGTCCGGTGTCCCCCGGCAGCTGCCCCGCGACGTGCGGGACTTCGTCAGCCGGACGGCCGAGCTGGCCCGGCTGGACCGGGCGTTGCTCGGTGCCGAGCCGGCCGGGCTGACCGTGGTCGTGGGCACGGCCGGCGTCGGCAAGACGGCGCTGGCCCTGCGCTGGGCCCACCGGGCGGCGGACCGGTTCCCGGACGGGCAGCTGTACGTGAACCTGCGCGGGTACGACCCGGGCGCACCGGTCACCGCGGACCAGGCGCTGGACCGGTTCCTGCGGGCGCTGGCCGTCCCGCCGCTGCGGATCCCCGACGACGTCGAGGGCAAGGCCGCGCTCTACCGGTCCCTGCTGGCCGGCCGCCGGATGCTCGTGGTGCTGGACAACGCCGCGCACATCGGCCAGGTCCGCCCGCTGCTGCCGGGCGGCTCGGCGTGCCGCACGATCGTCACCAGCCGGGACCGGCTCGAAGGCGTGCTGGCGCACGACGGAGCACAGCGCGTCACCCTGGAGACCCTGCCCGAGGCCGACGCGACGGCGCTGATCCGGGCGCTCACCGCCGACTACCGCAGCGGCGACGAACCGGGTGACCGCACCGAACTCGCGCGGTTGTGCGCCCGGCTGCCCTTGGCCCTGCGGGTCGCGGCCGAGCGCGCGGCCTCCCGGCCGTGGATGCCGCTGGCCGAGCTGATCGGCAACCTGCGGGACGAATCCCGCCTCTGGGACGAGCTCGCGGCCGGCAGCGACGAGACGCACGACGGCGTCCGCGGGGTGTTCGCGTGGTCCTACCGGTCCTTCGCGCCCGACGCGGCACGCATGTTCCGGCTGCTCGGGCTGCATCCGGCCGCCGAGTTCGGCGCGTGCGTCGCCGCCGAGGCGGCCGGTCTGCCGATGGCGGCCGCCCGGGCCCTGCTGGACTCCGTCGTGGGTGCCCACATGCTGGAGCAGACCGCGGCCGACCGCTACCAGTTCCACGACCTCCTGCGCGCGTACGCCACCGACGCGGCACGCCGCGAGGAACCGCCGGAGAACCAGCGGGACGCCGTGGGCCGGATCCTGGCGTGGTACCTGCACGCGGCCCACGCGGTCGGCACGGCCATGCGCCACTGGGGGCGGATCCTGGCGCCCGACGCCCTGCCCGCGCCGGCCACCGTGCCGCAGTTCGCCGACCGCGGCGCGGCGGTGGAGTGGTGCCGGCTCGAAGGCCCGAACCTGTTCGCCGCCATCCAGACGGCGGCGAAGTCCGGCCTGGACACCGTCACCTGGCAGCTGGCCCTCGCGGCCGAATCGGTCATGCACGGCATGCCGTCGGCGGACCGGCGCGCGGCGGTGCACATCGCGCTCGCCGCCGCGCGCCGTGACCGCGCCCGCCAGGGCGAAGGCCAGCTGCTGACCACGCTCGCCGAGATCGAACGGACGAAAGGGCGGTTCGACGACGCCGCGGCCCACGCCGAGGAGGCGCTCGCCGTCTTCCGCGAGCTCGGCGACCAGCGCGGCCTGCGGATCACCCTCAACTTCCTCGGCGTCGTCCTCCTGCACCGCCGGCAGTTCGGCCGGGCGGCCGAACGGTTCGAGAACCTGCGGGAGCTGCAACGCGCCGACGGGGACGTCGAAGGCGAAACGGCAGCCCTGTTCAACCTCGCCGAGGCCTACGACGGGATGGGACGGCACCGCGACGCCGTCGGCGCGGCCCGGTACAGCGTGGCGCTGGGCCGGGAGCTGGGGAACCGGCACTTCGAACTCGTCGGGCTCGTCCTGCTGGCCCGGGCGACGGCGAATCTGGGCGGTGTCGCCGAGGCGCTGACCGACGCCGCCCGAGGTGTCGAACTCGCGCGGGAGCTGCGCGACACCCGCACCGAAGGCTGGGCGTTGCTCGACCACGGCCGGATCCAGCGCCTCGCCGGCCGGTACGACGACGCCCTTTCGTCCTACCGGCAGGCCCTCGGCATGTTCTCGGAACTCAGCGTGTCCCAGCGACGGGCCTGGTCGCTCGACGGGATCGCCACGACGTACCGGGAAGCCGGTCGCGCCGGGGACGCCGTGCACTACCACCGGCAAGCAGCCGAAACCGCGCGGGCCGCCGAAGCACCCGCCGTGCTGGGTCTCGTCCTCGCCGGCCTGGCCGAATCGCTGGCCGCGGCCGGCGAGGACGCCGAAGCCGGGCCGATCCGGCACGAAGCGGCCGGCCTGCTCGCGCAGCTCGACGACCCGGAAGCGGCCGCCAGGCTCGAACGGCTCCGGCGCGCCTCGCCCTGATCGACGGAGGCGCGGGTCAGGGCGTCCGGGCGTTCAGCGACCCCGCCAGCCGCCAGGTGCGCAGGCGGTCGCGGGACGACCGCAGGCCCGACTGGATGAGGACGACTTCCGTGGCCCCCGCGTCGAAGTACCGGCGCAGGCCCGCTTCCACCACCCGCTCGTCCCCGATCAGGGCGAGGTCGGCCGCGTGCGTGGCCCCCTCGGCGTCGAGGATGCGGCGGTACGACGGGATGTCGCCGTAGTAGCCCAGGTGCACCGCGGCGATCTGGCGGACCGCCGCCACGTCGTCGGTGACGACCGCCGGGACGGCCGCGATCACGCGTGGTTCCGGGCGTCCGGCGTCGGCGGCGGCCTTGGTGAGGGTGGGCACGATGTGGTCGGCCAGCGCGCGCGGGCCGGCCAGGAACGGCAGGGTGCCGTCCGCCAGCTCCCCCGCCACGCGCAGCGCCTGCGGCCCCATGGCGGCGACGACGATCGGGACGCCCCCGCCGCCGGGGACGGTCGTGGGCAGCGGCGGGCAGGCGGTGAGGGTCTCGCCGTCGAACAGCGGGCGGCTGCCGCCGAAGATGTCGCGCAGCACGGTGAGGGATTCGCGCAGGGACGTGATCGGCGGCGGGTATTCGAAGCCGAACGCCGGTTCCAGCAGGCTTCGCACGCCGAGGCCGAGGCCGAGGGTGAACCGGCCGCCGGTGGCGGCCTGCGCGGTCTGCGCCTGGGCGGCCAGGTGCAGCGGGTGCCGCGGGTAGAGCGGGACGACGGCGGTGCCGACGGCGATGCCGGGCACCTCCCGCCCGGCGAGGGCGGCGAGGGTGAGGGCATCGTGGTCGAACAGCTGGGAGAACCAGACCGAGCGCAGTCCGGCGGCCGCCGCTTCCCGGGTCTGGGCGAGCAGTTCTTCGACGCTGTTGGCGGCCCCGGAGAGGTCGCCGGCGGGCAGGGCGGCACCGATGGTCATGGGGTTCCTCCGGGCTCGGGCGGGTTCGGGGCAGGGGAATTCACGGCGGGGTTCGGCCGCGGCCCGGCGCGATGGGCGACGCGCGGCCGGTGGCACCGGAGCCCGGGGGCGACCGGCCCCCTCACGAGTTCGGGCCGGGCAGGCGGCAAAGCCGGGGGCGGCCGTTCCGGCGAGACGACCGCAACTCCGGCAGCGCCCGCCGCATCACGCTTCCTCCGGGTAATCGGACTCCCGGCGCCACGAGATCGGGCGGGGGCGCGGCAGCCGGCGGTGCCCGGCACGGCCCGTCGACCGCGGTGCCCCCTCGGGCTGGCCCCGGTCGGCCGCCAGGTCGTACTGGTTGCGGCCCACCGAGATCCGCGGGGCCGCCGTGCGGTTGCCCGCCACCGGTGCCCCCGGCACCGGCGTCAGCGGCGCCGGCGTCAGCGGCGCCGGGTCCGCGGCCACCGAAGCACGGGCGCGGCCCACTCCGGCGAGGACCTGGCTGACCAGCTCGTCCCAGCTCAGGCCGCCCGCCTGCTCCCCCGCCGTCAACGCACGGGTGATGCGGCCGGCCGCATCGGCGAAGCGGCTCTCGCGGACCGCCAGCTCGCCGAGGGAACGCTCGAGCGCCGCCTCGGCCCGGCGGTCGCCCGCCGGGACCACCGCGTTCAACGCCGTTTCGCCGCTTTCGCGCCAGTCCGCGTACCAGCCGCGCTCGCCGGCCAGGTCGGCCACCGCCAGCGCGAGTTCCGCGCAGTAGCGGGGTTCCCCGGCGTCGGCGGCCTGGCGCACCGCGGCCAGCAGGCCGGTGTGTTCGCGGTCGTACCAGGTGCGCGGGTCGCCGGGGCCGGCCGGCACCGGGGTCCGGGGCAGGCCCTCCACCGCGACACCCCGGGCTTGGTCGGCCAGGTGCAGCCAGGCGCCGAAGAGCCTTCGTGACGCCGCCGCGCGCTGGGGAAGGGGTTGGGCCGCCAGCAGTTCGAGCGCGAGCAGGCGGGTGAGGGACGGCAGCCGGTAGCGGGTGCCGGCCACGTCAACGAGCCGGGCGTCGACGAGGGCCTCCAGCGCGTCGGCGGCTTCGGCCGGGCCGAGGTCCGCCAGTGCCGTCGCGGACCAGCCGGGCCAGCTGCCCGCCGGCAGCAGGGCCAGCCGGGCGAACAGGTCCCGCGCCGGGGCCGGCAGCTCGTCCAGGCCGCGTCCGACGGCGTCGCGGACGCCCGCGCCGAGCCGGCCCAGCCGGTCGTCTTCGGCCCGCAGCCGCGCCACCGCCTGGGCCAGCGTGCGGCCGGGTCGCGCGGCGACGTGCGTGGCGGCGCCGGTGACGGCCAGCGGCAGCCCGCCGCACAGCTCCACCAGTTCCACCGCGTCGGACAGCTCGGCGGTCACGCGGTCTTCGCCGACGAGGGCCGAGACCAGCTCGACGCCTTCCGCGCCGTCCAGCACGTCCAGTTCGGCCACGGCCACGCCGGGCCGCGACGCCACCCGGGTGCCGGTGGTGACGAGCAGCCGGCAGCCGCGGGCGTCGGCGACGAACGGCGTGACGCGCGACAGGCTCGCCGCGTCCTCCAGCACGGTGAGGACCCGGCGTCCGGTCAGCACGCTGCGGTACAGCGCGGCGCGGCCGTCCAGTTCCTCGGGGATCTCCGCCGCGGGCACCCCGAGCGCGTGCAGGAACCGGGCGAGCACGTCGGCGGCGTCCTCTTCGGCAAGGCGTGCGTAGAGCACCCCGTCGGGGAAGGCGGGAGCGGCGCGGTGGGCGGCCTCCGCGGCCACGGCGGACTTGCCGACGCCGCCGCGTCCGGTGAGGACGGTGACGACCGCGGCGCCGGGGCCGTCGTCGGTGAGGCCGCGCCGCAGCCCGGCCAGCAGCCGCTCGTGGCCGGTGAAGTACGGCAGGCGCGCCGGCAGCATCCGCGGGGCCGCCCAGCCGGCCGCGGGCGGTTCGCTCGAACCGGCGAGGATGTCCTGGTGCAGCTCGCGCAGGGCGGTCCCGGGTTCCAGGCCCAGCTCGTCGACGAACCGGCGGCGCACGGCCCGGTAGGCGGACAGCGCCTCGACCCGGCGGCCGCACCGGTGCAGCGCGGTCATCAGCTGCAGCACGAACCGTTCGCGCAGCGGGTACTCCTCGGTCAGCACCGAGATCTCCCCGACGACCTCGCGGTGCAGCCCCAGTTCGAGCTCGGCGTCGAGGCAGTCCTCGAGCACCTCGACGCGCCGCTCGGCGATCCGGACCTGGTGGGCCCGCACGACGCCGCTGTCGATGCCGGTGAGCGGTTCCCCGCGCCACAGCGCCAGCGCCTCGCGGAAGGCGGCCCGGGCGTCCTCGGGGCGGCGCGCCGCCCGGCCGCGGGCCACCAGGGCCTCGAACGCGTGCAGGTCCAGCTCGCCGGGCGCGAGGTCGAGGCAGTAGCCGCTGCCGCGCGCGGAGATCCGCTCCCCCAGCCCGGCCTTGAGCAGCGCGCGCCGCAGGGCCGACACACAGGTCTGGACCTGCGCCCGGGCCGTCGCGGGCGGCGCGGCACCCCACAGCGCGTCGAGCAGCACTTCCAGCGGTACCACGCGGTTGCCGTTGAGCAGCAGCAGCGCGAGCACCACCTGCTGGCGGCGAGCGGTGACGACGACCGGTTCGCGGCCGTGGACCTGCAGGAGGCCGAGGACTCGGAAACCGGTATCGGGGACGACGTGGAGCGAGGGCGCTCCGGGGGTCGGCACGGTGGTCTGCACGGTGTTCCCTCCGGGGATCAGACGAGGACTTCGGGCGGCGCCGGGTGCCCGAGGAAGGCGGTGGGGCTGGCGGTCAGGCCGTACGCGCCGGCCTGGAAGATCGCGATGAGGTCGCCGATCGCCGCGCCGGGCAGGGAAACCTTGTCGCCGAGGAGGTCGAGCGGGGTGCACAGGCAGCCGACGACGGTGACCGTCTCTTCGGGTCCGCCGGGCGCGGTCGCCAGGGCCAGGGGGTAGTTGCGGCGGATGGCCTGGCCGAAGTTGCCGGACGCGGCCAGCTGGTGGTGCAGGCCGCCGTCGACGACGAGGAACGTGGTGCCGCGCGAGACCTTCCGGTCGACCACGCGGGTGAGGTACACCCCGGCCTCGCCGACGAGGTAGCGGCCGAGCTCGATCACCACGCGCGCTTCGGGCAGCGCGGGCCGCAGCGAGACGTCCAGCAGCTTCGCCAGGTTCTCGCCGACCTCGTCGAGGTCCAGGGCCGTGTCGCGGGCGGTGTAGGGAATGCCGAAGCCGCCGCCCAGGTTGACCGACCGGACCGGGCCGGGCGCCGCCTCGGCGAGCTGCAGCACCAGGTCGACGGTCGCGCGCTGGGCCTCGCAAAGGCTTTCCGCGCGCAGGTTCTGGGAGCCGGCGAAGACGTGGAAGCCCTGGAAGTCGAGCCCCGCGGCGCCGACTTCGGCGAGCACGGCGGGGACGCGCTCGGCGTCGATGCCGAACTGCTGCGGGCCGCCGCCCAGGCGCATGCCGGACCCGCGCACGGCGAAGTCGGGGTTCACCCGCAGCGCCACGCGCGGGGTGAGGCCGAGGCGGTCACCGGCCTCGCGGACGCGGGCGAGCTCGGTGGTGGACTCCAGTTCCACCGTGACGCCGGCGGCGACCGCGCGGGCCAGCTCGGCCGCGGTCTTGCCGGGTCCGGCGAAGCTGATCCGTTCGGGCGGGACGGTCGTGTCGAGCGCCTGCCGCAGTTCCCCGGCGGAGGCGACGTCGAGGCCGTCGACGAGACCGCTGAGGTGGTGCAGCAGCGCGGGCATCGGGTTGGCCTTGACCGCGTAGCTCAGTTCGACGTCGCCGGGCAGCGCGGCCCGGACCCGCTCGACGCGGGTGGTGACGAGCGAGCGGTCGTAGGCGAAGAAGGGGGTGGTGCCGACCCGCGCCGCGAGCCGGTCCACGGGCACGCCGCCCACGGTGAGCACACCGCCGGCGCGGCGATGCGGCGCCGCCGCGGCTTCCGTCGTGTTCGCCATCGCTTTCCTTTTCTTCGAGCACGGGTGAAATGGCAACCGGAAAACGCACCACCGTCGGTTCCCGGCGGTACGGGGACCACTGAAGCAACTACCCACCCACCCGGGCATGGGTAGTCCTCACCCAGATTCGGCGCGGGGGTGGGGATGGGGGCACCCAGGTGTACCTGCTGTGTCCGCGCGGTCACCGGAGTGACATCACCCACCGGCGACGAACACACTATTTCCACAGGTCAGAGCGATTGACCACACCGTTCGGCGCAGTCGCCGCCCCCGTTGCTCCAGCCGGGTGGCCCGCTGCCGGTGGCAGCTTCCTGCCGTCGCCTGCCTGCCACCGCCGGGCCGGGAAACACCCCTTGACGAACGGGGTGCGCAGCCCGCACGATCGGAATCCACCGGCACCACCGGGAATTGCCCGAACCGCCGGCGCCACGCGCATTCCCCGATTTCCGCGATCCCTTCCGACGATGGGTGAACTATGTCTTCCCTGCCTGCTCCCGGTGAGCCGATCGCGGTGGTCGGCATGTCCTGCCGGCTGCCCGGCGCCCCTTCCCCCGCCCGGCTGCGCCGGCTGCTGGCCGAGGGCCGCGAGGCCGTCGGCGCGGTCCCGCCGGGCCGGTGGCCGGACGGCGACGGGACCGGGCGCGGCGGCTTCGTGTCCGATGTGGACGGTTTCGACGCGCCCTTCTTCGGCGTCTCCCCGCGTGAGGCCGCGGCGATGGACCCGCAGCAGCGGCTGGTGCTGGAGCTGGCGTGGGAAGCGTGCGAGGACGCCCGGATCGCGCCCGGCACGCTGCGCGGCAGCGGCACCGCCGTCGTGGTCGGGGCGATCAACGGCGACTACGCGCTGCTGCACGACCGCCTCGGCGCCGGCCCGCACACGCTCACCGGCACCCACCGCAGCCTGATCGCGAACCGCGTCTCGTACCTGCTCGGGCTGCGCGGCCCGAGCCTGACCGTCGACTCCGGACAGTCGTCGTCGCTGGTGGCCGTGCACCTGGCGGCCGAGCAGCTGCGCCGCGGCACCGCGGCGGTCGCGCTCGCCGGCGGGGTGAACCTGAACCTCCTGGAAGCCGTCACCGAGACCGTCGGCCGCTTCGGCGCGCTGTCCCCGCAAGGCCGCTGCCACACCTTCGACGGCCGCGCCGACGGGTACGTCCGCGGCGAGGGCGGCGGCCTGGTCGTCCTCAAGCCGCTGAGCACCGCGCTCGCGGACGGCGACCGGGTGCACGCCGTTCTGCTGGGCGGCGCCGTGAACAACGACGGCGGCGGCGACGGCCTCACCGTGCCGCGGGCCGGGGCGCAGACCGAGGTGATCCGGCTGGCGTGCGCCGACGCCGGAGTCGCGCCGGCCGACGTCCAGTACGTCGAACTGCACGGCACCGGCACCCCGGTCGGCGACCCGATCGAGGCGGAAGCTCTCGGGGCCGCGTTCGCCGGCGACCGCCCGGAGCCGCTGCCGGTCGGTTCGGTGAAGACCGTCGTCGGCCACCTCGAAGGGGCCGCCGGGATCGCCGGGCTGCTGAAGGTCCTGGTGTGCCTGGCCGAGCGCCGGCTGAGCCCGAGCCTGAACTTCGCCACGCCGAACCCGGCCATCCCGTTCGAGACGCTGAACCTCGCGGTGGTGCGGGAGGCCCGGGACTGGCCGCGGCCGCAGGACCGGCTCGTCGCCGGGGTGAGCTCGTTCGGCGTCGGTGGCACCAACTGCCACCTCGTCGTGGCCGAAGCCCCGGCGGCCACCCCGCCGGAAGACGTCGTCGCCGAGGACGTCCCGCTGGTGCTCTCGGCCCGCTCGGCGGCTGCATTGCCCGCCCAGGCCCGCGCGCTGGCGGAGCACCTCGCCGAGCACCCGGAGCTGACGCACGGCGATGTCGCCCGGTCGCTGCTGCGCAGCCGGGACCTCTTCGAGCACCGCGCGGTCGTGTTCGACGACCTCGCGTCGCTGGCCGCCGGGACGCCGTCGGAGCACGTCGTGACCGGCCGGACCGTCGACGGCGCCGACGTCCTCGTGTTCCCCGGGCAGGGTTCGCAGTGGCCGGAGATGGCCCGCGCCCTGCTGCGCGACTCCCCCGTGTTCGCCCGCCGGCTGGCCGAGTGCTCGGCGGCGCTGGCGGAGTTCGTGGACTACGACCTCCTCGACGGCCTGCGGGCCGGCACCGCGGACCTCGACCGCGTCGACGTCGTCCAGCCCGCGCTGTGGGCGGTCATGGTGTCCCTGGCCGAGGTCTGGCGCGACGCGGGGCTCACCCCGGCGGTCGTCGTCGGGCACTCCCAGGGCGAGATCGCCGCCGCCACCGTGATCGGCGCGCTGTCCCTTTCGGACGGTGCCCGCGTGGTCGCCCTGCGCAGCCGGGCGATCGCCGGGATGCCGCGCGGCGGCGGGATGATGTCGGTCGGCGCGCCCGAGGACGCGGTCGGGCCGCTGCTGCCGGCCGGGGTGTCGGTGGCGGCGGTGAACGGCACCCGGTCCGTGGTGCTGTCCGGGCCGGCCGACGCATTGGCGGCGTTGCACACCACGCTCACCGGAGACGGCTACCGCGCGAAGATCCTGCCGGTCGACTACGCGTCGCACTCGGCGGCGGTCGACCCGCTGCGGGAGGAGATCCTGCGGCTGCTGGCCCCGGTGCGGCCGGTGTCCACTTCGGTCACTTTCGTCTCCGCACTCACCGGAAAGCCGTTCGACACCAAGGATCTCGACGCCGAGTACTGGTTCGAAAGCCTGCGCCGCCCGGTCCGGTTCGCCGAGGCGACCGCCGGCGCGCTGACCGCCGGCGGCGCCCGGTTCGTCGAGTGCAGCCCGCACCCGGTGCTGCTGGGCAGCATCGAGGAGACCGCCGAAGCCCAGGACCGCGCGGTGGCCGTCGTCGGCACGCTGCGGCGGGACGACGGCGGCGGCGACCGGCTGCGGCGCAGCCTGGCCGAGGCGTTCGTCGCCGGCGCCGGTGTGCGGTGGGACGTGCCCGGAGAGCGGCTGGTGGACCTGCCGGCGTACGCGTTCCAGCGGACCCGCCACTGGCTCGGCGAAGAAGTGGCGGCCACCCCGGTCGCCGTCGACCCGGCGCGGGTGGCGGACCTGGTCCTGGCCACGGCCGCGGCCGTCCTGGGCCACGCCGACGCGGCCGGGATCGACCCCGCGAGCACGTTCAAGGACCTCGGCTTCGACTCGGTGAGCGTGGTCGAGCTGCGCACCCGGCTGCAGGCCGCCACCGGGCTCAAGCTGCCGACGACCCTGCTGTTCGACTTCCCGACCCCGAACCACCTCGTCGCGCACCTGCGGGCCCGGCCGGCCGAGGCCGCTCCGGCGGCGGACACCGCGCCGCGGCAGGACGACCGGATCGCCGTCGTCGCCATGGGCTGCCGCTTCCCCGGCGGCGTCACCTCGCCGGCCGAGCTGTGGGACCTGGTCGCCGCGGGCGCCGAGGCCGTCACCGAACTGCCCGCGAACCGCGGCTGGGACCTCGACACGCTCCTCGGCGAGACCGGCCCCGGCTCGTGCGCCACCCGGTTCGGCGGGTTCCTGCACGACGCCGACCGGTTCGACCCCGCGTTCTTCGGCCTGAGCCCGCGCGAGGCGCTGGCCATGGACCCGCAGCAGCGGGTGCTCCTGGAGATCAGCCACGAGGCGATCGAGCGCGCCGGCCTCGAGCCGGACGCGCTCGAAGGGACCGACACCGGCGTGTTCGTCGGCGCGATGGCCATGGACTACGGCCCGCGGCTGCACGAGCCGACCGGGTCCGTCGACGGCCACCGCCTCACCGGCACCTCGCCGAGCGTCGCGTCGGGCCGGATCGCCTACACCTACGGACTGCGCGGACCCGCGTTGACGGTCGACACCGCGTGCTCGTCGTCGCTGGTCGCGATCCAGCTGGCCGCCGACGCGCTGCACCGCGGCGACTGCTCGCTCGCCCTCGCCGGCGGCGTCACGGTGATGGCCGCGCCCGGCAACCTGGTGGACTTCACCCGCCAGAACGGCCTTTCGGCCGACGGCCGCGCCAAGGCGTTCTCCGCCGACGCCGACGGCACGGCCTTCGCCGAGGGCGCGGGGATGCTCGTGCTGGAGCGGCTGTCCGACGCCCGCCGCCACGGCCACCCGGTGCTGGCCCTGCTGCGCGGCGGCGCGACCGGCTCCGACGGCGCCAGCAACGGCCTCACCGCACCCAACGGCCAGGCCCAGCAGCAGGTGATCCGCCGGGCGCTGGCTTCCGCCGGACTGTCCACATCGGACGTCGACGTGGTGGAGGCGCACGGCACCGGAACGGCGCTGGGCGACCCGATCGAGGCGCACGCCCTGCTGGCGACGTACGGGCAGGACCGCGAGACGCCGCTGTGGCTGGGGTCGCTGAAGTCCAACATCGGCCACACCCAGGCCGCGGCGGGGGTCGCCGGGGTGATCAAGATGGTCGAGGCCCTGCGGCACGACACGATCCCGCGCACGCTGCACGCCGAGGTGCCGAGCCCGCACGTGGACTGGGCGAGCGGCCGCGTCGAGGTCCTGTCGGCGCCGCGGTCGTGGCCGGAGCGGGGGCGCCCGCGCCGGGCGGCGGTGTCGAGCTTCGGGATCAGCGGGACGAACGCGCACGTGGTGCTGGAAGCGGCTCCGGCCGGGGATCCCGCGGCCGCCGCTCTGCCGGACTCCGCCGGAGCCGCGACCGCCGCACAGCCGGGGCCGACCGCGCCGCTGCACCCCCACACCGGCGCCCCCCTCCGCACCCGGTCCGAAGGCGCGGCCGCCGAGCCGCTCGTCTGGCCGCTGTACGCCCACACCGACACCGCCCTCCGCACCCACGCCGACCGCCTGCGCACCTACGCCGAAACCGCGTCCGGCCACGAGCTCGCCGCCACCGCCGCGATCCTCGGCCGCCGCCGTCCCGGCGCCTGCCGGGCGGTCGTCGTCGCCGAGGACCGGGCCGACCTCGTCGCCGCCCTCGGTGCCCTCGCCGAAGGCGCCGCGCACCCCGCGCTCGTCACCGGGACCGCCGCGGGCGACACCGCGCCCGTCTTCGTCTTCCCCGGCCAGGGCGCCCAATGGCCGGGGATGGCCGCCGAACTGCTCGCCGCGGACGCCACCTTCGCCCGGCTGCTCACCGAAGCGGCCGAAGCACTCAAGCCCCACACGGGCTGGTCCGTCCTCGACGTGCTCACCGGCGCCGAAGGCGCGCCGGGCCTGGAGGGGACCGATGTCGTGCAGCCGGTGCTGTTCGCCGTCATGGTCGCCCTCGCCGGACTGTGGCAGGCCGCCGGGGTCGCTCCGGCCGCGGTGGTCGGCCACTCCCAAGGCGAGCTGGCCGCGGCCGTCGTCGCCGGGGCGCTGCCGCTCGCCGACGCCGCACGGATCATCGCCGTCCGCAGCCGGCTGCTCACCGCCGAGCTCGACGGCACCGGCGGCATCCTCGCCGTCGGGCTGCCGGTGGCGCAGGTGCGGGAACGGCTGGCGCCGTGGGCCGGGCGCCTGTGGCCGGCCGTGGACAACGGCCCGACGGGCACCGTGGTGGGCGGCGACCTGGAAGCGATCGAGGAGTTCGCCGCCGCCTGCGCCGACGTCCAGATCCGGCGCACCCCGGTGGCCTACGCGGCCCACACCCCGCACGTCGAGGCCGTCCGCGACGCCCTGCTCGCCGCAATCGGCGACCTCGCCCCCGCCGACACCGCGACCACCATCTGCTCCTCCTGCACCGGCGGCTTCCTGCCGGGCTCGGAGCTGACCACCGGCTACTGGTACCGCAACCTCGCCGAGCCGGTCCGCTTCGACACCGCCATCCGCGCCTTCGCCGGCTACCGGCGGCCGCTGTTCGTCGAGGTCAGCCCGCACCCCATCCTGGCCGGCGCGGTCCAGGAGATCCTGGCCGACGCGGACATCGACGGCACCGCCGTCGGCACGCTGCGCCGCGGGGAAGGCGGGCGAGCGCGCTTCCTGCTGTCCCTCGCCGCGGCGCACGTCCGGGGCACGGCGGTGGACTGGCCGCGGCTGCTCGGCCCGGTCACCCGCCACCCGGACGTGCCGACCTCGGCGTTCGACCGGCAGCGCTACTGGCTCACCGGCCACGCCGGCGGCCTCCTCGGCGCCCCCACCCCGGTCGCCGACGGCGGCGGTTCCGTGGCCACCGGGCGGCTCTCGCTCACGTCGCTGCCGTGGCTGGCCGGGCACGCGGTCCGCGGCACGGTCCTGTTCCCCGGCACCGGGTTCGCCGAGCTGGCCCTCGAAGCGGCGGACGGCGGCAGCGTCGAGGACCTGACGCTGGAAGCGCCGCTCGCGCTGCCCGCCTCGGGCGCCGTCGAAGTCCAGGTCGGCCTCGGCCGCGCGGACGAAGGGGGCCGGCGCCCGCTGACCGTCCACTCGCGACTCGCCGACGGACCGTGGACCCGGCACGCGACCGGCACGGTGCGCCCGGAGCAGCGGCCCGGCACTCCGCTGCCGGTCTGGCCGCCCCTCGGCGCGGAGCCGGTCGACCTCGACGGCGCCTACGCCCGGCTGGCCGAACGCGGCTACGAGTACGGGCCCGCGTTCCGGGGGCTCACGGCGTTGTGGCGCGACGGCGACGACCGCTACGCCGAGGTGGAGCTGCCCGCCGAAGGCGAGTTCACCGCCCACCCCGCGGTGCTCGACGCGGTCCTGCACGCCCTCGTGCTCGACGGCACCGAACTGCTGCTGCCGTTCTCCTTCGGCGGCCTGCGGATCACCTCGCCGCTGCCGGGTTCGGTGCGGGCCCGGCTGACCGGCTCGGCGACGGCCGGCGTCGAGGTCACCCTCTACGACACCGCCGGCACGCCGCTCGGCGGGATCGAGTCGCTGCTGCTGCGTCCCGCCGCCGAAACCACGGCGAACGCGGAGCTCTACCGCGTCGAATGGACGCCGGCGCCGCTGCCGGCGGCCGACGACCGCCAGTGGACCGTGATCGGCACGGAGCTGCCCGAGGTCGTCCCGCCCGTCGTGCTCACCACCGCGCAGGAGCTGCCCGCCGTGCTCGACCTCGTGCAGCGCTGGCTGCTCGACGAGCGTTGCGACGGCTCGAAACTGGTGTTCCTGCAGGACCCGGGCTCGCCCGAAGGCGCGCCGGTGTGGGGCCTGGTCCGCTCGGCGATCGCCGAGCACCCCGGCCGCTTCGCCCTCGCGGGGGCCCGGCCCGGCGCGGCCTTGTCCGCGGCGCTCGACGCCGATGAGCCACAGTTCGCCGTGCGCGACGGCGCGGTGCTCGTGCCCCGGCTGGCGCGGTACGCCGCCGAGCCGTCCACTGTGGACTTCGGCAGCGGCACGGTGCTGGTGACCGGGGGCACGGGCGGGCTCGGAGCCCTGGTCGCCGAACGGCTGGTGACCGCGCACGGCGTCCGTGACCTGCTGCTGGTTTCGCGCCGCGGTGGCGACGTCCCGGCGAACCTGACCGGGCTGGACGCCCGCGTCCGGGTGGTGGCCGCCGACGTCGCCGACCGCGCGGCCCTCTCGGCGCTGCTGGCCGGGGAGACGCTGACCGGCGTCGTCCACGCCGCCGGGGTCCTCGACGACTCGACCATCACCGGGCTCACCCGGGCCCGGCTGGACACCGTGCTGCGGCCCAAGCGCGACGCCGCCTGGCTGCTGCACGAGCTCACCGAGGACCAGCCGCTGGCCGCGTTCGTGCTGTTCTCCTCGATCGCCGGGGTCCTCGGCAACCGCGGCCAGGCGAACTACGCCGCCGCGAATGCGTCCCTGGACGCGCTGGCGGAACACCGGGCGGCGCGCGGGCTGCCGGGCGTGTCGATCGCGTGGGGCCTGTGGGCCACCGCCACCGGCATGACGTCGGCGATGAGCGCCACGGACCGCTCGCGCCTCACCGGCGTCCGGCCGATCAGCGAGGCGCAGGGGCTGGCCGCGTTCGACGCCGCGCTCGGGCTGTCCGGCACGGTCGTGGCGTCCACCTGGGACACCGCGGCGCTGCGGGCGGCCGACGAGGTGCCCGCCGTCCTGCGGAGTTTCGTGCCGGTGCGCCGCGCTGTTTCGACGGCTCCGGTGCCGGCCGGCCTGGCCGGGCAACTCGCCGGGCTCGACCGGGAGACGGCGGCCGCGACGGTGACCGGGTTCGTCCGGACGGAGGTCGCCACGGCGCTCGGACACCGGTCACCGGCGTCGGTCGAGGTGGCGAAGCCGTTCAGCGAACTGGGGATCGACTCGCTGACGTCGGTCGAGCTGCGCAACCGCATCGGGGCCGGCACCGGGCTGCGGCTGCCCGCGTCGCTGCTGTTCAACCACCCGACCGTCGAACTGCTGGCCGCCCACCTGCTCGGCGAGCTGCTCCCGCCGCCGCCCGACCCGGCGCGGCGGCTGCGCGAGGCCCTGGCCGAAGTCCTGCCGGACGCCGGCGACGAGGACCGCGTACGGCTGGCGGACGTCCTGCGGGAGGCCCTCGACGGGCTCGACGGGCTCGACGGGCTCGGCGAATCGCCGTCGCTCGGCCTCGCCTCGGACGACGAGCTCTTCGCCTTCATCGACAAGCTCTGACCTTTTGCGAACGGATAGGGGTTCGGTTATGACCGGCGAAGACAAGCTTCGCGACTACCTGAAGCGGGCGACGGTCGAGCTCGCGGGCGCACGCAAGCGGCTCGCCGAGTACGAGGCCCGCGAGAGCGAGCCCATCGCCGTGATCGGCATGTCCTGCCGGTTCCCGGGCGCCCCGGACGTCGACTCGTACTGGAAGCTGCTCCGCGAAGGCCGGGCCGCCGAAGTCGGCGACGTGCCGGACGGCCGGTTCGACCACGTGCCCGGCGTCCGCCGCCGCGGCGCGTTCCTGTCCGAAGTGGACGGCTGGGACGCCGGGTTCTTCGGCTACGCGCCCCAGGAAGCGCTGCGGATGGACCCGCAGCAGCGGCTGCTGATGGAGCTGGCCTGGGAGGCGATGGACGACGCGGGCACCCCGGCGCCGCGGCTGCGGGGCAGCCGCACCGGCGTGCTCCTCGGCTTCTCCGACGCCTTCCAGTACGGCCAGGTGGAGGCCGAACGCGAAGGCACCGGCGTGTACGCCGACCCGTACATGGGCCAGGGCAGCCTCGCCAGCGTCGTCGCCGGGCGCCTCGCGTACCACTTCGACCTGCGCGGGCCCGCTTTCTCGCTGGACACGGCGTGTTCGTCGACGCTGGTCGCGGTGCACCTGGCGGCCCGCGCACTGCGGGCGGGCGAGTGCGACTACGCGCTGGCGGGCGGCGGATTCCTGGCGCTGCACCCGTTCCTGTACGTCTACAGCAGCCGCAACGCGCTGCTGTCGCCGACCGACCGCTGCCATACGTTCGACACGAGCGCGGACGGCTACATGATGGGCGAGGGCGGCGGCATGGTGGTGCTGACCCGGCTGTCCGACGCCCTGCGCGACGGCCACCGCGTCCGCGCGGTGATCCGCGGCTCGGCGGTGAACCAGGACGGCCGCAGCAACGGCCTGACCGCGCCCAACCGCAGCGCCCAGGTCGACGTGATCCGCCGCGCGCTGTCCGACGCCGGCGCCGCCCCGGCCGACGTCGACTTCCTGGAGGCCCACGGGTCGGGCACACCGCTGGGCGACGAGATCGAGCTGGGCGCCCTCGGCGACGTGTTCGGCGGCCGCCCGGCCGACCGGCCGCTGACGGTCGGGGCGGTCAAGACCAACATCGGCCACACCCACACCGCGGCCGGCATCGCGGGGCTGATCAAGACGGTCCTGGTGCTGGAGAACGGCGAGGTGCCGCCGAACCTGCACATGACCGAGCCGGCGGAGCAGGTGCTGGCGAACACCGCGGTGCGCCCGGCCACGGCCCTGGCTCCCCTGCCGGACGGCCGCCCGGCGGTGGCGGGAGTCAGCTCGTTCGGCTGGTCGGGCACGAACGCCCACCTGGTCCTGCAGTCGGCACCCGATCTGCCGCAGCCGGTCGTGAGTGGTGAGGAGGGTTCTAACCCTGTTCGACGATCCGCACGGTCGGCGTGGACCGCCGGGGCTACAACGGCGTCGTCCG
>NZ_JBEXKX010000022.1:0-279 GCF_040609695.1 Amycolatopsis sp. NPDC004625
GACCCTCTGGGTACGTGATCCGACCGCCTGGGTACGCGAACTGACCCTCTGGGTACGTGATCCGACCGCCTGGGTACGCGAACTGACCCTCTGGGTACGTGATCCGACCGCCTGGGTACGCGAACTGACCCTCTGGGTACGTGATCCGACCGCCTGGGTACGCGAACTGACCCTCTGGGGACGCGAGCCGACTTGTTGGCTCTCCCGCCACCCCGAAGCCTGATTGTGACTACGGCCGGCGGCAGGTTGTCAAGGCGGGAAAGATGCCTTGACAACCTG
>NZ_JBEXKX010000022.1:289-156145 GCF_040609695.1 Amycolatopsis sp. NPDC004625
ACCGTCTTTCGGTTGTTGTTACGCAGCGCGGCGATCGTCGGTAAGATCTTGAATAGCGCCCCTCGCAGCCGCCCCCCCGGCCGTGTTTTGGGCTTCGTATCGGGGTTGCGGGGGGTCTGGGTGGTGTGTTTCCTGCGTTCTGCTCGGTGGGGAAGGCGAACTCGCGTACCCCGGGACGACGCTGTCCGCTTGGGGTACGCGAGTTCGCTGGTCTTTTCTATGCGGGGTCCAGGCTGGTGGTCAGCCAGGTGCTTACCCTGCGGGCCGCTGTCATGCTTGACCAGGCCGTCAGCTCGATCAGGGTTGCGTCTGCGGGGGTTGTTGCCCGGAACGCCTCCACCAAGGCCTCGTCGACCTGGTAGGACGCCAGGGCGATCGCGAGGGCCAGGCGGCCGGCCGGGCGGTCTGTCTCCGTGAGGCCGGCTACCGCTTCCTCCAGCCAGGCCCGGCTGAGGCCCGGGGGCTTTCCGTCCCATGTGGACAGTCGATCCTGCAGGAGGGTGCGGACCGCCGGTGGTACCGAACGTTCGCCCGCTGCCTCCGTTGCCGCGTACGCGCGGGCGAATGCGTCGGCCACCACTGCGTTCGAGCCTGCCCAGGCCAGGTCCTGCGGGTGGGGGGCCGCCGGCAGCAGCCTCAGCGAGTCGCCCGCCTGTGGGCCTGGGCCCGACGGTGGCCGCAGGACGCCGCCCAGTACGCGGCGGGCCTGGGGCTTGGCCGATTCCGGGACGTGGGACGGGAACGGTGACTCGCGGAGGAACACGTTCACCATGCGGTTGTAGTACTGGAACGCCACCGCCACGCCGATCAGCTCCGGGGCCTGCTCCGGGGGGAACGGCGGCGCGTCCGCCGCCCCCGCCGCGGACGCGCGCGCCCAGTCCTCCCATGCCGCCGTGTCGTCGGCGGCCGGGATGGCCGCCAGTGTCATCCCGTGGACGTCCACGCAGTACGGGCAGCTGTTCGCCTTCGACACCCCGGTGGCCACCGCCTCCTTGGCCGCGCGGCCCGCCAGGCCCTCGGCCAGCAGGGATTCCCGGAGGACCGACCAGGCCGCGGCCAGTACCTCCGGCGCCGCCGAGTGTAGGGCGACCGGTGGGGCGAGCATGCTGAAGTCGCGCTCCACCTGGGCGTACACCTCGGCGACCACGCCCGTGGCCCGGCGCCGCGGGACGACCCGGACGTACCGGGTGTCCCGCAGCGATCGGCGCACGGCGAACCGGACCAGACCGGCTACCATCCCGCGCCCCCTAGCGGGCCGCGCGGGCGATCACGGCGCCCACCACGAAGTCGGGGTACTCCTCGGCGATCGCGTCCACGTCCGGGAGGACCGTCACGTCGGCGAGCCCCGCCGCCTCGAACGTGGCGCGCCAGGCCGCCGGGGTCAGGAACCCGTGCGTCGGGCGCTTCACCGGGTCGGTGATCACGTCGGTGAAGCTGTCCAGGAAGTCGAAGATGATCTCGGCGTGGATCGGGCGGGCGAGCTTCGTGGGCCGCACGCACTCGGACACGACGACCGCTCCGCCCGGCTTCAGCGCCTTCGCCGCCTCGGCGACGACGAAGTCGAGGTCGGGGGCCACGTGGAAGCAGTTGACCGCGTACACCGCGTCGAACGTGCCGGGCTCGACACCCTGCGCTTCCCAGGGCAGCGTCATGTCGATGCGGGCCGACTCGACCGTCGTCGTCGGGGACGCCGCCGCGGCCGCCGCCTTCTCGCCGTGGCGGGCGAACGTCTCCGCGACCTCGGTGAACCGGTAGCGCTTGACGTCGGTGCCGAGCGTGCGCAGCACCTGGTCGGCGCCGCTGCCGCAGCCGCCGCCGATCTCGAGGATCTCGATGCCGCCCGGGGGCACCAGGCGGGACAGCGCTTCCGCGCCCACCTTGTTGTTGATCGAGTACAGCAGGTTGTCGTTGGAGAAGTACTTCAGCCACAACGGAAGCTGCTGCGGCGCGAAGAGGATCTCGTCGCCCGTCGCCTCGCCGGCGAAGAACTTCTTCGCCTCGTCGACCAGGGTCTTCAGGATCTCGGTGGCGACCGCGGCCCCCGGCTCGCGCGCGGCGAGCTCGGCCGCGACGTCGTCCCACACCGGGACGGCCACCGGGCCGGGGACGAACCGGCCGCCCTCGCGGGTGAGGATGCCCGAGTCCGACAGCTTCTCGTAGAGGAAGTGCAGCGGGATCGTCCGGCGCCACGGGATCGACAGCTCCTGCTTGGCCTGCTGGACCGAGATCCCGTCGGCCGACGGCAGGGCGCCGATCGACGCCAGGATCCGGTACGCCGTCGCGTCGACCAGGCGGGCGAACGTCTCGTTGGCCGCCAGGAACCGGTACGGGAAGTGCTCGCGGACGCGTTCGTCGGCGATCGCGGCGCGCAGCTTCGCGAAGTCCGCCACCTTCGGGTGCTCTTCGGGACGGCCGTAGGGGTGCTCCGCCTGGTCACTCATCGATTTCACTCACTTTCGCGACGTCGGACGGGTCAGGCCGCGGAACGGCCGGTCTCCGGGAACGAGCGGACGGTCAGCGGGAGCCCGCCGCCGAGGCGCAGCGACATCATCGGCTCCGGCACGGGCCCCCGGCCGGGCACGGAGTCGAAGTGCAGCTCGCGCAGCAGCGTCGAGATGATGAAGGTGGCCTCCATCAGCCCCAGGTGGTTGCCGACGCAGAACCGGGGCCCGGCGCCGAACGGGATGTGGGCGTAGCGCGGGCGGTCCACCGGCTTGTCCGGGTCGAACCGGTCCGGGTCGAACCGCTCCGGCTCCGGCCAGTACCGCGGGTGCCGGTGCAGGGTGTACGGGCAGATCAGCACCTCGGCGCCGGCCGGCACGTGGTAGCCGCCGACCTCGTCGTCGGCCAGCGCCCGGCGCGGCAGGATCCACACCGGCGGATTCAGCCGCATGGCCTCCTGCAGCACCATGTGCGTGTAGCGCAGCCGGGTCAGGTCCGCGTACTCCGGGCGGCGGTCGCCGTAGACCGCCACCGCCTCCGCGTGCAGCCGCTCCCGGACCTCCGGGTGCCTGCTCACGTGGTCCAGCGTCCAGCCGACGGTGCTCGCGGTCGTCTCGTGCCCGGCCAGCAGCAGCGTCACCAGCTCGTCGCGCATGCGGCGGTCGGCGACGCGCCGGTCGCTTTCCCTGGCGGTGGAGGCGATCAGCCGGGTCAGCACGTCGTCGCCGGCCGCGGACGGCTGCGCCTTCCGCCGCTCGACGAGGACCCCGACGACCTCCTGGAGGTGGTCGCGCGCCGACCGGAACGCCCGCTGCCCCTTCAGCGGCAGCCACCGCGGCACCATGCCGAGGGTCTCCATCTCGAACATGGCCTGGTCCTGGACGGCCTCGAAGGAGTGCTCGACGCCGTCGAACTCGCCGAGGTCGATGTCCAGCAGCGTGCTGCCGAGCACGCCCAGGGTGAGCGCGGTGACCTCGGTCAGCACGTCCACCGGCCGGCCGGTGTCGCGGTGGGCCGAGAGCCGCCCGACCAGGCCGAGCGCCTCGTCGATGATCACGTCGGCCTGCGCGGCGATCCGCTTGTGCTGGAACACCGGCTGGATGGTGCGCCGCTGTTCCTTCCACAGCGCGCCCTCCGACGTCAGCAGCCCGTCGCCCAGCGCGCGCTTGGCCTCGGTGTAGCCGATGCCCTTGTGGTAGTTGGCCGCGTTGTCGGCGAGCACGTGCTTGGCGTGGTCGGGGTGGTTGAAGATGTAGAGCGTCTTCGGGCCGATCGCCACCCGGACCGCGTCGCCGTACTCGCGGACCGCCTCGCTCATCAGGCCCAGCCGGTCCGCGCGCAGCTTGCGCAGGATCCCCGGCGCCGCTCGGCGCGGGGGACCCGGCGGGACGCGGCGGGTGGCGCCGCTCATGCCGAGGGGGTGGTCGTGCCGGGGACGGGCAGGCCGTGCTTCGCCGGGGTGTTCTGGTACGCGGCGAGCTTCCACTCGCCGTCGGTGCGCACGGCGAACCAGGAGGCGCGGATGGCCTGCGCGTCGGAGACCTCGGTCTCACCGGCCGCCACGACCCCGCCGGAGGAGAGCAGCAGGGCGACGTCGGCGCCGAGGAACCGCAGGCCGATCGGCTTGCCGACGACCTGGGTGCCGGCGTACTGGTTGTCGAAGGCGTCCTTGAAGAAGGCCTGGATGTCCGGCCGGCCCTGCTTGAAGATGCCGGGCAGGATCAGCGTGCCGTCGTCGGTGAACAGGTCCGCGATCGAGGCGGCGTCCTGGTGGACCCAGGCGGCGAGGAGCCGCTGGGTGAGCACTGCGACGGCCGCCTGGTCGGCGGGCGACACCTGGGTCGTGGTCATGGTGCTTCCTTTCGGCGCGAGCGACGGGAACCGCGGGCGGCGGACGGAAACTGGCCCCGAACGCGGGCACTCGTCTCCCCGCCGGCCACTCCACGTTCGCACCGGCGCTCCGCCGCCCACGTCTCCCGCAGTGCGGAGTGGTGATCAGGCCGCGGTTCCGTGGACCCGGGCCGGCAGCCGGGACGTGGCCAGGCGTTCCCGGGCCGGGGCGTGTGTGCTGTGTCCGGAATGCACCGCCACGTACCGGATTTCGCCGTCGATGAGTACCTCGAGCTCGGTGCGCCGGCCCGGTTCGAACGCGCCGCCGCACGCCGCGCAGGTGCGCTGGCGCGCGGCCGCGCCGGCCGGGGTTTGCGGGGCCGGGCCGCGGGGCGGGGTGGGCTGGTCGGTCATGGGGCACCTCCTGGGCGGACGCCGGTGTCGCCACCGGGCGGTGTGTGCGGAACTCCTGGACCCCGAGTGCACACCGCACGGGTTCGGCGGGACGTCTTGTGCACTGCGCAATCCCCGCGGTATGGCGGCGGTCCCGGCGCGCCAGCGCACGGTCGGAGATGCCCCCGCCGCCGCGCCCCGGCCAGACTGGACGCTGTGTGGGCCGGGGTGTCACCGAGCCCGGCGCGGACCAGGCCCGCGACCCGTCCCGGGTTCCCGACGGACGTTGATGGGGAGGCCGGCTGATGGCGATGCGCCTCCAGCTCACCGATGGGTGCGAGTTGCTGGAAGAGTGGGCCGGATCGGCGTCGCAGGCCGAACGGAATGTCATGTACGACGCATTGTTCGCGGTCGGCGACGGATCCGCTTTTCTGATTTACGACATTTTCGGCGATCCCCGGGACCCGAGCAATTTCATTGTCGCGGTGAAACCGAATCTCGTGCTCAAGGTGATGCTGCGGCGGGAGGATTCCTCGTTCGCGATCCGCTACCTCGGCGCGCCGGACGACGACCGCGACGAGGCGGCCGGGACCACCGCGCCGACCCGTGAGGAGCCGAGCAGCCCGGAAGGCGCCTAGGCCGAACGGGTTAGATCAGGCGTCCGGGACGGCCGTACCGCTCACGCCTCGTCGATCATGCGTTCCTCACCTTGACAGCCTCTCAAGGCGTGTGAAAGCCTTTTTGCGTTTGCTGGTCAGCCCACTTTACTGGGGTCTCTAATTTACAGGAGGCTGCACCATGTCATCACCTGAATTGCCGGGGCTGGACGTCTCCGGTCGCGTGCGGGCCCGTGACATTCAGATGACCGGTGTGGCCGACCTCGGCCGCCGGGTGCTGATGATCACCGGCGCGATCGACACCACCGATCACGACGTCGCGGTCAACGTCACCCTGCCCGAGGCCGGGCGCTGGCAGGTCATCAAGGCCGAAACGAACCTCACCGACCGGACCTGGGTGGCCATGCAGGCCGTCCTGGACGAGGACTCGACGTTCGTCGACGACCCCGGCACGGCGGTGATGTCCCCGCAGTTCGCCAAGAGCTTCATGACGCCGGACCAGCGCCGCCTCACCTTCTACGACGGCGAGGTGCGCCCGGGCGAATCGGTGCTGAAGATGTATTCGATGGAGACCAGCGGCCGCAAGCCGGGGTACTTCTACTCCCGCTACAGCCCGATCGCCACCGACAGCGCCGAGCAGTCGCAGGCGACCCTCGATCAGCTGGTCAGCGACGGGATGCAGCAGCGCCCGGTGATCGAGCTGATCGTGCCGATCTCCGTCGTCGACTGAGCCCGGCGGGGCCTGGTGATCAAGTTCGTGCCGGAGCCGCACCTGCTCGACTCGCCCCGCGGACGTGACTGGCCGCGCCTGCCGGCGCCCGCCGTCCCGGGTGGCTCCCCCGGGAACGCGGCCGACGTCGTCATCGTCGGGGCCGGGCCGGCGGGGCTCGCGGTCGCCTCCGCGCTGTGGCACCACGGCGTCCGCGACGTCGTGGTGCTCGACCGGACCGGCCGCCCGTGCGGGCGCTTCTTCGGCCGGATCGACCGCCTCGGCCAGCGGGTGCTGCGCTCGCCGTACGAGCACCACCCCGGCGTCGAGGGGTTCCGCGACTGCGAGCTGCTGGACTTCGCCCGGCTGCACTGGTCGCGGCTGACCCGCACCGAGCGGCGGGAGATCCGGATGGCGCAGGCCGGGCACCGCTCGGTCGTGCCGGTCGACGTGTTCGAGGCCTACTGCGACCACCTGGTGACGAGCCACCACGTCGCCGGGAAGACGTGGCAGGCGGCCGTCCGCGAGGTGCTGCCGACGTCCGAAGCGGTGACAGTGCGCGCGAACCGGTTCACCGTCACCGCGCAGCACGCCGTGCTCTGCCTCGGCGAGGAGCGCCGCCCGGCGCCCGACGCCTGGTGGGGCGGCGGCCGTCCGCCGGCCGGAGTGTCCTATTGGGACGAACCGGTGCCCGCGGGCGGGCAGCGCCAGATCGTGGTCGGGGCCGGGCTCACCGCGGCCCACCTGATCACCGGCGCGCTCGGGGCGGGCCGCCGGGTGCACTGGGTGGTGCGGGAGACCGCCGAGCGCTACCAGTGCGCCGACGTCAACTCGTCGTTCTTCCGCCCGGAAGGCCGGGCCCGCTTCGACGGCGTCGACCGGGCCGGCCGGCTGGACCTGATGCGGCAGCACCGGCGGGCGTCGGTCATGTTCGAGTTCCGGCCGCTGCTGCAGCAGGCCGAGGCCGACGGGCGGCTGGTCGTCCACCGCGGCGAGGCGGTGAAGGAGATCGGCGACGGCGTGGTCTGCCGGCTGGAGAGCGGCCGCCTGGTCGAGGCGGACACCGCCGTGCTGGCGCTGGGCACGCTCCCCTCGAGCGGGGCCGGGCTACTGCCTCCGGACCTGGTGAACGAGCGCGACGGCTGGCCGGACCTGGACGAACGGACCCTGCACTACACCCGCGCCCCCCGGGTTTCGGTGGTCGGCGCGGCGGCCGGGTTGATGCTCGGCCCGGCCGCGCGCAACATCGACGGCCACCGCGTGGCGACCGCGCGGGTGGCCGCGTCGATCGCGCACAGCCTGCGGGAAGCGCGCGTCCCGGTGGTGACCGGTGCCTGACACGCGGTTCGCCCTGCCCGCGATCGACGACCCGGGCTCGACCGAGGTCGGTGTCATCCTGCTCGGCCTCGACGCCCAGCGCCTGCTCGCCGGGGTTGGCTTCGCCCGGCTCGCCGACGATCCGGGGCTGGTGACGCAGGCGGTCGACCAGGCCCGCCACGGCGTCGCCGGGTTCGGGTTCGCCGGCCTGGTCGCGGCCGGGTGGGCGCGCTGGCGGGCGGTCCGGGACGCCGTCGGCAGCACCCCGGGGACCTCGTCCCCCGCCGCCCTGCGGGGCGCGTGGGTCGAGGCCGCGGGCCGCGTCGCCGCCGCCGTACCCGAGGCCGGCCCGGCCTCGGTCGCCTACCTGACCGCCTGTTCACTGCGCCGCGGGGAAGTGGACCGCCTGGCCGACGGAGACGGAGAACCCGGTGTCCCACCTGAAGTCCCTGCCGGCTGAAACCCGGCTGCTGCACGTGTTCGAGGCCTACCCCGGCCCAGCCCGGCCGCTGCTGGACCTGCACGAGCAGGTGATGCGCGCCGAGTCCCCGTTCACCCCGGGCGAGCGCGAGCTGATCGCGGCGTACGTGTCGGGGGTGAACAGCTGCGGCTACTGCCACGGGATCCACACGATCACCGCGGAGGCGTTCGGCGTCCCCGAAGGGCTGCTCGCCGCCGCGGTGCGCGACCTCGACGCCGCGCCGGTGGACGCGAAGATCCGGCCGGTGCTGGCCTACGTCGGCAAGCTGACCCGGACGCCGTCCCGGATGACCGACGCCGACGCCGAGGCCGTGTTCGCCGCGGGCTGGGACGACCGCGCCCTGCACGACGCCATCCAGGTGTGCGCGCTGTTCAACTTCATGAACCGCGTGGTCGAGGGCATCGGCCTGCGCGCCGACGACGCCTACGCGACGACGTCCGGCCTGCGGCTGCACGAGATCGGCTACGCGGGTCTGGCGAAGCTCCTTCCTGCGGAGAGGTGAACCGCGCACCCGTGGAGACGCAGGCATCCCCCGCGCGGCCGGATGCTCGATCCAGCAGCACACCCGCCGCCGGCGCCCGCCGGTGGCGGCCGGAGCGCTGGAGGGTGCGGAAATCATGGTCATCGTCATGGCTGTCGATGCCACGGCCGGGGACGTCGAAGCGGTCGTCGACCGCGTGACGGCGGCGGGCGGCGAAGCCTTCGTCAGCCGCGGGGTGAGCCGGACGGTCATCGGGCTGGTCGGCGAGGTCGACCGGTTCGAGGCCCTCAACCTGGGCGGGATGCGCGGGGTGCGCAGCGTCACCCGGATCTCCGCCAAGTACAAGCTGGTGAGCCTCGAGCACCACCCGGAGCGGTCCACGGTGCACGTGCGCGGCGTGCCGATCGGCCCGGACTCGGTCACCCTGATCGCCGGCCCGTGCGCGGTGGAGACGCCGGAGCAGACCCTGGAGGCCGCGCGGATGGCCCAGGCCGCGGGCGCGACCCTGCTGCGCGGCGGCGCGTTCAAGCCGCGCACGTCGCCGTACGCGTTCCAGGGGCTCGGCGAACTCGGCCTGCGGATCCTGGCCGACGTCCGGGCCGAGACCGGCCTGCCGGTGGTCACCGAAGTGGTCGCGGCGCACGACGTCGAAATGGTCGCCCGGTACGCCGACATGCTGCAGATCGGCACCCGGAACATGCAGAACTTCGGGCTGCTGCAGGCGGTGGGCGAGGCGGGCAAGCCGGTGCTGCTCAAGCGCGGCATGAGCGCCACCATCGAGGAGTGGCTGATGGCCGCGGAGTACATCGCCCAGCGCGGCAACCTCGACATCGTGCTGTGCGAGCGGGGGATCCGCACGTTCGAGACCGCCACCCGCAACACCCTCGACATCTCCGCGGTGCCGGTGGTCCAGCGGCTTTCGCACCTGCCGGTGATGATCGACCCGTCGCACTCCGGCGGGCGCCGCGACCTCGTGCTGCCGCTTTCGCGCGCGGCGGTCGCGGTGGGGGCCGACGGCGTGCTCGTCGACGTCCACCCGCACCCCGAAGAGGCCCGGTGCGACGGCCCGCAGGCGCTGGTCGCCGCCGACCTGCGCGTCCTGCAGCGGTCCCTCCAGGACCTCGCCCCGGTGCTCGGCCGGCGCGGGCCGGCCCAGTGGAACCCGCGCCGGCTGGCCGGCTGAGCCGCAGGTCCGCACGCTCGAATGTTCCGTGCACAAAGGAATTCCGGCTACCTTGCGATGACGGTTCCCGACGATCCCGCGGAGTTCTCGTGACAATCAAGCCGAAGCACACGATGTACCAGACCACCGTCCTCGACGCCGACCCGGACACGGTGTGGGCCGAGATCCGCAACGTCCTGAACCTGGTGAAGATCCTGTTCGGCGACACCGTCGGGAACTCGCACTGGGTCGAGGGCGGCTCGCCGGAGCTGGTGCCGTCGCGGTACGAGTTCACGATGCTGCAGAACCAGGGCCTGGTGCAGCAGGAGGTGGCCGGCCGCAACGAGGTGGACCGCTCGCTCACCTACCGCACCCTGGCCCCGGTGCTGTGCCTCTACGACTACGTCGCCACCTACCGCGTCTTCCCGGTGACGAACGAGCCCGGCCGCAGCTTCCTCGAGTACCGCCGGGAGTTCATGGTCACCGACGACGCGGCGCCGGAGATCGTGCAGGGGCTGATGGGCATGATGGAGAACCAGATCAGCGTCGTGCGCGACTACTTCGCCCCGCCGCAGCAGTAAGCCCGGCCGTGTCGACCACAGTGGACAGTGAGCCGCCCTTCCTGGACGTCACCGCGCCGGGATTCGGCTTCGGCACGCCGGCGGTGGCCGAGGCCCAGGCGAAGAACTGGTACGCGGAAAGCCCGGTGGGCCTGTTCGTCCTGCGGTACGCGGAGGGGCACGCGCTGCTGCGGGACCAGCGCCTGAACCACAACGGCAAGCGCTTCATGGAGATGAACGGCGTCACCGGCGGCCCGATCCACGACTGGTTCGTCCCGATGATCATGAACCACGACGGGGCGCACCACCGCCGCCTGCGCGGCCTGGTGGGCAAGGCCTTCACGCCGAAGATGATCGCCGGGCTGCGCCCGTTCATCCGGGCCCGCGCGAAGGAACTGGCCGAAGAACTGGGTTCGGCGGCCGCGTGCGAGTTCATCGGGGACTTCGCGAACCCGTTGCCGCTGGCGGTGATGAGCGAAATGCTCGGCGTACCGCCCGAGGACCACGACGTCTTCCACACGTGGACGACGGACGTCGGCCTGGTGTTCAGCATCGCCCTCGGCGGCGACGTGGTGTCCCGTGTGGAGGCGGCGCTCGTCGGATTGGGCGAGTACATCGACGCGCTGATGGCCCGGAAGAAGGCCGAACCGGCCGGCGACCTCATCTCCGCGTTGGTGGCCGCGCAGCAGGACGACCCGCTGGTGAGCCCGGCGGAGCTGCGGAACCTGATCATCACCACGGTGTTCGCGGCGCACGACACGACCCGTCACCAGCTGGCCAACGCGATGGTGGCGTTCGCCGCGCACCCGGACCAGTGGCGCCTGCTGGGCACCCGGCCGGACCTGGCGGACCAGGCGGTCGACGAGGTGATGCGCTGGCTCCCGTCGTCGCCGACGATCTACCGGTTCGCGGCGGAGGACTTCGAGTACCAGGGTCTGAGCATCGCCAGGGACACGTTCCTGACGGTGTGCGTGACGGCGGCCCAGCGCGACCCGCGGGTGTTCCGCAACGCCGGGGAGTTCGACATCACGGTCGCCCCCGAGGCCCCGCTGCTGCAGTTCGGCGCGGGACCGCACCACTGCCTCGGCATCGCGCTCGCCAAGGCCGAACTGACGGAGGCGTTGCCGGCGCTGGCGAACCGGCTGGGTCCGCCGGCGGTGGCGGGGGAGTTCACCTGGCGGCCGCCGATCGGCATCCACGGGCCGAACGAGCTGTCGTTGCGCTTCGCCTGAACAGCAGCGAAAACGGGTTGCCGGCCTCGGCCGGCAGCCCGTTTTCGCGTCCGACCGGTCAGGCCGCCCGGGGCAGTTCGCCCTCCAGGTCGTCCTCCAGCCGGTGGACGTTCGTGCGCAGCCGCGCCTCCCGGCGGCCCGCCCGCTTGTCCAGGTACACCGCCATCGGGGCCGTCATCGCCGTCGAGACCAGCGCCATCAGCACCAGCATCGTGAACATCTCGGGCGAGAGCACCCCGAGGTCCAGGCCGACGTTCAGCACGATGAGCTCGGTCAGGCCCCGGCAGTTCATCAGGACGCCGATCTGCAGCGACCGGCAGAAGCTCTCGCCGACGCTGCGGGCCGCCACGGTCGCGCTGACGAGCTTGCCGACCACGGCGATCACCAGGATCGCCGCGCACCACAGCCACAGCGAGGGGTCGGCGAGCAGCCCGATGTTCGTCCGGAGGCCGCTGTAGGCGAAGAACAACGGCAGCATCAACGCCGTCGTGAGGCCGCTCGCGTTCTCGTGCAGCCACTCCTCCACCACGTTGCCGCGCGGGAAGACCAGGCCGAACATGAACGCGCCGAACATCGCGTGCACGCCGATCCAGTCGGTCGCCATCGCGCACAGCAGCACCCCGACCAGGGCCAGCGGGGCGACGCGGCGCAGGACCGGCTCGGACGTGCGGGCGAAGAACCTCGTCAGCAGCGGGCGGGCGACGTAGTACAGCACGCCGGCGAACGCCGCGGCCAAGCCGAGCGTCAGCAGCACGCCGACCAGCGAGGACGCCGTGATCAGCGCGACCACCAGCGCCAGCAGCGACCACGCCGTGACGTCGTCGACCACCGCGCAGGTCACCGCGACCACCCCGATGCGGCTGTGGAACATGCCGGTGTCCTTGAGGATCCGGACCAGCACCGGCAACGCCGTGATGCTCATCGAAACCCCGATGAACAGGGCGAACGGCAGCGAGCCGACGCCCTTCGGCGCGAACTTGGCGTAGGCGACCACGGCGAGCAGGATGCCCAGCACGAACGGCACCGCGATGCTCACGTGGCTGACCACCAGCGCCAGGTGCCCGCGCCCGCGGATCAGCCGCGTGTTGAGTTCCAGCCCGGTGAGGAACACGAACAGCACGATGCCGACCTGGGCCAGCACGTTCAGCTGCGGCATGATCGCGGCCGGCAGCACGGCCGACGCGCCCGCCGGCCAGATCGCCCCGAGCACCGACGGGCCGAGGACGATGCCCGCGGCGATCTCGCCGACCACCGGCGGCTGGCCGATCCGCCGCATCAGCCAGCCGGTCGCCTTGCACGCGGCGATGACGACCGCGATCGCCAGCAGCAGCTGGGCCACCGGGTGGCCGGCCGCCGCGGCCGCCTTGGCCGCGGCCCCCGTCCGGGTGCCTTCGCGGGTGAGTACGAGAATGCTGGCCAGCACCGGGATCACGACGAGCAGGCCGTAGACCCCCAGTGCCCGCAGGCCGTGCTTCTGCTTGCCTTCCGGCATCGGTGACTCCCGTTCCGTCAGAGCGAGTGCGGACCGACGGTGACCGGTACGCCGTTGAACACCGCATTGCCCGACGGCACGTCGACGACCAGCTCGTCGGTCAGCGCGTTGGCGTTGACCCCCGGGTGCTGGGCGGCCACCCGCTGCGAGCTGCCCGCGTGCCCCCAGCCGTGGGGCAGGCTGACGACCCCGGGCATGATCGAGTCGGTCGGCTCGACCTCGACGACCAGCTCGCCCGCCGACGAGCGCACGACCGCCTTCTCACCCAGCCCGAGCCGGCTGACGTCGGCCGGGTTGACGTGCAGGGTGCAGCGGTTGCTGCCGCCGACGAGCGAGGGGACGTTGTGCAGCCAGCTGTTGTTGGAGCGCAGCTGGCGCCGGCCGATCAGCAGCATCTCCGGGACCGGCGCGGCCAGCCGGGCGCGCAGCCGCGCGAAGTCGGCGACGATCGGCTCCGGGGTGAGCTCGATCTTGCCCGACGGCGTGCACACCAGTTCCTTCAGCCGCGGCTCCAGCGGGCCGAGGTCGATGCCGTTCGGCTTTTCCTTCAGCTTCGCCAGGGAGAGGCCGTAGGGACCGAACTTCAGCATCGTGTCGAGGATCAGCTCGGGCCCGTCGTCACCCTCGATGGTGGCGCGCAGGGTGGCGACGTCCATGCCTTCGACCGGGGAGCCGGGCATCTGCGTGGCGCCGGTCAGCAGCTGCTCGACGAAGCCCTCGTCGACGGCGGCCGCCGGCACCTGCAGCGGTGCGCCGCCCGCGATCAGCGTCAGCCGGGCCAGGATCTCCGCCTCCGATCGCTGGTCGGCCTCGAGCGGCAGCACCGCCGGGGAGTAGCGGGTGTAGTTGCGCACCATGACGATCTGCATCAGGAAGTCGTAGTGCGGCATCTGCAGGATGCGGGGTGGCGGCAGGATCACGTGCGCCCGCCGGGTGGTTTCCGTCAGGTACGGGTCGACGCAGACCATGAAGTCCAGCGAGTCGAACGCCCGCCCGAACCGCGGCCCGTTGGGCGCGGCCACCACCTGGTTGGCGGCGATGTTGATCAGCGCCCGGACCTGTCCTTCGCCGGGCGTCTCGATCTCGTCCGGCAGGGTGGCCGTCGGCAGCTCGCCGAGCACCTCCGGGAACCCCTTCACCCGGCTGTGCCAGCGGCCGTACTCGAACGGCTGGCCGGTGCGGAACACCTCGAGCGCGGCGGTCCGGGTGAACATCGGGCCGCCGGGGCGGTCGAGGTTGCCGGTGAGGATGTTGATGACGTCGACCAGCCACTGCGTGATCGTCCCGAACTCGACCACCGACCCGCCCATGCGCGAGTACACGACCGCCGTCGGCGCCGCGGCCAGCTCGCGCGCGATCCGCGCGATGTCGGCCGCCGGCACGCCGCACAGCACCTCGGCCGCCGCCGGCGAGAACTCCTCGGTCAGCGTGCGCAGCTCGTCGAGCCCGGCGACGTCGAGGGTGACCTTGGCCAGGTCCTCCTGCAGCAGGGTGTGCACGATCCCCAGCAGCAGCACCGAGTCCGTGCCCGGCCGGACGAAGAAGTGCTCGTCACAGTTCTTCGCGGTGCGGGTCCGGCGCGGGTCGACGACGACCAGCTTGCCGCCGCGCTTGCGCAGCGCCCGCAGCCGGGCCGGCATGTCGGGGGCGCAGAACAGCGAACCGTGCGACTCCATCGGGTTCGCGCCGAGCACGAGCAGGTAGTCGGTGCGGTCGATGTCCGGCACGGCGATGGCGAACGGGTCGCCGTAGAGGTGCGCGCAGGCGACGTGCTTGGGCATGTGGTCGATGGTGCCGGAGGAGTAGACGTTCTTCGACGCCAGCGACTGGATCAGCGGGATGCGGTACAGGAACCCGGCCATCGTGTGGTAGGTCGGGTTGCCGAAGTAGACGGCGACCGCGTCCCGGCCGTACTTCTCGATGACACCGGAGATCCCGCGCTCGACGGCCTCGAACGCCTCGTCCCAGGTGGCTTCCCGCCACTGGTCGCCCTCGCGGATCATGGGGTGGCGCAGGCGGTCGGGGTCTTCGTCGAGGCTGCCGAGGCTGGCGCCCTTCGGGCAGATGTAGCCCTTGGTGAACGGATCGTCGTCGTCACCGCGCACCTTCGTGACGCGGCCGGCGGGGTCGAGGTCGATCTTCAGTCCGCAGACGGCGTCGCAGATGGGACACGTCCGGTGGGCGGTGGTCATCGGTACTCCAGTGGTGGGAACGCCCATACGGGCACGGCCACGACAGTCCCGGAAGGACTGTCGTGGCCGTGGGTGAACAAGGGAACGGTCATGCCGCCTTCGGCAGCTCGGCGGTCTCGCCGAACGCCGGCTGGACACCGTCGGCGACCGGGAACGTGTACGGCTCGCGGCTGTCCTTCGCCGGGCCGAACAGCGACTTCCACAGGACCTTCAGCGCGAAGCCCGGCTTCATCAGCGCTTCCGGCTTCTGGATGAGCCCCGCCGTCTTGAAGTACTCGGCGGTGATCGAACCGTCGTGCGTGGCCGCGATCTGCACCCGCTTCAGGAACCAGTTGCCCATCCTGACCTTGAACGGCCGCTCGCCCTCGACGCCCGGCAGGCTCAGGTCGATCTGGTTGGTCATCTCCCACGCCTGGTCGATGGCGTCGGTGGCCAGGTCGCGGAAGTAGTCCTGCGGCACCGGCGCGGCCCCGCTGTGCAGGTGCTGGCGCAGCACCAGGGCGCACAGCGCGGCGACGCTCATGCCCTGGGCGTACACCGGGTTGAACGTGGTGACCGCGTCGCCGGTGACGAGCAGGCCCTCGGGGAAGCGGCGCAGCTTGTGGTAGTGGCGGCGCAGCGTCGTCGGGAACTTGAACGGCATCGCCTTGTCGACCGGGTCGGCGTACCGCAGCGTGTTGTAGACGTCCTTGGCGGGCAGCGACTTCAGCCACGCCATCAGGCCGTCGTAGTCGGTCGGCGGGTGATCGCCGAGGATGCCGTAGGTGGTCAGCTCGACCTTGCCGTCCTCGACCAGGAAGAAGACGTTGCCGCGCGGCACGGCGGCGTGCGCGATCTGGTTGATCGCCACGTCGTTCTGGAAGCCGTTGGCGCCCTCGCGCAGGCGGAAGTGCTGCGTGACGTAGCCGAGGTCGATCTTCTTGCGCTCCTCGAACGGCTTCTCGTAGCCGAGCTGCTCCAGCCAGACCGGCGTCCGCGAGCCGCGGCCGGTGGCGTCGACCACCAGGTCGGCCTCGATGACCTCGTCGTGGTCCGTACCGCGCTTCTGCACCCGGGCGCCGGTGACCTGGCTCTTGTCGGCCGTCGTGATCAGGCCGAGGATGTCGTGCTCCTCGACGAAGGTCACGTTGGGGAACTGCTGCACGCGCTCGCGGATGAACCACTCGAACATCGGCCGCACCACGCCGAGCGTGGTCAGGCCGGCGTGCTGCTGCTTGAGCCGGTTGCCCCGGGCGTACCAGCGGCACGAGCCGGACAGGTCGCCGGTCGGCACGCCGTAGTCGACCATCTCCTGGGTGAGGCCCGGGAAGAGCTCCTCCATCACCTGCACGCCGCGGGCGAGCAGACCGTTGGCCTGGTGGCTCTGCGGGCAGAACCGCCGCACGCCCTTGACACCGACGAGCTTGTCGCGGTCCACGATCAGGACCTCGTCGTAGGCGTCCGCGAGCACCCTGGCCGCAAACAGGCCGGCAATGCTGCCGCCCAGCACCACCGCGCGGGTTCCGGCATCCTGGCCCATCGCGGTCACCTCCTTGATTCCGTGGTTGACATTCCGGGTGGGCGGTCGGGCCGCCCCGCCGGTGATCCAGCCGTGCTGCCAGCGTCACACCCGCCGCCCGCGCCCGGCATCTCTGCCGTTGCGGGGTCGGCGGCCGTTCGGCTCACCGCAACACGAACCCTTCGTAGCCGTTGCCGGCGACTTCGTCGCACTTCGCGCGGTACGGCCCGACCCCGCCGACGTAGGGCATGAAGACCCGCGGCTTCCCGGGGACGTTGGCGCCGAGGTAGAACGAGTCCGCCTGCGGGAGCAGCGTCATGTCGCTGACCGCGCGGACGTGCTCGGTCCACTCCTTCTCGGCGGTGTCCACGGCTTCGGCGACCGACCGGTCGTGCCGGGCCATGTGGTCGACCAGGTCGCCGATCCACTCGACGTGCTGCTCGATCGAGACGATCATGTTGCCGAACACCGACGGGCTGCCCGGGCCGGTGATCGTGAACAGGTTCGGGAACCCGGCCACGGCGACGCCGAGGTAGGTTTCCGGGCCGTCGCGCCACTTGTCCCGCAGCGCCACGCCGTCGCGGCCGCGGATGTCCACGGCGAGCAGCGCGCCGGTCATGGCGTCGAAGCCGGTCGCGATGACCAGGCTGTCGAACTCGTACTCGCGCTCGGTGGTCAGCACGCCCTGGGGCGTGATCTCGACGAGGTCCTCCTCGCGCAGGTCCACCAGGTGCACGTGCTCGCGGTTGTAGGTCTCGTAGTAGCCGGTGTCGAGGCAGGGCCGCTTGGTCGCGAACGGGTAGCCGCGCGGCTCGAGCTTGCGCGCGAGCTCGGGGTCGGTGACCCGGTCGCGGACCTTCTCCCGGAGGAACTCGGCGGCGGTTTCGTTTGAGCCGGCGTCGAAGATGAGGTCGGTGAACGACTGCACGAGGGCGAAGACGTGCCCGCGGTCCCAGCACGCCTGGTAGACCGCGCGGCGCTCGGCGTCGGTCACCTCGAGGGCCGACTGCGTCGGCATGTCCATCGCGACGCCGAACAGCGACTGGCGGGCGGCCGTGCGGACGTCCCGGTAGTGCGCCTTGGTCTCCGCGACGACGGCCTGGTCGATCGGCCCGTTGAAGGCGGGGTAGACGAAGTTCGGGGTGCGCTGGAACACCGTCAGGTCGCTCGCCTGCGCGGCGAGGAACGGGATGGCCTGCACGCCCGAAGACCCGGTGCCGATCACGCCGAGCCGCTGCCCGCGGAAGCCGGGCTCGTCCTCCGGCCACCGCGCGGTGTGGTACCAGGGGCCGGAAAACCGTTCCAGGCCCGGCACTTCCGGGAACTTCGGCGTCGAAAGGCAGCCGGTGGCCATGATGCAGAACCGCGCCGAGACCTCGTGGCCGCCGTCGGTGCGGACGGTCCACCGGGACGTGTCCTCGTCGAACACCGCCGCCGTCACCCGCGTCCGCAATACGATGTCGCGGCGCAGGTCGTGGCGGTCGGCCACGTGCCGCAGGTAGGCGTGGATCTCCGGCTGGCTCGCGTACTTCTCCGACCACTGCCAGTCCTGCTCGAGGTCCGGGTCGAAGGAGTAGGAGTAGTTGAGGCTGTCCACGTCGCACCGGGCGCCCGGGTACCGGTTCCAGTACCAGGTGCCGCCGACGTCGGCGCCCGCTTCGAAGACCTTGACGGACAACCCCTGTCCGCGCAGGCGGTGCAGCATGTAGAGCCCGGCGAAGCCGGCACCCACGACGACAGCATCGAGTTCTTCGGCCGCACTGGCCATGGGGTCATCCTCTCTACGGCGGGCGGTACCGGGACGCGCCGGCCACCGGGAACGGGCGAGATCGCCGTGGCAACCACGTTAGCCGCGGCCACCGCCCGCGGCTCTCTTCCCTTGCGGCGCTGGACCGAACGCGCAGGGGCGGAGAAGACGCGCCGATCCGCGCGGGGAAAGTCTGGGGCACCACGATCCCCGGGAGGTCACGATGGGCCGCGACTACTACACGGCGGCGGTGCAGGGACCGCACGAGCACTTCGCGCTCGGAGCGTTCACAGTGGACAGTGGGGTGACCCTGCCGGACGCGCGGCTGGCGTACCGCACGCACGGGAGCCTGAACGCCGCACGCGACAACGCCGTGCTCGTGCCGCACATGTACTCCGGCACGTCGGCGGCGATGGAGGGCCTGATCGGCGAAGGCCGCGCGCTCGACCCGTCGCGGTACTTCATCATCCTGCCCGACCAGCTCGGCAGCGGCCTGTCCTCGTCGCCGAGCAACACCCCGGCGCCGTTCGACGGGCCCCGGTTCCCGGCCGTCACGATCGCCGACGACGTGCGTGCCCAGCACCGGCTGGTCACCGAGCACTTCGGCCTCACCACCCTGCACGCGGTGATCGGCTGGTCGATGGGCGGGCTGCAGACCTACGACTGGGCGGTCCGCCACCCCGAGCTGGTGCAGCGCGCGGGCGTGTTCGCGGCGACGGCGAAGACCCCGGTGCAGAACCGGCTCTTCATCGACGTCCACACCGAGCTGTTGCGTTCGGACCCCGCCTTCGCCGACGGGTCCTACGCCGACTCCGACGACGTCCACGTCGGCCTCGCCCGGCACGCGATGGCGTTCGCCGCCGCGGCCACCGGCCGCCGGTTCTTCCGCGAGGAGGTCTGGCGCCGGCTCGGGTTCTCCGCGGTCGAGGAGTTCACGCTCGGCTTCATGCGCGGGCACTTCGCCCCGATGGACCCGAACAACCTGCTGTGCCAGGCGGCGAAGTGGCGTGACGCCGACGTGAGCAAGCAGACCGGCGGGGACCTGGCGGCCGCGCTCGGCCGGATCACCGCCCGGTTCTTCGTCTACCCGTTCGGCGGCGACGAGTTCTTCCCGGCCGAGGACCACGAACCGGACGTCGCGCTGATCGCCGGCGCCCGGTTGCGGGTGATCGACAGTCCACTCGGGCACTTCACGATGTTCGGCCTGCTGCCCGAAGACGTGGCCGCGGTCGACGACGCGCTGGCGGAGATTCTGAAGTCCTGAGTGGGCGGACCCGTCTGTCGGCACAAATCCCGACACGCCCACCCGCGGCGGGGTCCCGATGCCACCCCGCGTACCGGATCCGTTCCGGTGCGTCGACATCGGTGACGGTTCACCCCGTTTCACGCTCAACCAGTCCGTTTTTCTCACGTTTTCCCGCATGTACAGAGATGTCCGTGCCACCCCCGGCGGCAGAGGATCGCTCGGTCGGGGGAGCGCGGTACCGGTAACGGCACCGCGCGACGGGAAGACGAGACCCGAGGAGCGGGCGATGTTGAATCGAAGAAAGTTACTGGGGTGGATGACGGCCGGTGGCGTCGCGGGCGGCGCGGCGCTGCTGCCGTCGGCGTTGACGGCCGGCGCCGCTCCCACCGGGGTGGACCACACCGGACACGGGGCGGCCGCGGGGGCGGCGGAACCCGCGGCACGCCGGTCGTTCGGGGTCACCCAGTTCACCCAGGTCATGCCGGTGCCGCAGACGCTGACACCGGTGCGCCGGGCGGACGGCACCGACACCTACCGGATTCCGATCCAGACCGCGAACTTCGCGTTCACCCCGGGCAAGCCGACGCCGGTGCGGACCTTCGGCGGCCAGTTCCTCGGGCCGCTGATCCGGGCGAAGACGGGCACCCCGGTCGAAATCACCTTCTGCAACCAGCTGACCGTGGCGTCCAACGTGCACCTGCACGGCGGGCACAACCCCCAGGTCAGCGACGGCTACCCGATGGACCTGATCCAGCCGGGCCAGAGCCGCACCTACCGGTACCCGAACCAGCAGCAGGGCGCGACCCTCTGGTACCACGACCACTCGCACGGCACCGAGGCCGAGAACGTCTACAAGGGACTGCACGGGTTCTACATCCTCGACGACGACTCGGAAAAGGGCCTGAACCTGCCGAGCGGGCAGTACGACGTCCCGATCATGCTCCGGGACGCCCAGATCGACGCCAACGGCGTGCTCGTCTGGCCGAACTTCGCGCCGGACCGCACCACGGTGCTCACCAACGGCGTGGTGGCGCCGTACTTCCCGGTCGCGGCGCGCAAGTACCGCTTCCGGCTGCTCAACACCGGCAACGAGCGCGGATTCCGGCTCACCCTGGGCGGGCTGGCGATGACGCAGATCGGCTCCGACGGCGGCCTGCTGCCGGCGCCGGTGACCCGCTCGGACATCACGTTCACCTCCGGGGAACGCGTGGACATCGTGATCGACTTCTCCAACCAGCCGATCGGGTCGAAGTTCGTGCTGTCCGACGTGTCGGGCCCGGTGCTCCGGTTCGACGTCACGCGGACCGCGGCCGACACCAGCCGGGTGCCCGCCACCCTGCGGCCGCTGCCCGCGCTGGGGACCCCGACCGTGCAGCGGCAGGTCACGATGAAGTTCGACGATTCGGGCAACGTCGGGCTCGTCAACGACCAGGCCTACGACCCGAACCGGGTCGACTTCCAGGTCAAGCGGGGCGCGACGGAAGTCTGGACGGTCACCAACACCGACACGGTCTGGGGCGCGCCGCACACGTTCCACCTGCACCTGGAACAGTTCCGGGTGCTCGACCGCAACGGTGCGCCGCCGACCCCGGACGACGCGGGGCGCAAGGACACCGTGCTCATCATGCCCGGCGAGTCGGTCCGGGTGCAGGCCACGTTCACCGAGTACACCGGCAAGTACGTCTACCACTGCCACTTCCTGGACCACTCGTCCATCGGGATGATGGCCCAGATGGAGATCGTCCCCTGATTTCGTCCACACGGGACTGATGTCCGTCCGGTGTGGACATGACTGGGGAAGGCATGCCGGGAGATGCCGGGCGCCGGGTGCGTCCGGGAGGATCCGGGAACGTATGCAGTCAGCCGAGCGGCCGGGGTTCCTCGCGGGGCCCCGGCCCGCGCGACGAGGAGGAGGACGCTATGTCTGACGCATTGCCCGGCGTGGCCGCCGGCACCTGGGTGATCGACCCGGCCCACTCGAACGTCGGGTTCGCGGTGCGCCACCTGATGAGCAAGGTGCGCGGGCGGTTCAGCGCGTTCGAGGGCCAGCTGGTGATCGACGAGGACCCGGCGCGCTCGTCGGCGTCGGTGTCGATCGACCTGGCCTCGGTGGAGACCGGCAACGAGATGCGCGACAACCACCTGCGCACCCGGGACTTCTTCGACGTCGAGCAGGCGCCGAAGATGACGTTCACGAGCACCGGGCTCCGCCAGGACGGCGAGCGGTGGCTGCTCACCGGCGACCTGGAGATCCGCGACGTGACCAAGGGCGTGGAGCTCGAGCTGGAGTTCCTCGGCGTGGACCCGACGGGTGTCCAGGGCGAACCGCGGGTCGGCTTCGGCGGCCGCACGTCGATCACCCGCAGCGACTTCGGCATCGACTTCGGCCTGGCCGAGGGTGCGAAGATCGTCGTGGGCGACAAGGTGGAGATCGAGCTGGAGATCGAGGCGGTCCTCGCCGGCTGAACGCGGAGTGACGGAAAGGGCGGGTCTCCGGGGAGACCCGCCCTTCTTGCGTTGCGGCTCAGTCCGCGCCGCGCTCCTCCAGCAGGTACAGCGCGTACGCCGCCAGCGTCGAGTTGTCCCTGATCCGGCCGTCGCGCATCATCCGTTCGACTTCGTCGCGCGGGAACCAGCGGTGGCGCATGTCCTGCTCGGTGGGTTCCCGCGCCGGCGGGCCCGGCGTGAGGTCCGTCGCCACGAACACGTCGCACGCCTGCGGGCTCGCGCCGTGCCAGCCGAACAGGTGGCCCAGGTGCCGCAGGTCGCCAGCGCGCAGGCCCGTCTCCTCCGACAGCTCCGCGTACGCGAGCTCCACCGGCGTTCCCGTGCGGCCCGCCGGGAAGCAGCCCTGGGGGAACTCCCAGTACCGCCCGCCCACCGGGTAGCGGTACTGGTCGACCAGGTGGAACCCGTCGTTCTCGGCCGCGATCACCACGGCGAAGTCGGGGCGGTCCACCACCGAGTAGATGCCCTCGGAACCGTCTTGGCGCTCGATCCGGTCTTCCCGCACCGAAAGCCACTCGTTGCGGTAGACCAGCCGTGACGACAGCTGGCGGATCACCTACGCGGCCAGGTCGGTGGTGCGGGCCGTCACGCAGTCGCGGACGGCGTCGACCACGCGGCGCACGTCGGCGTCGCTGAGGCCCTGGTGCATCGGCAGCAGCAGGGTCTGCGCCGCGGCCGCTTCCGAGCCCGGCAGCGGCGTCTCCCAGCCGTACGCCGGCACCTCGTGCAGCGGCGGGTAGCGGAACGTCGTGTAGACGCCGCGGGCGTAGAGGTCGCGGGCGATGACGTCCCGCAGCGCCGGGTCGAGCTGCACCCAGTACATGTAGTGGCAGGTCCGGTGCCCGGCCGGCAGCCGCGGCGGCCGGCGCAGCCCGCGCAGGTCGGCGAAGCCCTCGTCGTAGGCCGCCGCGACTTCTTCGCGGCGGGCCACGAACTCCGGCAGCCGCTCCAGCTGCACCAGCCCGATCGCGGTGAGCACGTCGTTGGTCGTCGACCGGCGGGAGAACGTCGTGACGTCGAAGTCCCACCAGCGGGTGCTCGCGCGCATCGCCTGGTCGAAGCCGCTGCGCTGTTCCATGCCCAGGTAGGCCACCTTGGGCGCGCGGGCCGCCAGCTCCGGGTCGCGGACGTACAGCATGCCGCCGTCCACGGTCACCACGATCTTGCCGTGGTCGAAGCTCCACACCGCGATGTCGCCGAACGTGCCGCACGCCTGGCCGTCCACCCGGGAATCGACGGCGATGGCCGCGTCCTCGATGAGCTTGACGCCGCGGTCGCGGCACAGCGCGGCGATCGCCACGACGTCGCCGGGGTGCCCGCCGTAGTGCAGGATCACCACCGCCTTGGTCCGCGGGGTCAGCGCCGCCTCGATGTCGGCCACCCGCGGGTTGAGCGTGTGCGGGTCGACGTCGCAGAACACCGGCCGCGCGCCGCGCGAGGCGACCGCGTTGGCCACGCCGACGAAGCTGATCGACGGCAGGACGACCTCGTCGCCGGGGCCGACGCCGAGCAGTTCCATGGCGATGAACGTGCCCTCGGTGCAGGAGTTGACCGAAACCACGTGCTCGCGCCCGACACCGAGGTGCTCGGCGAACCGCGCCTCGAACTCGGCCGTGCGCCGTCCGCGGCCGATCCAGTTGCTCTCGAAGACTTCCCGCACCGCGGCGAGCTCTCGTTCGCCGAGACAGGGCTGCATCACGTTGATGAGGTCGTCGCTCATGGGCTCCCCTACGGACGGACACTGTCCCCGAACGCTCCCATCGCGCGCGCCCGGGGCACACCTCCCGGAGTGCGGGCTCGGCCGGGCCTCCTCCCGGTGTGCTCTGTTCACCGCACCGGCAACCGAGGAGAGGCCGCCGGTGGCGACGGTCCGTGACCCTGGGTGCCAGGCGGCCGGCTGTCCGGACCGCGACATTCGATTGGAGACACGGATGCGTTTCCTGTCTGAGAACAAGCCGATCACGGTGGCCGTGATCGGCTTCGGCTACGTGGGCTCGTGCGTCGCCGCGACGCTCGCCGACCGCGGCTTCGACGTCGTTGCGGTCGACAGCGACCCGCAGCTCGTCGAAGAGCTTTCGTGGGGCTACTTCCGGATCGAGGAAGCGGGTCTGCCCGACATGGTCTTCCGCGGCATGGAAGCGGGACGGCTGCGGGTCACCACCGACTTCGCCGAGACGGCGGCCGCGGACGTGATCCTGATCTGCGTCGGCACGCCGGTGCGCGACGACGGTTCGCTGTCCTCGGAGCAGCTCGTCGGCGCGTGCCGCCAGCTGCGCACCCACCTGCGGCCCGGGCAGCTCGTGGTGCTCAAGAGCACCGTCCCGCCCGGCACCACGCGGGAGGTCGTGCTTCCCGAGCTGGAAGGCGGCGGCCTGCGCGGCGGTGTCGACTTCGGCCTCGCGTTCACCCCGGAGCGGCTGGCCGAGGGCACCGCGCTCGCCGAGCTGCGCGCGTTCCCGATCGTCGCCGGCGGGTACGGCCCCGACTGCGTCGAGGCGGCCGTCGAGTTCTGGCGGCGCGGCCTGGGCGTCGAGGTCATCCAGCGCGACTCGCTGGAGGCGGCGGAGATCATCAAGCTCGCCAGCAACTGGTGGATCGACCTGAACATCGCGCTGGCCAACGAGCTCGCCAAGTTCTGCGCCATCTACGGCGTGGACGTGCTCGACGTCGTTTCCGCGGCCAACACGATCCCCAAGGGCACCGGGAACGTCAACATCCTGCTGCCGAGCGTCGGCGTCGGTGGCTCCTGCCTGACCAAGGACCCGTGGATGGTCTGGAAGTCCGCCCAGGAGCACGGGGTCGACATCCGCACCGCACCCACCGGCCGCGAGGTCAACGCGGGCATGCCGGAGTACGCCGCCCAGCTGGCCATCGACGAGCTGGTCCGCCAGGGCAAGGACCCGGCGCGGTCGGTCATCGGCGTGCTCGGCCTGGCGTTCAAGAACAACACCGGCGACCTGCGGGCGACGCCGACGGAAGCGACCGTGAAGGCGCTGAAGAAGGCGGGCGCGACCGTGCGCGTGTACGACCCGCTGGTGGAGGCGAAGCAGGTCGAGCCGATGTTCGGCATCGCGCCTTCGACGTCGGTGGCCGACACGGTCCGCGACGCCGACTGCATCGCCGTGCTGGCCCTGCACCGGGACTTCGAGGACATCGACTTCGCGGCCCTGCCGGTGGCGCCCAGGTGCGTCCTGCTCGACGGGCGCGCGTACTACTCGAAGGAGCGGATCGCCGAGCTGGTCGCCGCGGGCTACACCTACCGCGGGATCGGCCGGGGGAGCGCGCTGCGCGACCTCGAATCCGGCGTCGAGTGGGCGGAGGCCGGCTGATGGCGGGACGCAGCGCACGCCGGGTCCTGGTCACCGGCGGCTCCGGGTTCATCGGCCACCACCTCGTCGAACGCCTGCTGGACCGCGGCGACGAGGTCACCGTGTTCGACGCCGTCGCGCCGCGCGAAGTCCGCGAGGGCGTCCGGGTCGTCGAAGGCGACCTCCGGGACGCCGCGGCCCTCGCCCGGGCCGCGGCCGGCACCGAGGTCGTGTTCCACCTCGCCGCCGTGGTCGGCGTGGACCAGTACCTGGCGCGTCCGCTCGACGTGGTCGACATCAACTTCACCGGCACCCGCAACGTGCTCGAGGCCGCCGACGCCGCGGGCGCGCGGGTGGTGCTCAGCTCGACCAGCGAGGTGTTCGGCAAGAACCCGACCGTGCCGTGGCGCGAGGACGGCGACCGGGTGCTCGGCCCGACGTCGTCGGACCGCTGGTCCTACTCCTCGAGCAAGGCGCTGGCGGAGCACCTGACCTACGCCTACGCGCGCCAGCACGGCATCGAGGCGACGATCGTGCGGTACTTCAACGTCTACGGCCCCCGGCAGCGTCCGGCGTACGTCGTCAGCCGGTCGGTGCACCGCGCGCTCAACGGCAAGCCGCTGGTGATCTACGACCGCGGCGTGCAGACGCGCTGCTTCACCTACATCGACGACGCGGTCGAGGGCACGCTGCTCGCGGCGGAGCACCCCGGCGCGGTCGGCGAGGCGTTCAACATCGGCAGCATGGTCGAGACCACGGTCGGCGAGGTCGTCCGGCTCGTCGCCGAGCTGACCGGCGCCCCCGGCACGGTCGAGGTCGACACCGCGGAGAAGCTCGGGTCGTCGTACGAGGACCTGCTGCGCCGCGTGCCGGACAACGCCAAGGCGGGCCGGATCCTCGGCTGGCGGCCGGAAACCTCGTTGCGGGACGGACTGACCAAGACCATCGAGTGGGCCCGGGCGAGCGACTGGTGGCTCGCCCTCGCCGACAACGGAGCCGTCTGACGGCCGGCCGCCGGTCGCGAAAGGACAGTGATTACAGCGATGGAAGAAACCACTTGCCGGGTCTGCGACGCACCGGTGCTCGAGTTCGCCGACCTGGGTGATCAGCCCACGGCCAACGGGTTCCTGCTGCCCGAGGAGGTGGCCGGGGAGTTCCGGTTCCGCCTCGCGGTCGGCGCCTGCACCCGCTGCCGCCTGGTCCAGCTGGTCACCGTGGTGCCGCAGGAACTGCGCTACCACGCGGGTTACCGCTACCACGCGTCCGGCTCCGCCAGCCACCGCGACCACTTCGCGGCCGACGCCCGGCACTTCCTCGAAGCGGAACTGACCGGGCCCGACCCGTTCATCGTCGAGATCGGCTGCAACGACGGTGTCATGCTCGGCACCATCGCCGCCGCGGGCGTCCGGCACCTGGGTGTCGAGCCGTCCGGGAACGTCGCCGACATCGCGCGGGAGAAGGGGGTGCGGGTGCTGTCGGCGTTCTTCGACGAGGACACCGCGGCCGCGGTGCGGGCCGAGCACGGCCCCGCCGACGTCGTCTTCGGCGCCAACACCATCTGCCACATCGCCCACATGGACTCGGTGTTCCGCGGCCTGGACAAGCTGCTGACCCCGGGCGGGGTGTTCGTCTTCGAGGAGCCGTACCTGGAGACGATCGTCAGCGGGATGGCGTTCGACCAGATCTACGACGAGCACGTGTTCTACTTCAGCGTGGCCTCGGTGCAGGCGATGGCCGAGCGGTTCGGGTTCGAGCTGGTCGACGCCGAGCGCATCGCCATGCACGGCGGCGAGGTGCGGTACACGATCGCCCGTCCTGGCGCGCGGGTGCCGTCCGAGCGGCTGGTGGCGCTGCTGGCCGAGGAGGAGTCGACGAAGCTCAACGAGCCGGCCACGCTGGCCGAGTTCGGCCGCAACGTCGCCCGCATCCGCGACGACCTGATGACGCTGCTGCGGCAGCTCAAGGCGGACGGCAAGCGGGTCGTCGGCTACGGCGCCCCCGGCAAGAGCTCGACGGTGACCAACTACTGCGGCATCGGCACCGACCTGGTGCCGTTCGTGTGCGACTCGACGCCGGCCAAGCAGGGCCGCCTGCTGCCCGGCTCGCACCTGCCGGTGCGCCCGCCGGCGGACTTCGCCGACCCGTACCCGGACTACGCGCTGCTGTTCGCGTGGAACCACGCCGAGGAGATCATGGCCAAGGAGCAGGCGTTCCGCGCGGCGGGCGGGAAGTGGATCCGCTTCGTGCCCGACGTCGAGGTGATCTGAGCCAGGCCGGAAACAGGGGCCGCCACCGGAGTGATCCGGTGGCGGCCCCTTTTCTGCTGCTCAGGGCCTTTTTGTGGCGAATTCACCCGATGACCGATGAGTTTCGGCGAGCCCCGCCGTCGTATTGGGCAGAGGCGGCGAACACGCCGGACACCGAAACGAGGGAGATCGTCATGACGCAGCAGAACGTTGCCACCCGGCAGGTCCCGGCCACCACGGAGAAGCGCCCGGGCAAGGGGCTGAACATCGTCCTGTGGGTGCTGCAGATCGGCCTGCTGGCCGAATTCGCGCTGGCCGGCATCGCCAAGGTCACCGCCAACCCGCAGATGGTCGACATGTTCGCCGAGATCGGCGCCGGGCAGTGGTTCCGCGTGCTGACCGGCGTGCTGGAGCTGGCGGGCGCGATCGGCCTGGCGATCCCGGCGCTGTGCGGCCTGGCCGGGCTCGGCCTCGCGGCGCTGAGCGTCGGTGCGACCATCACCAACATCGTCGTGCTGCACACGAACCCCACCATCACCATCGTGCTGTTCGTGGTCGCCGCGGTGGTCGCGTGGGGCCGTCGCGGCCGCACCGCCGAGCTGGTGAACCGGTTCCGGCGATGACCGGCGGACGCGGCCGTCCCGCCCGCCGCCGTGCGGGACGGCCGCGGCGCTTCTCGGAGAATGCGCTTTTTGCGGGCAAACCGGCAGGCGGGATCACAGCGAGGTGATCGGCCGTCACATTACGCCGTATGGTCGTGGCGGAAACGCGGTCCAGGTCTTTCGCGTGAATCGATCACGGAGGATTTCATGAGTACACAGGGAACGGTCGACGAGGACCGCACGCAGGTCGCCGCCGCCCTGGCGGGAGACCGGGAGGCGTTCGGCGGGTTCGTCGAGCGGTACCGGGCGGCACTGCAGGTGCACTGCTACCGGATGCTCGGCTCGCTCGACGACGCGGAAGACATGGTGCAGGAGACGTTCCTGCGGGCGTGGAACAAGCGGGCGAGCTTCGAGCGCCGCTCGGCGTTCCGCTCGTGGCTGTACCGGATCGCCACCAACGCCTGCCTCGACCACCTCGACCGCCGCGGCCGCCAGGCCGTGCCGGCCGACCTCGGGCCGTCGGCCGAATCGACGGCGTCGCCGGGCGAGGTGCCGTGGCTGCAGCCGGTGCCGGACCGGCTGCTGGACGAGGCCGCCTCGGCCGAGGACGACCCGCAGGCGGTCGTCATCGCCAAGGAGACGATCGAACTCGCGTTCCTGACCGCGATCCAGTACCTGCCCCCGCGCCAGCGCGCGATCCTGGTGATGCGGGACGTGCTGGGCTGGCCGGCCAAGGACGCCGCCGAGCTGCTCGGGATCACGGTCGCGTCGGCCAACAGCGGGCTGCAGCGGGCCCGCGCCTCGCTCAAGGAGCACCTGCCCCCGCAGCGTTCGGAGTGGGCGCCGGACACCGATCCGACGACGGCCGAGCGCGCCCTGCTGCAGCAGTACATGGACGCCCACGAGCGCGTCGACCTCGACGCGATCACCGAGCTGCTGTGCGCGGACGCCCGCCTGACGATGCCCCCGCACCCGGCGGCGTTCCTGGGCCGCGACGCGATCGTCGAGTTCGCCGGCGCAACGGTCGCCGAAGGCCGCTACGGCGAGTTCCGCGTGCTGCCGACCCGCGCCAACCGCCAGCCGGCGTGCGCGAAGTACGTGCGCCGGGCGGGGGACGACCGGTTCCGGGCCCAGTCGCTGGACGTGCTGCGGTTCGCCGACGGCAAGGTCGCGGAGATCACCACGTTCATGCCGGACGTGTTCGCCGCGTTCGGCCTGCCGCCGACGTGGGAACTGGGCGAGCGAGATGCGGCGCGATGAGCGTGACCCGCCGGCACGCCCGGCCTTCGACCGCCACGAGGTGACGGTTCCCCCGGATCGGCCGCAGGCGATCGGACCGGGCTGGCCGGAGGGCCTGGTCGTGGTCCGCCGGGGAACGCTCGAGGTCCTGACGGCGGACGGCGGCCGCGCCCGCTTCGGAGCGGGCTCGGTGCTGGCGTTTTCGAAGGCCCTGGTCCCGGCGATCCGGGGCGGTGACGGGCAGCCGGCGGTGCTGGTGGTGGTTTCGCGGCGCTGCCCGGCCCCGCGGACGGCGGAGGACGCGGAGGACGGGGACCGGGTTCCGGGCCGGTGAACCCGGCTCACCAGGAGATGCCCCGCCGGCCCCGTTCCGGCCACACTCGACGGGACCGGCGAGGAGCGGAGCGCTGATGAACGAGCCGCGGTTCGCCACCGGATCCGGTGGCGGTCCCCGACCATCCACTGTGGACAAAAGCGGCCGGCTGCGAGTGCCGGGCGCGAGCCTGTACTACGAAGTGCGCGGCACCGGCCCCGCCCTGCTGCTGATCCCGACCGGCAACGGCGACGGCGGCCCGTACACCCCGCTCGCCGAGGCGCTCGCCGACCGGCACACCGTCGTCACCTACGACAAGCGCGCCTATTCGCGCAGCCCGCTCGACGCCCCCGACGAAGGCGCCGACCGGGTGCGGGCCGACGTCGAAGACGCCCGTGCCGTCATCGAGCAGGTCGCGGGCGGCCGGGCCGACGTGCTCGGCGGCAGCTCCGGTGCCATCGTCGCGCTGGAACTGCTCACGCGGCACCCGGACCGCGTCGGCACCGCCGTCGTGCACGAGCCCCCGCTGGCGTCGGTCCTGCCGGACGCCCCGCAGTGGCTGGAGTTCTACGCCGGCCTCTACCGGACCTACCAGGACTCCGGGCCGTCGGTCGCGATGGGCGTCTTCCGCGAGCGGATGGGCATGCGGGGTACCACGAAACCCCCGGACGACGCGCAGCTCCCGCCCGACGAACTGGCCGCGATGCTGGCCCGGATCCGGGCCAACCACACGCTGTGGTTCGAGCGGGAGGTCCGCGCCTACCCCGCCCTGATCCCCGACATCGAAGCCCTCCGGCCGCTCGCCGGCCGGCTGGTGCTCGGCGGCGGCGACACCTCCCGCGACGACTTCCCGTACCAGCCCAACCGGGTGCTCTCGGCCCGGCTCGGCATCCCGATCACCCACTTCCCCGGCGGTCACGTCGGGTTCGTGACCCACCCGGCCGAATTCGCCGACGCCCTGTCCGCACTGCTCACGCCATAGCTCGCAACCGCGGAGATGCGTCGCCGCACGTCCGGGCGCTTCGATGAACTCGCCCCACGAGCCCGCCACGAGAAGGAGATCCCCATGCGCGTCCTGTTTGCCTGCTACCCGGCACACGCGCACTTCTACCCGTTCGCCACCACCGCGTGGGCGCTGCAGAGCGCGGGCCACGACGTGCGCGTCGCGACGTTCCACGGCCTGACGAACATCATCGCGGCCGCGGGGCTGACACCGGTGCCGCTCGGCGACCCGGACGCCATCGAGGCCCGCTTCCTCGAGGACGCCGGTCTCCCGAGCGCCGGCGACGAGATCGACCGCTACGCCCAGGCGCTGGCCATCGAGCCGCACGAGCGCGACGCGTGGGACGTGTTCTACCAGTACATGCTGCTGCCGTGCGGCGACTACCTGCGCCCGGACCGCCCGGAGGCGGCCCAGCTGGTGGAGTTCACCCGCACCTGGCAGCCGGACCTGGTGGTTTACGACCCGACGTTCCCGATCGCGGCCATCGCGGCGAAGGCGTGCGGTGCGGCGCAGGCCCGGTTCCTGCTCGGCCCGGACATCTACGCGTGGAGCCTCGACCGGCTCGCCAGCCACCGCGAGCAGGTGCTCGCCGCCGGCCTCGACGAGAACCCGCTCGGCTCGATGATCAAGCCGGTGGCGGAGCGGCTGGGCGTCGAGATGGGCGACGACCTGCTGTACGGGCACTTTTCGCTGGACGCGGTGTCGCCCGGCCTGCGGATGCAGACGAGCGCCAAGACGGTCCCGGTCCGGTACGTGCCCTTCGCGGGCGCGTCCGAGCTGCCGGCCTGGCTGTACGAGAAGCCGCAGCGCCCGCGCGTCGCGGTCTCCCTCGGGGTGTCGACGCGCCAGGCGTACGCCGGCTCGCACGTGCGGGACGAGGCCGAGCGCGGCGAGAACGCGTTCGAGTTCGAGGCGAACCCGGAGGTCGTCCGGCTGACCATGCTGATGGAGGCGCTGGGCGAGCTGGACGTCGAGGTGGTCGCGACGCTGAGCGAGGGCCAGCTCAAGGGCATCCCGCCGCTGCCGGACAACGTCCGCGCGGTGCACTACCTGCCGCTGCCCCAGCTGCTGCCGACGTGCACGGCCCTGATCCACCACGGCGGCATCGGCACCCTGGCCGCGGCGACCGGCGCGGAGATCCCGCAGCTGATCTTCGACACCGGCGAAGCGGCCCGCGTGGTGGTGACGGTCCAGGAGGACGGCAGCATCGAGTACGCGATGCCGGACAAGAAGGTCGAGGCGACCTGGACGTCGACGTTCGTGATGAACCACGGCGCCGGCGAGCGGCTCAACCACAAGACGCAGTCGGTGGAGGAGATGCGGAAGCTGATCCAGCAGGTCGTGGAGAACTCGTCCTACCGCGACGGGGCCCGCGCGTTGCACGACGAGTGGCTGGCGACGCCGGGGCCGAATGACATCGTTTCCACGCTGGAGGTCCTGGCCGCGCACCACTGCTCTCGCTGACCCGTTCAGGGAAAGGCCCCGCACGCCGTTGCGTGCGGGGCCTTTCGGCGTTCCGGGACAACGAAATCGGGGCCCGGCGCGCACGCCGGGCCCCGATTGCCGTTGTGGCAGGACTAAAGCAGCTCTCGCAGCACCTTCTTGTCCGCCTTGCCGACCGCCGTGTGCCGGAACGCTTCCAGCACCTCCAGGCGCTCCGGGAGCTTGAACGCCGCCAGGCCGCGGGCCGTCAGCGCTGCGCACAGTTCCTGCAGCGTCAGCGAAAACCCGGGGTGCAGGCGGACGAACAGGCACACGCGCTCGCCCAGCTCCGGGTCCGGCATCGGCACCGCCGCCGCCTCCGCGACCGCCGGGAGCTCCTGGGCCAGGAGTTCCACCTCGGCCGCCGAGATCTTCTCGCCGCCGCGGTTGATCAGGTCCTTAACCCGGCCGCACACCACGAGGTCGCCCGCCGGGGTGATGCGGACCAGGTCGCCCGTGCGGAACCAGCCGTCCGGGGTGAACACCTGGCGGTTGACCTCCGGGACGCCGAAGTAGCCGCGGGGCGTGTACGGCCCGCGCGTGAGCAGCTCGCCCACCTCGCCCGGGCCCACCGGCTCGCCGTCGACGTCCACCAGCAGCAGCTCGTCGAACGGGCTGATCGGCTTGCCCTGCGTGCCGTGCGCCACCTCGTCGGGTGCGTCCGGTGCCGTGTAGCAGACCAGGCCCTCCGCCATTCCGTACACCTGCTGCAGCCCGCAGCCCAGTGCCGGCCCGATGCGCGCCGCCACCTCCGGGGCCAGCACCGAGCCGCCCACGTGCAGGTGCCGCAGGCTGCTCAGGTCGCGGGTGGTGCCCGCGGCCGCCTCGATCCACCGGAGCGCGACCGCCGGGACCGCCGAGGTGACCGTGACGCCTTCCGCCTCGATCGCTTCGAACACCGCGTCCGGCCGCGGCGAGGGCAGCAGGACCGCCCGGCCGCCGGCGTACAGCGCGCCCAGGATGCCCGGGTTGGCGAGCGGGAAGTTGTGCCCGGCCGGGAGCACCGCCAGGTACACCGTGTCCGGCCGGAACCCGCACGCCGCCGCGCACCGGCGGATGTTGTACTCGTAGTCGTCGTGGGTGCGGGCGATCACCTTGGGCGTGCCCGTCGTCCCGCCCGAAAGCAGGAAGACGGCCACGTCCGAACCGGACGGCGCGTGCTCGTCCAGCCACTCCCGCCGGGCGGCCGGGTCGCCGGACTGCTTGATCAGGCCCCGCACGTCGACGTGGCCCGCCCGGACCTCGTCGCCCACCACCAGCACCCGCACCGGGTGCGGCAGCGTGGCCGCGACCCGCTCGGCGAGGTCCTGGTGGTCGTAGCCCTTCCAGGTGTCCGGCACGAAGATCGCCTTCACCCCGACGTGCGCGCCGATCGAGGCCAGCTCGTGCTCGCGGTGCGGCGGCAGCATCATCACCGGTACCACGCCGAGCCGGAAGCAGGCGAGCGTGACGACCACGAACTCCCACTGGTTCGGCAGCTGCACCAGCACCGTGTCGCCGCGGGCGAGCCCGCTCGCGGCCAGGCCGGTGGCCAGGCCGTCGGCGTGCTCGGCGAGCTCGCGGTAGGTGAGCCGGACGTCGCCGTCCACCACCGCGACCCGGTCGGGCCGGCGCGCCGCCCATTCCCACAGGTAGGAGCCCAGTGGCCGGCCGCGCCAGCAGCCGGCCGCCCGGTAGGCGTGCGCCAGGTCGGCGGGCCACGGCGTGACCCGCTCGTCGATCCCGTGGTGCGGCCGGGGTTCGCTCACGCCGCCTGCTCCAGTTCCGCCGGGTCGAGCCGCTCGGTGAGCAGCTCGGCCACGGCCTCGACGGTCGGCCGGTCCCAGAACAGCGTCGACGGCAGCTGCAACCCGAACCGCCGTTCGAGACCACGGCGGATCCGGACCGTCATCACCGAGTCCAGCCCCATCTCGACCAGCGGACGGCGCGCGTCCACCTCGTCGGCCGGCAGCTTCGTCTCCGCCGACACCTGGTCGCGGATCTCCGCGGTCAGCACCGCCGTCAGCTCCGGCCCGGTCAGCCCGGCCCACGGCTCGTCGTGCTCCGGCTCGCCGTCCTGACCCGTCGTGTCCTCCGGCAGCGCCGAAAGCAGCGGCAGCCGCCGGTCGCCCGGGCCCAGGGGCACCGTGCGCAGCACGGCCGCGTAGCCGAGTTCGTGCCGCTCGATCAGCTCCCACGCGGCGAACGCGTCGGCCGGGGCGATGTCCGCGGTGCCGCGGGCGGCCAGCTCGACGTCGATGATCTCCGACGAGGTCGACATGCCGAGCCCGCGCCACGACGTCCAGCCGAAGCTGGTCGTCCCGGTGTCCCCGGCGGCGCGCCGGTGCGCGGCGAGCGCGTCGAGGAACGCGTTGGCCGCCGCGTAGCTGGCCTGCCCGGGCAGGCCGAGCAGGTAACCGCTGGAGGAGAACAGCGCGAAGAAGTCCACGCTCCCCGGCGGGTACAGCCGGTGCAGCGTGAGCGCGCCGTCGACCTTGGGCCGCAGCACCGTGCGCAGCGACTCCTCGTCGAGCGTGCGCAGCTCGCGGTTGTCCAGCACGCCGGCCGCGTGCACCACCCCGCGCACGGGCGGCAGCCCGAGCGCGGCGGGGGCGAGCAGCCGGGCGGCCTCGTCGTGGTCGGCGATGTCGACCGCGACCGGGACCACCGTGACACCGAGCCGCTCCAGGGAGCGCACGGCGTCGAGCTTCGCCTTTTCGCCGGGATCCGAGACGCTGTCCCAGGTGTCGCGCGGCGGGAGCCCGCCCCGGCCGGCGAGCACGAGGCGCCGCGCGCCCCGGTCGGCCAGCCACTGCGCGACCCGCAGGCCGAGCACGCCCAGCCCGCCGGTGACCAGGTAGGTGCCGTCCGGCTGGCAGCCACGCGGCCGTCCGGCCGGTTCGCCGTCGAGCGGGAGCAGCCGGGGGACCAGCGCCTCGCCGTCGCGGATCGCGACGACGTCCTCGCCGCGGGCCGTCGTCAGCACGTCGAGCAGGGCCGGGACGTCCGCGGGGGAGTCGCCGACGTCGACGACCCCGCCCCAGATCTCCGGGTGCTCGCCGCCGATGATCCGGCCGACGCCCCACGCCGACGCGTGCGCGAGCGCGGCCGCGTCCACCGCGGACCGCACCCCCTGCGTGACGCACCAGAGCCGCGCCTGCGCCGAGGCCAGCCGCTGGGCGGTGGCCGAGAGCAGCCACGACGCCTCGGCGGCCGCCGAAGCGACCGTCGCCGGCCGGGCCCGGCCCGGCACGACCAGGACGTCGTGCTCGCCGGTCAGCTCCTCGTCGGTCAGCTCGTCCGGCCCGCCGACGACGCGGAACGGCACCGACGCGCCGGCCAGCCGTTCGGTGAGCCGTCCGATCAGCGCGCTGTCCGGCCCGACCAGCACCGCGGCCCGCCGCTCCTGCGGTTCCGTGCGCTCCAAGGGCGCCCAGCCGAGGGGGTGGACCAGCTTGTGCGGGCCGACGCCGGTGCCGGCGTCGCCCGACGGGGCACCGTCCAGGACGCCGTAGCGCAGGCCGGCCAGCCGGCCCACCACGACCCCGCCGTCGTCGGCGATCTCGACGTCCACGGTGAGCTCGCCGGTCTGCCGCACGGTGATCGTGGCCTGCGCGGGTGACGCGGCGGCCAGCGAAACCCGCGTGATGTGCGCGGGCATCCGCAGGATCGGCTCGCCGGTGAACACGACCGACGCCGTCGACAGGGCGGCGTCGAGGACCGAGGCCCAGGTGCCCGGCCGGGCTTCCGGGTCGGGGTCCGCGCGGACGGTGGCCACGAGCGTGCCCTCGCCGCGGCGCAGGTGCTCCACGACCCAGGGGAAGCCCATGGCGGCGACGCCGAGGGAAGCCAGCCGCTCGATCACGAACCCGGCGGGCAGGTCCTCGGCCGTGGTGGCCTCGACGGCCGGTTCCGCCGCCGGGTCCGTCCGCGGTTCCAGGCTGGCCGTGGTGTGCGTGGCCCAGCCCTGCTCGGCGGCGTCCCCGCCGGGCGTCCCGCGCCCGCTCAGCCGGCTCGACAGCCGGATCGTGCCGTCCTGCAGCACCACCTGCAGGTCCCGCGTGCTGGTGACGCTGACCGGGACGCGCAGGGCGACCTCGGCCAGGTCGGCTTGCGGGCCGACGGCGGCCGCCGCGGTGGCGAAGGTGTTCAGCAGCACGGCGGCCGGGATGATCTCGACGCTGCGCACCGGGTGGTTGCCGGGGTAGGGCCGCGACTCGCGGTCCAGCCGGGTCGACCAGACGTGCGCCGGCGTGGTGCCGCGCACCACGGTCCGCCCGCCGAGCAGCGTGTGCCCGGTGACGTCGTGGTGCTCGGCCAGTGCCGTGGGTGCGTCCGGTTCCTCCGCCCAGTGCGGCTTGTGCTGCCACGCGGTCGTGGGCAGGTCGGCGACGCCGCCTTCGGGCCACAGGGCCCGCCAGTCGACGTCGGCGCCCTGCCCGTGCAGCAGGCCGAGGTTGGTCAGCAGGGTTTCGCGCTCCGGCTTGGCCCGCCGCAGCGTGTGGGTGACGAACCCGTCGGTGATGCCGAGGCCGTCGAACGTCTCGTTGATCGAGTGCTCGACGACCGGGTGCGGCGACACCTCGAGGAACAGCCGGTGGCCGTCCTCCAGGGCGGCGGTCAGCCCCTGCACGAACCGCACGGTGTTGCGCAGGTTGGCGGCCCAGTAGGCGCCGTCGCGCGGGCTTTCCGTGCGCGGGTCGGCCAGCGCGGTGCTGTAGAGCGGGACGGTGGCCGGCCGCGGGTCGAGGTCGGCCGCGGCCGCCGCCAGCTCGTCGAGCAGCGGGTCCATCTGCGCGCTGTGGAAGGCGACGTCCGAGTCGACCAGCCGGCCGCCGGTGCCTTCGGCCCGCAGCCGCTCGGTGAACTCCTGGATCGCGGTGACTTCCCCGGACACCACGGTCGACGTGGTGGCCGCGGCGACCGCGACCGCGAGGTCGGTGCGGCCGGCCAGCCGGCGCTCCACCTCCTCGGGCGGCAGCGCCACCATCACCATGCCGCCCTGCCCGGCGACCCGGCGCAGCAGCGCCGAGCGGCGGCAGACCAGCCGGGCACCCTCGTCGAGGGTCAGCACCCCGGCGGTGACCGCCGCGGCGATCTCGCCGACCGAATGCCCGAGCACCGCCGCCGGGCGCAGGCCGCGCGCGCGCCAGGCCGCGGCCAGCGCCACCTGCATCGCGAAGATCATCGGCTGGATGACGTCCACCGGCTGCCGGGCGTCGGACCGCACGACGGCCTTCGGCGAAACCCCCAGCTCGGCGACGAAGACCGGGTCGATCTCGTCGAGCACCGCGGCGAAGGCGGGATCGGTGTCCATCAGCTCGCGGCCCATCCCGACCCACTGCGAACCGTGGCCGGAGAACACCCAGACCGCGCCCGTACCGGTGGCCGGGCCGGCGACCGACTCCGGTCCGGAGACGGCCAGTTCGCCGAGCCGGTTGATCAGCTCGGTGCGGTCCTCGGCGAAGACCGCGGCCCGGTGCGGCAGGTGCGGGCGGCGCACGGCCAGGGTGTGGCCGATGTCGGCCAGGCCGGTGTCCCGGTGCGCGGTCAGCCAGCCGACCAGCCGGCCCGCGTTCTGCCGCACCGCCTCGGCGCTGGCCCCGGACACCGGGTACAGCGCGGGCCCGGTGTCCTCGGTGGCCGGGCGGTCCGCGGTCGCGTCCGCCTCTTCGAGGATGACGTGCGCGATCGTGCCGCCGTAGCCGTACCCGGAGACCCCGGCGCGGCGCGGGCCGGCCTGCACCGGGAACGGCGTCGGCTCGGTCACCACCCGCAGCCGGGCCTCGTCCCAGGGGATGGCCGGGTTCGGCGTTTCGCAGTTCAGGCTCGGCGGGATCTCGGCGTGCTGCAGGGCCAGCACGGCCTTGATGACGCCGGCGACGCCCGCGCCCGCCTCCAGGTGCCCGATGTTGGGCTTGACCGAGCCGATCAGGCACGGCTCTTCGGCGGCCCGGCCCTTGCCGAACACCGACGCCATCGCCGCGGCCTCGAGCGGGTCGCCCGCGCGCGTGCCGGTGCCGTGCGCCTCGACGTAACCGACGGTCGCCGGGTCGATGCCCGCGGCCTCGTAGGTGCGGCGCATCAGGTGGGCCTGCGCGTCGCCGCTCGGGGCCATGATGCCGTTCGTGCGCCCGTCCTGGTGCACCGCGCTGCCGCGCAGCACGGCGAGCACGTGGTCGCCGTCGCGCTGGGCGTCGGACAGCCGCTTGAGCACGACCATGCCGCCGCCCTCGCCGCGGCCGTAGCCGTCGGCGTCGGCGGCGAAGGACTTGCAGCGGCCGTCGGGCGAGGTGGCCCCGGCCGCGTCCAGGACGAGCGAAAGCCCGGGCGCGGCCATCACCAGCACGCCGCCGGCCAGCGCCACCGGGCACTCGCCCGCGCGCAGGGCCTGGGCCGCCAGGTGGATGGACACCAGCGACGACGAGCACGCGGTGTCCACCACCGCGCTCGGGCCGCGCAGATCCAGCGCGTAGGAGACCCGGTTGGCCACCGCGCAGTACGAGCTGCCGATGCCGGTCCAGGCCTCGATCCGCGGCAGGTCCTCCAGCAGCCGGCGGCCGTAGTCGTCGGCGCCGACACCCATGAAGACGCCGGTGTCGGTGCCGGCGAGCGACCGCGGCGGGAGGCCCGCGTGCTCCAGGGCCTCCCACGCCAGTTCCAGGACGATCCGCTGCTGCGGGTCCATCAAGGCGGCTTCACGCGGGGTGAGGTCGAAGAAGTCCGCGTCGAAACCCTTGATGTCGTCGAGGAAGGCGCCCGACCGGGTGACATCGCGCAGCGCGGCCGCGTGGGCGCCGCTCTGCCGCGCGTACCACGCCCAGCGGTCCTCCGGGACCTCGCCGATCGTGTCCGCACCCTCGCGCAGCAGCCGCCAGAACTTCGCCGGCGAGTCGATCCCGCCGGCGAAGCGGCAGGCCATCCCGATCACGGCGATCGGCTCCGGCCGTGCACCGGAGTGCTCGAGCCCCTCGGTCATCGACCCTCCTGGCCGGCGGTTTCCTTGTGGGCGACGACGAGCGCGTGGCTGAAGCCCATGTCCTGGTGCAGGTCGACGCGCGCGAACCCGGCGTCGAGCGCGGCGCGCTCCATGTCGGCCGGCGCGTAGGTCATGCCCTCGCCGGAGGCGAGCGTGAGGAAGTACGGCGAGACCAGCCCGGCCGCCATCGACCCGGTGCCCTCGTCGTTGCAGACCCAGTTGTAGACCAGGCAGACGCCACCCTCGGGCAGCGCGTCGTAGCACCGGCGCAGCAGCTCGGTGTTGCGCTCCAGCGACCAGATTTCGAAGATGTGGAACACGAAGATCGCGTCCGCGCCCTCGGGGTAGGCGTCGTGGAGGATGTCACCGGCGTGGAAGTGCACGCGCTTGCGGACGTCCGGGTCCTCGATGCGGCCGGCGGCCAGCTGCGTCACGCTCTCCTGGTCCATGACGGTGATCTCGAGCTGCGGGTAGCGCTTGGCCAGCTCCACGGAGTTGCTGCCGTCGCCGCCCGCGAGGTCGATGGCGTGGCGGATGCCGGAGAAGTCGTACTTCTCCAGGATCTGCGCGAACGCCCGCCGCGACGCGTCGCCCATGTTGTCGTAGAACACCTTCTGCAGGTCCGGGGTCGCGGTGAGGCGCTCGTAGAGGGTGTCGCCCGGGCCTTCGAGCCGGCGCAGGCCGACGTTGGTGTTCTGCCGGATGGACTCGGCGAAGTCGACCATCGTGGCGTTGATGATCTTCGCCTGGATGTCGATCAGCGGGCCGAGGAAACGCTCGCCCCCACGCAGCAGCTTGCGCTCGACCATCTTGCTGTTGACGTACTTGTCGCCCTGCTTTTCCAGCAGCAGCAGCGAAGCGAGCCCCAGCAGCAGGATCCGGGCCGGCTGGCGCTCGACCCCGAGCGCGGCCGCCGTCTCGTCGACGTCCATGCCACCCGCCGCGTCCAGCTTCTCGAACAGCTCGAACTCGAGGGCGGTGCGCAGCACCTCGAACGCGGAGGTGCCGTGGACCAGGATCCGCAGATAGTCGGCCTCAGTGATGGTTACCTTGCGACTGTCCGCCATGGTTCCTCCGTCGGTTAGCTACGTCGCTTTCGGATGCGACACACCTGGCGTCCATGGTCTTCCGCGGGGGGCTTGCCGCTCGACTCCGTTCATGCGATCCCTGCGGGGGATCTCTTTGCTGAGGCATTGGGGCGTTGTTGCAACCCCGAAGCCTGATTGTGACTACGGCCGGCGGTACCGCGTCAAGGCGGGAAAGATGCCTTGACCCGGCACCGCCGGCCGTGTTCGGGCTTCGGATCGGGGTTGCGGGGGGGGCCTGGGTTCCTTTGGGGTCGGGTTGTGCGTGCCTCTTTCGGTGACGCTGTGGGCTTTGGCCGCCGGTGAGGCTGTGGCTGGCTGTGGCTGTGGCTGATTCCTTACGGCACAACGAAAGTGGCCCCGCTGGGGGCGGGGCCACTTGTCGTCGTGCTGCGGGGGTCAGACCGCTGTGGTCGGTACCTGGCCGTCCTCCTGGTCGGCCGGTGCCGGTGCTTCCTCCTCCGGCGGGGGGCCGCCCGGGGCGCCCAAGGGGGCGAGGGCCCGCAGGGTCGCGTAGGTCAGCACGGCCAGCGCGGCGAACGCGACCGCGCAGATCGTGGCGGCCAGGGAGACCGAGGAGTTGAACGCTTCGCGAGCCGTCGTCAGGAGGCTGCTCGCGATGTCGCCCGGGAGCTTCGCCGCTCCGACGAACGCTCCGGCGATGCTTTCGCTCGCCGGGCCGGCCACGTCCGCCGGCACGTTCGCGGGCACCGTCACCTTGGACTGGTACACCGCCGTCGCGAGGCTGCCCAGGGCCGCGATGCCCAGGGCCAGACCGAGCTCGCCGCCGGTGGAGGCCAGGGAGGCCGCCGAGCCCGCGCGCTCCGGCGGGGCCGCCCGCATGACCAGCTGGCTGACCAGCGGGCCGACCGGGCTCACCCCGAGGAACACGATGCTCAGGCCGGTGATCAGGGTGCCGAGCCCGCCGACGCTGACCTGCGTCAGCAGCACCATGCCCACGGCGGAAATGAGGGCTCCGCCGATCAGCAGGAACGCCGGGCGCACCTTCGCCGACAGGTTCGTGACGATCTGGATGCCGAAGATCAGCGCGAACGACGGCACCAGCATCCACAGCCCGGCCGCGAGCGGCGACAGGTCGTCGACCAGCTGCATGTGCTGGGTCAGCAGGAAGGCCGCGCCGCCCTGCACCGAGGCCACCAGGATGCTGAGGATCAGCGAGCCGCTCACCGCGGGGATGGCGAACAGCCGGATGTCCAGCAGCGGGTGGTCCAGGCTGCGCTGCCGCAGCACGAACACGATGCCGAACACGACGCCGACGACCACCGCGATGATCTGGACGGCACCGGCGCCGGAGCGGGCCAGTTCCTTGAGGCCGTAGATGAACGGCAGGATCGCGGCCAGCGACAGCGCGACGCTGAACAGGTCGACCCGGCCCGCGTGCGGGTTCTTCGACTCCGGCAGCAGGAACGGGCCCGCCGCCAGCAGCAGCACCATGACCGGCACGCCGATCAGGAACACCGAACCCCACCAGAACGAGTTCAGCAGCGCGCCACCGATCACCGGGCCGAGGGCCACGCCGGCCATCATGGCCGTGGACCAGATCCCGATCGCCGCACCCATCTGCTTCGGGTGCGGGAACATGTTCATGATCAACGCGAGGGTCGACGGCATGATCGTCGCCCCCGCCACACCCATCAACGCCCGGGCGACGATGAGCATTTCCGGGCTCTTCGAGTAGGCCGCGACGATCGACAGCAGGCCGAAGGCCGCCGCCCCGATCAGGAGCAGCCGGCGCCGGCCGATCCGGTCACCCAACGTGCCCATGGTGACGAGGAAGCCGGCGATGAGGAAGCCGTAGATGTCGGTGATCCACAGCTGTTCCAGGCTGCTCGCACCCAGGCTTTCGCTCAGGTGGGGAACCGCGAGGAACAACACGCCGTTGTCGAGCATCGTCAGCATGGTGGGCAGGGCGAGAATCGCCAGCCCGATCCATTCCCGCCGCCCTGCCAGAGGCGGACCCTGTTCGCCAGTCACTTTTCCAGTCCTCTCGTCTTGCTCTGCCGATTGTCCGCGTCGGATGCCGCACGTGCGACGGAGCGCGAACCATCTTCGCGGAAACACCCCGTTCGCGGCACCTTCAGGAATGCGCAGTGCGTCCGAGCGGAAGGGCTGCGCGCCACCGACCATCGCGCCGTCCGGGACGGCCCGCATCTCCGCCGTTGCGCCGACACCGCAGCGGCGGAGACGAGCTCGCCACCGGCGCGGACCTAAGGTCCGCACCAAGGCGAACCGCCGGCCGGACGGGGGAGAAACGCATGCGGGTCCTGTTCACGTCCGCGGCCCTGTGTGGCCATTTCTATCCGCTCGTGCCGCTCGCGTGGGCGTTCCGCGGGCTCGGCCACGAGGTGCTCGTGGCGGTCGCCGACGACTTCGTGCCGGAGGTGCTGCGGGCCGGCCTCCCGTCCGTCTCGTGTGGACCGGCGGCGGACTTCACCGGGTTCGCGGCCGAGGGCGAGCCCGGCCGGCTGGCCGAGCGGCGGTACGGCAACGGGCGCGTGTTCGGCCGCAACGCGGCGCAGAACCTGCCCGGCCTGCTGTCCATCGTGGAGTCGTGGCGGCCGGAACTGGTGCTCAGCGAGCGCGCGGAGGCGGCCGGCCCGGTGGCGGCGTCGGTGTTCGGCGTGCCCTCGGTGGAGCTGCAGTGGGGGATCCCGCTGCTGCGCGAATACCGGGCGGCGGCCGGGGACGAGCTCGGGCCGCACCTGGCGGGCCTGGGCCTGCCGTCGGTGCCGCCGCCGGTCACCGTGCTGAACCCGTGGCCGCCCAGCATGCGCCGGTCGCACGCGCTCACCCAGCGCCGGATGCGCAACGTGCCCTACGACGGCCAGGCCCGGGTCCCCGCCTGGGTGTGGCAGCCGCGCAGCCGGCCGCGGATCTGCCTCACGCTGGGCACGGTGCTGCCCCGCCTCGGCATCGACGGCGTGTCCGGCGTGGTCATCCCGATGCTGCGGGAACTGGCCCGGCTCGAAGCGGACGTCGTGGTGGCGGTCGAGGACGAGGTCGCGGCCGGCTGGCCGCCGCTGCCCGCGGTGGCCACGCACGTCGGCCGGCTGCCGCTGTCGCACGTGCTGCGGGCCTGTGACCTCGCCATCCACCACGGCGGGCAGGGCACGTCGCTGACCGCGCTGGGCGCGGGCCGGCCGCAGCTGGTCCTGCCGGCCTTCGACGACCAGCTGGACAACGCGGCCGCGGTGGTGACGGCGGGCGCGGGCCTGCAGCTGCCGCCCGGCGAGGCGGACCCGGCCACGGTCGCCGACCTTTGCGCGGAGCTGCTGGGCCGGCCGGTGTTCCGCCAGGCCGCGGCCGGGATCGCGGCCGAGATCGCCCGGCAGCCGTCGCTGGCCGAGGTGGCGGCCGACCTGACGGCGCTGGCCGCGGACCGCCGGTCGAACGCCGCCTGACCCCCGCGCGCGGAAAAAAGAGAGCACGCTCGGAGTTGCGCCGGGGACAATTCCTTCCGAACCTCCGAAGGTGCCCGATCGAACCGGTGTCGTCCGGGTGTGACGGTATGCTCGCCCGGATCGTTTCGATTACTGCGCGCGAAAGGGAGCGGGATATTGGGAAAGGTCATCGTCGACATCACGGTGTCGCTGGACGGGTTCATCGCCACGCCGGACGATGACGTGGAACGCCTGCACCGATGGGCGTTCACGAGCATCGGCGCGGACGACGAATACACCGCCGAAGCGCGGGAACTGTTCGAGAAGAACGAGTTCGGGGCGATTTTCGCCGGGCGGCGCACGTACGAGGTGTCCGGGGCGTGGAGCGGCAACCCGCCCGTTCCGGTGCCGTACGTCATTCTTTCGCACGACGTCCCGGAAAAGGTGAAGTCCGGCGAGTGGTCGCGGTTCGTCTTCGTTTCCGGTGACATCGAAACCGCGATGGCCAAGGCGTCCGAGGTCGCCGGCGGCCGCTCGGTGGGCGTGATGGGCGGCGCCGACGTCATCCAGCAGTGCCTCAAGGCCGGCCTGGTCGACGAGCTGTGGCTGCACGTCGTGCCGGTGCTGCTCGGCTCGGGCATCCGGCTGTTCGACCACATCGGCGCCCAGCAGGAGCTCGAGCTGGTGCACACGAAGGAGGGCCCGGAGACCTTCCGGATGCTCTACCGCGTCGTCAGGTGAGGGCCGGGTGCGTGGGGCGGACCGCGCACCCGCCCCACCCGCTCAGGCGTGCTCGGCGACCAGCCGGGACAGCCGCCGCACGCCCTCCGCGATTTCGGCCGCTTCCAGGTAGCTGCAGGACAGGCGGAGGGCGTGGTGGCCGCCGTCGGCGTAGAAGAAGCTCATCGGCGTCCACAGCACGCCGAACTGCTCGGCGGAGAGCTCCAGGAGTTTTTCGTCGGCGCGGAACGGCACGTCGACGACGGCGAAGAAGCCACCGCTCGGCACGTTCCAGCGCACCACGCGGCCGGCGCGCGGGAAGCACTCTTCCAGCGTGGCGAGCAGGGTTCGCAGGTTGTTGCGGTAGAACGTGATCTTGTCCCGGTTGGCCGCGCGCAGGCTGCCGCCGGACTCGACGAGCACGCCGCCGATGACCGCCTGCGCGATCGGCGAGGTGTTCACCGTCAGCATGCTCTTCACGGCCGACATCTCCTCGGCCAGCAGCGTGCGTCCGCCCTGCTCGTCGACCACGGCCTGGTCGGCGACGAGGAACCCCACGCGCGCGCCGGGGAAGACGGACTTCGCGAACGAGCCGAGGTAGAGCACGCGCCCGTCGGTGTCGAGGGACTTCAGCGTCGGGCGCGGCTCGTCGTCCAGCCCGAACAACCCGTACGGGTCGTCTTCGAGCAGCAGCAGGTCCTGCTCGGCGGCCGTGTCGAGCAGCAGCCGGCGGGTCGGCACGGGCAGCGAAACCCCGGACGGGTTGGAGAAGTTCGGGACCAGGTACAGCGCCCGCGGCCGCTTGCCCGCCGCGCGGACGCGCCGGGCGACGTCGGCGACCGTCTGCGGGTCGAGCCCGCCGGGTCCCTCGGGGACCGGGACCACCTCGACGCCGAGGATCCGCGCCGCGCCGGTCAGCCCGACGTAACAGGGGTCGGTCACGAGCACGACGTCGTCCGGCCCCGCGCACAGCGACCGCAGGGCGACGACCATGGCCTCCTGGCAGCCCGAGGTCACCATCACCGCCTCCGGCGGCACCACGATGCCCTCGTCGGTCTCCAGCATCCGGGCGATCAGCGCGCCGAGCTGGCCGTTGGTGCGCCCGTACTGCAGCAGCAGCCGGCGCACGCCGGCCTCGTCGAGCCCGCCGGCCCGCAGGTGGTCCAGGTAGGACTGCTGGTACCGGGCGATGTCGCCGGTCGAGTAGAAGCCGTCGTACGGCCGCCCGGCGGCGAGCGAGATCGCGTCCGGGTACCGGCCGGCGACCTCGTTGAGGAAGTTCATCGACGTCGCCACCGGGTCGGAGACCGACACGTGCAGGTCGGCGCGGGACAGGTCAGTCATGGTTCCCCAATCCGGCGGCCCGCCGGGTCAGCTCGACCAGCCGGGTGCCGACGTCGATGACGGGCAGGGCGCAGGCGGCGGTCACGAACGGCAGGATGGCCGTGAAGTGCGTGCAGGCCAGGACGACCGCGTCCAGGCCGAGGCGCTCGGCCAGGCGCAGGGTGGTGGGCAGGTGCGAGGCCGCGAAGGCCGCCTCCGGGTCGCCGGCCTCGATCCCGCGGACGAGCGCGGGATCCGAGACCCCCAGCACGCGGTGGTCCGGGTTGGCCAGCCGGACGGTCCGTTCGACGCCGAGCGCGGCGTTCGCGTTCCCGGTGACGGCCAGCGACGAGCGCAGGACCGGCAGCTGTTCCCGGTAGACCGTGACCGGGGAGACCACGGGAATCGCGGTGTCGTCGTGGTCCACCACCGAGGCCAGCGAGTTGCAGAACAGCATCGCCAGCGGCGTCCCCTGCGCCCGCAACCGGCCGAGCCGGTCGTGGAACGCGGCCGACAGCGCACCGGGATCCTTGTACTGCAACGCGTCCTGCTCGTCGGGCGAGGCCGCCATGGCGTACGGGACCGCGGGCACGCCCTGCGCCTGCAGCAACGCGGCCCCCAGGCCGGAGTCGTACGGGGTGCCGGCGATCACCGCCACCGGGCCGCCGTCCCACGCCATCGCCGCCTCCGTCCCGCCGAAGATCCGCTCCCTGGATCCTCCCAAGCGGACCCGGCCGCCGCCGTCTCCTCGGTTGCCCTCAGCCCGGGGCGATCACCTTGCCGGGATTGAGGATCCCGGCCGGGTCGAGCGCGGCCTTGAGCGCCCGGTGGACCCGGACGCCGGCGGGGCCGAGCTCGTGCGCGAGCCAGTCCCGCTTGAGCAGGCCGACGCCGTGCTCGCCGGTGCAGGTGCCGCCGAGGGACAGGCCCAGCCGCATGATCTCGTCGAACACCACCCGGCCCCGGTCCACACTGGACGGATCCGCCCGGTCGACGACGATGACCGGGTGCAGGTTCCCGTCCCCGGCGTGCCCGACCACGCCCACCAGCACGTCGTGCCGGGCGGCGATCGCCTCGACGCCGGTGACGAGGTCGACGATCCGCGACCGCGGCACGGCGACGTCGTCGACGACGAGCCCGCCGCGGCCGCCGGGGAACGCCGCCCGGGCCAGCTGTTCCATCGCCGGGTGGGCGAGCCGGCGGGCGGCGGTCAGCGCTTCGGCCTCGGCCGCGTCCCCGGCGACGTACAGCTCGCTCGCCCCGGCCTCCCGGCAGCACGCGGCGATCCGCTCGAGGTCGGCCGCGGCGCGGTCGCCGGTGTCGGCCGCGATCAGCAGCATCGCCGCGGCCCCGGTGTCCAGGCCCATCGGCCGGTGCGCCTCGATCGCCCGCAGGTGCGTGCGGTCCAGCAGTTCCAGCATGCTCGGCACGTGGCCCCCGGCGGTCACCGCCGACACCGCCCGGCCGGCGGCCGGCAGGTCCGGGTACACCGCCACCAGCGTGAGGGCGGGCTCGGCCGCGGGCCGGAGCCGGACGGTGATCTCGGTGATGATGCCGAGGGTGCCCTCCGCGCCGACGAACAGCCGCGTCAGGTCGTAGCCCGCGACGCCCTTCACCGTGCGGCGGCCGCAGCGCAGCACCTCGCCGTCGGCGAGCACGACCTCCAGGCCGAGCACGTATTCGCTGGTGACGCCGTACTTGACGCAGCACATCCCGCCCGCGTCGGTCGAGACGTTGCCGCCGATGGTCGAGGACTCCCAGGACCCGGGGTCCGGCGGGTAGTACAGGCCCTCCTTGGCGACGGCCCGGCGCAGCTCGGCGTTCACCACGCCCGGCTGCACGACGGCGATCCGCTCGCCGGGGTCGATCTCGAGGATCCGGTTCAGCCCGGTGAGCGACACGACCAGGGCGCCGTCGACGGCGTTGGCGCCGCCGGCGAGCCCGGTCCGCGCCCCCTGCGGGACGACCGGGATCCCGTGCGCGGCGGCCACCCGGACGGCCGCGGCGACCTCCGCGGTGTCCTGCGGGCGCACCAGGGCGAGCGGGGTGCCGGCGTCGCACAGGTCGGCTTCGTCGCGGCTGTGGGCGGACAGCAGGTCCGGGTCGGTGTGCACCCGGTCGGCGGGCAGCACCGCCAGCAGGTCGTCGACAGGGGAGGCCATATCACCCAAGCTAACGACCTCCCCGGCGGCGCGACAGGCCGCGGCGCGAAGTCCGCAGCCGGGAGGAAAGCGGGGAAACGACCGGTGGCCGGGTGCGCGAGCGCACCCGGCCACCGGCCGCCTTTCGTCAGGTCACGCCGCCGCGGGGAGCTCCGGGAGTGCCTGCGAAAGCCGGACGGGCAGGTGCCGGTGCCCGTTCATGATGAAGCTGGGGTAGGGGACGAGCTCGGCCGGGTCGACGGCGAGCGTCAGGTCGGGGAAGCGCTCGAACAGCGCGGACAGGCTCGCCTTGGCCAGCATCCGGGCGATGCCGGCCCCGAGGCAGTAGTGCGGCCCGTGCCCGAACGACAGGTGCTCCTTCGACGCGCGCGTGATGTCGAAGGTGGCGGCCGACTCGCCGTGCAGGGCGGGGTCCCGGCCGATCGCCGCGTAGTTGACCAGGATCGGGTCGCCCTGCGGGATGGTGACGCCGTCCAGCTCGATGTCCTCCACCGCGAACCGCAGGGGCAGGCTCGCCAGCGGCGACTGCAGCCGCAGCACCTCTTCGATGACCTCGTCCCACGAGACGCGGCCGGTCTTGACCAGGTCGAGCTGCTCGGGGTGGGTGAGCAGCGCGGTGACGGCGTTGTCGATGAAGTTGATCGTGGTCTCGGAGCCGGCGCCGAGGATCGCGAAGACCGTGTCGGTCATCTCCTGCTCGGTCATCCGCGAGCCGTCCTCGTCGCGCGCGGCGATCAGGTCGCTCGTGATGTCCGGGCCCGGGGTCTCGCGCTTCTGCGCGATGAGGTTCGCGATCGCCGTGCGCCAGCCCAGGAGCGTGTCCTGCGCCTGCTCCGGGGTCACGTTGGTGGCGACCATCAGGTCGATCATCTTCGCCGCGGCCACCCGGGCCTCGTCCGACATGCCGATCAGCTCGGCCACCAGCATGCCGGGCAGCGGGTAGGCGAACGACGTCTTCAGGTCGACCACCTCGCCCGCGGCCTCGGCGGCCTCGATCCGGTCGAGCAGGTCGTCGATCATCGCCTGCGCCCGCGGCCGCACCTCGTCCGGCCGGCGGGCGTTGAACGCCTTGCCGGTCAGCCGGCGCAGCCGCCGGTGGTCCTGGCCGAAGGTGGTGGAGATGTTGTCCATCGCCACCCAGCTGATCATCTCCCAGTCGGGTGCGACCTCGCCGTTGAAGAACGCCGGCCAGTGCCGGCGGGCGCTCTTGCTGACGTTCGGATCGCCCAGCACCTTCTTGCTGACCTCGTAGCTGTTGATCGACCAGGCCAGCACGCCACCCGGGAGCCGGACCCGGGTGGCGGGGCCCAGCCCGCGCAGGTGGTCGGCTTCGGCGTGGATGTCCCGGCCCGTGGGGTCCAAGGTGAAGGGGCGTTCTGTGGTCAACATGGCCTCCGGGTTTTTCGGCGTTGGGACCGGTGAAAACTTCAAGGGTCTCGGCGTCGACGGGACGATCGGGAACGACCTCCGGCGCGGGGGGTCAGTGCGCGGCGCCGGTGTCCAGAGCGGCGAGTTCGCGCCGGGCCACCTTGGCCAGGAACAGGCTCACCCCGGCGTGGCTGTGCAGGGTCGAGATGTCGCGCCAGATCCGCTCGATCCGCTCGCCCGCCCGCACGGCGCTCGAGCCGGCGGTCGGGAAGAGGTTCTCCGACACCGCGCTCCAGGCCAGCCGGAGGGCTTCGTGGCTGATCAGCGACAGCCGCACGTCGACCTCCCGGGTGAACGCGGCGGACCCGCGCTCCGCGGTCTCGTGCCACTGGCGCACCGCGTCCGAGAGCGCGGCCCGCGCGGCGGCGATCCGGCCGGCCGCCTCGCCGTAGTGGAGCTGGAAGTCCGGGTCTTCGCTGCGCGGGACGATCGGCGGGTAGATCGTGGTGCGCTCCCGCATCAGGCGGGCGTATTCGTCGAGCGCGCCGGTGGCCATGCCGACCGCCAGCGCACCGACCTGGAACTGGATCATGCTGAGCACCCCGCCGCCGTACAGCGGGTTGCCGTGCAGCTCGAGCCCGGGCGTCCCGTCGACGACCGACTTCATGCCCATGTGCGTGCCGGGCAGCGCGCGGTGGGCCGGCACGTGCACGTTGTCGAGCTTGACGCTGTGCGAGCCGCTGCCCTTCAGGCCCAGCTGCCCCTCCCAGTCGTCGAGCCGCTCCCACTGGTCGCGGGGCACGGCGAAGAGCAGCGGGGCCGGCGGCTCTCCTTCGGCGTGGAAGAAGAGCGTGTGGCCGATGAAGTGCGTGGCGTACGGGGAACCCGAGCTGTAGCGGTGGACGCCGTCGACGACCCAGCCGCCGTCCTCGGCCGGCTGGGCGATCCCGACCGGCCCGATCGTGGCCGGGGAGATGAAGTCGCCGCCGGCGAACAGCTCGTCCTGCGCTTCTTCGCCGAAGAGGGTGGCGGCGGTGTGGGCGTGCGAGTGGCCGAAGGTGTACATCCACGCCGTCGACGCGCAGCCGCGGGCGAGTTCGGACACCACGCGCACGTAGGTGTCGAGCCCGAATTCGTAGCCGCCGTACCGCTTCGGCACGAGCAGGCGGTAGAACCCGCCTTCGAGGAGTTCGTTGTGGGTGTCGAGCCCGTAGTACCCGCGCTCTTCGGTCTCCTGCTGCCGCTCGGCGACGCGGTCCGCGATGCGGGCCGCGCGGGCGACGACCTCCTCGGCCGTCAGGCCCGGCTCGGGCGGGGACGGGTGGCCTTCGGTCGGCAGGCTCCTGGCGGCAGTCATGTCGTGGTGTTCCTTCCCCGCATGTTCGTCCTGAGCGTCGCATTTGCGACGTTGTCCGGACGTCCTCCGAAATGCTCTTCGATGAGCCGGTTCTCCTACGGAAAACGAAGATCCGGTGTGATTCCTTGTCGTGGTGCCGTTCGGCGGACAGCCGTAACGGCCGGGTGGCGTCCGCCACCCGGCCGTCCGTGGAGCACCGCCGAGGTTCGTCAGGCCTTCCTGGCGCAGAGGATGAAGTAGTCCACGTCTTCCGGGCCCAGGTGGAAGGCGGTCTGCATGCCCTTCCGGATGTCCGCGGTGATCTCCTCGCCGAACTCGCCGGCGAGCAGGCCGCTGACCTCGTCGTGCCGGTTCAGGTAACGCTTGCCGCTGTTGACGTACACGCGGCGGCCGCACCGGACCTGCTCCTCGACCACGAAACCCGCGGTCTCGAACGCCTTGGTCCAGTCCTCGGCCGTCATCGGCTCGCGCGCCTGGGGGAACGGCCTCTTCGCCTGCGAAGCGGAAGTCGTCTTGATCATCTCCGAGAAGGCGACGCGGCCGCCCGGCCGGAGCACCCGGTGGAACTCCAGGAGAGCCTTGTCCAGGTCGAAGGCGTTGAACAGCGACTCGATCGCGACCACCGCGTCGAAGTGGTTCTCGGCGTGCGGCAGCGCGTGGTAGTCGGCGACCTCGAACGTGACGAGGTCCGAGACACCGCTCTCCTGCGCCCGCGCCTCGGCGCGGGACGCCTCGACCGGGCTGATCGTGATGCCGGTGACGCGGGCACCGTACTCGCCGGCGATGTGGATCGCCGGCGCGCCGAGCCCGCAGCCGGCGTCCAGCAGGTGCTCGCCCCGGCGCAGGCCGAGGGTGTCGACGATCTTGCCGGTCAGGCGCTTGGTGGCGTCCTCGAGCGTGGCGTCGTCGCTGTCGTCGTACCAGTAACCCAGGTGCTGGTAGCCGAAGTAGTACTTGTCGGCCATCGGGCTCGAGCCGTCGTAGAACTCAGCGACCTCGGGCGGTGTCCAGTTCAGTTCGCTCACGGAATTCTCCCGTCAGGCGTCAGGTCCAGCCCAGCATTCCGGTGCGGTCCGCCGGCGGCGTCTCCCCGCGTGCGCAGGGGTCCCGGCAATCGGAGAGATGCTCCCGCGCGGGGCCGCCTGTCACTGTCGATGGCTGACGGTTCCCGGTTTTTCCCGTCGGTGGCGGCTCCTTTGGAGGTTGGGTGACGATGTCGCGAACGCGAGCATCCGAAAACGTGACCATTGATCATGTCGAGTTCTACGTCGAGGACATCGAACGAACCATCAAGTGGCTCGTGGACGGGTACGGCTGCGCGGTCCGCGCGACTTCGAGAGACGAGCCGGGGCCGGTCCGCACGGTCGTGGTCGGCCAGGGCGGCATCGACCTGGTGCTGACCCAGCCGGTCGCGCAGGACCACCCGGTGGCGGCCTACGTCGAGCGCCACGGTGACGGCGTGGCCAACATCGGCCTGCGGGTGCCGGACGCGGCGGCCGCGTTCGAAGCGGCCGTCCGCGGCGGGGCGCGCCCGGTCGCTCCGCCGTCCGCACGCGACGGCGTGGTGACCGCGTCGATCATCGGGTTCGGCGACGTGACGCACACGTTCGTGCAGCGTCCCGCGGGCTCCGGCGTCGACGAGGTGTACGACCTGTCCCCGGTCTCGGGCGGCACCACCGGCACCGGCCTGCTCGTCGTCGACCACTTCGCGGTCGTCGTGGAGCCGGGCCGGCTCGACGAGACCGTCGAGTTCTACCGGCAGGCGCTGGACTTCGAGCTCACCCTCGCCGAGCGCATCGAGACCGGCGACCAGGCGATGTTCATCAAGGTCGTGCAGAGCAGGTCGCGCGCGGTGACGCTGACCCTGATCGAGTCCGACGCCTCGATGGAATCCGGGCACGTCGACGAGTTCCTGAAGGACCACGGCGGCCCGGGTGTGCAGCACATGGCCCTGCGCACCGACGACATCCTCGGCACGGTCGGGCAGCTGGGTGCGCGCGGCGTCGAGCTGCTGTCCACTCCGGACGCCTACTACACGCTCCTGTCCGAGCGCGTCCAGCCGGACCGGCACACCGTCGACGAGCTGCGGGCGCTGAACATCCTGCTCGACGAGGACCACGACGGCCAGCTGTACCAGATCTTCGCGAAGTCGGTGCACCCGCGGAACACGATCTTCCTGGAGATCATCGAGCGGGCGGGTGCGAGCACGTTCGGCAGCTCGAACATCAAGTCCCTGTACGAAGCCGTCGAAACCCAGCGCCACCGGAACGGCGACTGAGCACCCGAAGCTACCTTACGGAGGAAGTTCGACCATGACTGGCAAGGAAGACTTCGACGTCGTCGTCATCGGTGGCGGTCCCGGCGGTTCGGCGACCGCCGGGCTGCTGGCCCAGCAGGGCCACAAGGTGCTCGTGCTGGAAAAGGAGAAGTTCCCCCGCTACCACATCGGCGAGTCGCTCATCACCGGCTCGATGCCGACGATCGAGGCGCTCGGCCTGCGTGACAAGCTGGACCGGATGGGGTACGTCCGCAAGTACGGCGGCACCCTGCTGTGGGGCCGCAACCAGGGTGCCTGGGACTTCCGGTTCACCGAGGCTTCGGAGTACGAGTACACCTTCCAGGTCCGCCGGGCGGACTTCGACTCGGTCCTGCTGGCGCGGGCCCGCGAGCTCGGCGCGCTGGTCATCGAGGAAGCCTCGGTCCAGGACGTGCTCTTCGAAGGCGACCGCGCCGTCGGCGTGCGCTACCTGCGCAAGAGCGACGCGGAACCGACCACGGTCAGCTCGAAGCTGGTCGTCGACGCCTCCGGCCAGCAGCACCTCCTGGCGCGCAAGCTCGACCTCATCGAGTACCACAACGACCTGCGCAACCTCGCGGTGTGGGCGTACTTCCAGGGCTGCAACCGCTACAGCGGCACGCGGTGGGGCGACACGCTCACCGAGAACCGCCCCAACGGCTGGTTCTGGTTCATCCCGCTTTCGGACGGGACGGTGAGCGTCGGGTACGTGACGCCCATCGACCAGTTCAAGAAGTCGGGCAAGACGCTGGAGGAGCTGCACGCGAGCGAGCTCGCCGCGGCCGACGAGATCACCTCGCTGACCGCGCCGGCCACCCGGGTCAGCGGTTTCCGCACGATCAAGGACTGGTCCTACACCTGCAAGAAGTTCTACGGCCCCGGCTGGGCCCTGGTCGGCGACGCGGCCGCGTTCATCGACCCGCTGCTGTCCACCGGCGTCGGCCTGACGCTGCGCGGCTCGCTCGGCCTGTTCGAGACGGCCAACCTCGCGCTGCACAACCCGAGCGAGGAAACGGTGCTGTACGAGCGCTACGAGCGCAACTACCGCGAGTTCCTCAACTCGCTGCTGGAGTTCGTCCGGTTCTTCTACGACCGCACCAAGTCCAAGGAGGACTACTGGGAGGCGGCGCAGCAGAGCATCGACCCGAAGCGCCAGCGCCCGCGCAAGATCGACTTCGCGCGGATGCTGTCCGGCGTCTCCGGGATGCGCGACATCTTCGACGGGCCGCTGGCCCTGCGCGCGTTCCGCGACTCGGACGCACCGCAGGCGCCGGACACGCTGGCCGGCTAGGGATGGGGAGCGCGGACATGGAAACGTTTGTGATCTCCGAGCGGTTCGCCGAGCAGGTCGCGCGGACGCCGGACGCGGTGGCACTGTCCACTGAGGACGTCCAGCTGACCTACCGGGAGCTGGACGAGCGGGCCAACCGGCTCGCCCACCGGCTCATCGGCCTCGGGGTGCGCCAGGACGACCGCGTGGCCGTGCTGCTGGAGCGGTCGATCGACCTGGTCGTGGCCATCCTGGCCACGGTCAAGTCGGGCGCCTGCTACGTCCCGGTGCACGAGGACTACCCGCCCGAACGCCGTCAGTGGGTCGTCGACCACGCCGAGGTGGCGGTGCTGCTCGCCGACACCGCCCAGCGCGCCGGCGGGCTGCCGACGGGGGTGCCCACCGTGGTCGTCGACGACGACCCGGCCACCCTCGAGCAGCCGGCCACCGACCCGGCCGTGCCGATCCACCCCGACCAGCTGGCCTACGTGATCCACACGTCGGGGTCCACCGGCCACCCCAAGGGTGTCGCGGTGACGCAGCGGGACGTCGTGCGGCTGATCTTCAACCCGCAGTGGACTTTCGAGCGGCACGCGCGGGTGCTGATGGTGGCGCCGTACGCGTTCAACGTGTCGACCTACGAGATCTGGATGCCGCTGCTGCACGGCGGCGAGGTCGTCCTCGCCCCGGCCGGGCTGCTGGAGCCGGCGACGCTGCGCCGGCTGATCGCCGAGAAGGAGATCACCGGGATCCACCTCACCGCCGGGCTCTTCCGGGTGCTCGCCGAAGAGTCCCCGGAGATGTTCACCGGGGTGCAGGAGATCCTGACCGGCGGTGACGTGATCGCGCCGGGCGCGGTGCGCAGGGTGTTCGACGTCTGCCCGGACATCGTGATCCGGGCGATGTACGGCGTCACGGAGACGTCCCTGTTCTCCGCGCACAACCCGCTGTCGGCGACCTACCGGCCGGGCAAGCTGGTGCCGGTGGGCGAGGGGTTCGACGACGTCAGGATCCACATCCTCGACGACCGGCTGTCGCCGGTGCCGCCGGGCATCGAAGGCGAGATCTACATCGCCGGGCGCGGGGTGGCGCGGGGCTACTTCGGCCGCACGGACCTGACCGCGGAGCAGTTCGTCGCCGACCCGTACGGCGAGCCGGGCGCCCGGATGTACCGGACCGGGGACCTGGCCCGCCGCGACGACGACGGCCTGATCGAGTTCATCGGCCGGGCCAGCAGCCAGGTGAAGATCCTCGGCTTCCGGATCGAGCTGGCCGAGGTCGAGGCGGCGCTGACCGGCTTTCCGGGGCTCGCCCAGGTCGTCGTGGTGGTGCGCGAACTGGAGGCGGGGGAGAAGCGCCTGGTCGCCTACGTCGTGCCGGAGTCCGGCGACCTGGACATCGCCGCGCTGCGCGAGCACGTGCGGGGGACGCTGCCCGACTACATGGTCCCGGCCGCGTTCGTCCAGCTGCCGTCGCTGCCGCTGACCGCCAACGGCAAGCTCGACCGCAAGGCGATGCCGGAGCCCGACTTCGACAGCAGCTCGGCCTACCAGCCGCCGGAGACGCCGTTGCAGGAGAAGCTGTGCGCGATCTTCGGCTCGGTGCTGGAGGTGGCCGAGGTCGGCATCCACGACAGCTTCTTCGACCTCGGCGGCCAGTCGCTGCAGGCGATGCGGCTGCTCAGCCGGATCCGCGCCGACCTCGACGTCGACCTGCTGATCAACGTGCTCTTCGACGTGCCGACCGTGGCCGGGCTGGCCAAGCACATCGAGGGCGAAGCGGCCGCGGCCGCGGCCTGAGCCGGGAGGAGAAGAGTCGATGAGCAACCCGTTCGAAGAGCCGGACGCCCACTACACCGTCCTGCGCAACGAAGAGGACCAGCACTCCCTGTGGCCGGGCTTCGCCGAGGTGCCGGCCGGCTGGACGGTCGCGCACGGGCCGGCCCGCCGCGAGGAGTGCCTCGACTACGTCCGGGAGAACTGGACCGACCTGCGCCCCCGCCGCGTCGCCGAGTTCGTCGCGGCGCAGACCAGTACGCACTGACCCCTTGGAGGATGCCGTGTCGGACGCTGCTGCCCCGGCCGGAACGACGACGCTCGACGTCTGGCTCACCGATCACCCGATCCCGGACTTCAACGCGCCGGTCAAGGCGGCGGCCGAGACGTTCGAGCGGGCGCACCCCGGCTACCGGATCCGGATCCGCGAGATCGGGTACCGCGACCTCCCGGCCGCCGTCGCCGAGGCGGTGGCGGCGGGGAACCCGCCGGACATCGCCGAGTACTACTTCCCGGCCGGGCAGGTGGCGCTCGACACGCGCGCCGCCGACGGCTCGGAACTGTTCGTGCCGCTCGAGCGCGCGATCGGCGACCGCACGAAGATCCTCGGCGAGCCGGTGGTCCTCGACGACATCGTGCCCGTCGTCCGTGACTACTACAGCCGCGGCGGCGAACTGGTGTCGATGCCGACGATGGCGTCGACCGCCATCCTGTTCGCCAACAAGGGTCTCCTGCAGCGCGCCGGCGTCGAGCGGCTGCCCTCGACCTGGCAGGAGCTCACCGACGCCTGCGCCGCCGTCACCGCGCTCCCGGACGGCCCGGCCCACGGGATCGCCTGGCCCAACCACGGCTGGCTGATCCAGATGGAGCTGGCCGCGCAGGGCGGGCTGCTGAGCAACAGCGGCAACGGCCGGTCCGGCCGGTCGACCCGGGTGACCCTCGACTCGCCCGAAATCGTCGCCTACGCGCGGTGGTGGCAGCGCCTGCACCAGGACGGCCACTACCTCTACACCGGGGAGCCGCGGGACTTCTGGGGCGCCATGGAGGCGTTCACGCAGCAGCGGACCGCGTTCGTGATCACGTCGTCGGCGACCGGGCCGTACCTGACGGGCCTGGCCGCCGAGGCCGGGTTCGAGCTCACGACGGGTGCGTTGCCCCGCAACGAGGCGGCGCCGTACGCCGGCCGGAGCCTCGGCGGCCAGTCGATGTTCCTCAAGGCGGGCCTGCCGAAGGAGAAGGAAGACGGCGCGCTCGCCTTCACCCAGCACCTGCTCAACCCCGACCACGCGGTGCGGCGGCTGCACGCCGGCTCGCTGCCGGTGATGCGGCCGGCGTGGGAGCAGGTCCTCGCCGACGGCTGGGCGGACCAGGAGCCCGGCTTCCGCGTCGCGGCCGAGCAGGTCATGGCGTCGGACCGGACGCCGGCCGCGACGGGGGCGCTGCTCGGGGACATCAACGGGATCAACGAGGAGCTGACCTCGGCGATCCACGACGTCCTGCTCTCCGGGGCGGACCCGGCCGAGCGGCTGCGGACGGCGACCGAGCGCGCGCAGGCCCGGCTCGACCGGTACAACGAGGCGTGCCTGGCCTACCCGCCGGTGACGCCGGAGGCCCTCCAGGCCGGCTGACCTCCCGGCCACGCACGAAAAATCCCGTCCGGCGGATCGCCGGACGGGATTTTCGCCGTTCGCGGTCGTTACGCGGCGAGCGGCGTGCCGAACGGGGCGTCCATGTCGGCGACGGCGACCCGCAGCAGCTCGATGTACCGGGTGACCAGGCCCTCCAGTGTCGCGGCGTCGAAGTCGTTGCTGTTGAACCGGACGCTGCCGACGATGTCGCCTTCCGGGTCGATGTCCAGGGCCCACACGACGCCGTCGGGGATGTCGGAGGTGTCCGGGTCGGACAGCAGCCGCCGGCGCAGCTCGGCGATCTCGATGTCCCCCACCGGCGCGCCCTCGACCCCGACCGGGAACTGGAAGCACTGGAACGCCTGGACCGCCTGGGTGAAGTCGGCGAACGGGGCGACCACGGCCGGCGCCTCGGCGACGATCTCGCCGAACGGGACCTCGTGCGAGTACATCTCCAGGCAGGTGCCGCGGGTCTTCGTGACCAGGTCGCGGAAGGTGCGGCAGGTCGAAAGGTCCGTGCGCAGCGGCATGAAGTTGAAGAACGGCCCGACGGTCTCGGCGAACGCGGGGTTGCTGCGGCCCGAGGTGATGGTCGGCACGGTCAGGTCGTCCGTGCCGGTGATCTCGCGGGTCAGCAGGTTGAACGCGGCGAGCAGCACCATGAACGGCGAGCTGCGCAGCTGCTTCGCGACCGCCTGCGTGGCCGCGGTGATCTCGCGGTCGATGAGGAAGCGGTGCACCGAGTAGACACCGGTGGCTTCGGTGCGCGTCCGGTCGGTCGGCAGCGACGCGAACTGCGCGCCGGCCAGCTTCTCGCGCCAGTACGCGCGCGCCTTGGCGACGGGGGCGCTGGTCAGGTACTCCTGCTGCCACTCGGCGTATTCGCGGTACTGCGCCATTTCCGGCAGCTGCGCCTCGGCGGTGCCGCGCCGGGCGGCGTACAGCTGCGCGAGGTCGCGGATGACGATCTGCAGCGACCAGCTGTCGGTCACCGTGTGGTGGGCGTAGATGACGAGGACCGAGTCCTGGTCGTCGAACCGGCCGAGCGCGGCCCGGACCAGCGGCTGCTCGGTGCTCGGGCACCGGCCGGCCTCGATCCGGTTGAGGAACTCGTGCGCGGCGGTCTCGCGCTCCTCGGCGCCGCTGCCGGTCAGCTCGTGCTCGGTGAGCACCGGCGTCGAGGGCGGGTGGATGTGCTGGTAGGGCGGCTCGACGTCGCGGACGATGCTGGTGCGCAACGACTCGTGCCGGACGACGAGGTCGCCCAGCGCGTCCCGCAGCGCGGCGGTGTCGACCGCGCCGGTGATCCGCCAGCCGGAGGCCACGATGTGCCGTGGCCCGAACACCCCCTGGTCCGGCCCTTTGTCGAACATGCACAGGAAGTGCATGTTCGTCGACAAGGGGGCGCCTCCGGGCGCCGGTTCCGAAACACTCATCGTGGTCTTCCTTTCCGTGGCTCGCCGAACAATCGGTGCTCGGATGCGTGTGGTCCGGCCGGTGCGCCTCAGCTCAGCAGGTCCCGGCCCGCGGCGCCCAGCTCCTCGAACGAGGCCAGGTCCGGCACCTGCCAGCCGTCGAGGTCGTACTCGCTCAGGCACTGGTCGACGAGGGCCTTGTACGAGTCCACCTGACCGTCGGCCAGCTGGCCGAACAGCAGTTCCAGCCGGGTGTTTTCGTGGTTGCCCGCGTAGTTGCGCTCGTACAGGTCGTGCCGGCCGCCGAACTCGGTGCCGATCGCGTCCCACAGGAGCTTCATCACCTTGACCCGCTCGACCGATCCGACGCCGTGCGAGCCGCGCAGGTACTTGTCCAGGTACGGCCGGAGCTCCGGGTTCTGGAAGTCCTTCGCGCTCGAGTTCAGGTAGATGAGCCCGCTGGCGACGTCCTGCAGCGCGATCTCGCGCAGCCGCGCGTACCCGAGCTGGGAGAACCACCGGTAGGCGAGCCCGTAGCGCGGGTTCGGCAGCACCGCGCCGTTCCGCCACTTCACCGGGTTGCGGGCGGCCGCGTCGGACAGGCCCCAGAACAGGTTGCGCCACGCGAGGACTTCGCCGAGGCGGGTCTGCACGCCGCGGAAGTCGCTGACGCCGGTGAGTTCGAGCGCCTTGGCCAGCAGGCCGGCGAGGAACTCGAACTTCACCGCGAGGCGCGTGCAGCCGTGGAAGGTGAACCGCTCGATGAAGCCGGAGTGGCCGGTGAACATGCCGACCTTGGCGACGTCCCCGTAGATGAAGACGTTCTCCCACGGGATGAGGACCTTGTCGAGGACGAGGATGGTGTCGTTCTCGTCGAGCCGCGAGGAGAGCGGGTAGTCGAACGGGCTGCCGGTCAGCGCGGACGCGGCGGTGTAGGACTGGCGGCAGATCAGCTTCATCCCGCGGGCGTTCATCGGCACGGTGGCCACGATGGCGAACTTGCGGTCCTTGATCGGCAGCCCGTAGTGGGCGATGAAGTTGTAGTGCGTCAGCGCCGACCCGGTCGCCACGACCTTGGCCCCGGACACGATCACGCCGTTGTCGGTCTCGCGTTCGACGTGGACGAAGACGTCGGCGACCTCGTCCGGCGGCCGGTCCCGGTCCACCGGCGGGTGCACGATCGCGTGGTTCCAGTACAGGACCTTTTCCTGCGACTCCTTGTACCACCGGCGGGCGTTGGTGGCGAAGGGGTTGTAGAAGTCGGCGTTCGCGCCGAGCGTCCCGAGGAACGACGCCTTGTAGTCCGGCGAGCGCCCCATCCAGCCGTAGCTCAGCCGCGCCCACTGGGCGATGGCCTGCTGGTCGGCGACGAGGTCGTCGGCGCTGTGCGGCGTGGTGTAGAAGCGGTGGGTGTACCCGCCGGGGCCGCCCGCGTCGGTGGCGGTGGTGAGGACGTCGCGGTACTGCGGGTCGTGCAGCGCGTCGTAGAGCCGGGCCGTCATCCGCACCGGGTTGTGGAACGCGGGGTGCTGGGTCACGTCCTTGACCCGCTCACCGTAGAGGTAGATTTCCCGGTCGTCGCGCAGGCTTTCGATGTATTCGGCCCCGGTCAGCGGCCGGGTCTGCCCCGCCATGTGCGCACCGGTGTCGTCAGCTGGCATGCCTGTCACCCCTTCGGCGAACTCGCTCGGCTCCGAGCATCACACCGGCTCATCCGGGCTGACATCCTTGGGAATGCGGTGGTTGCGCCTGCGCGGGACCGGCGGGGCCCGGCCGCAAAGGAGGAGATGCGCGACGCGGGTCCCCGGGGGCAGTCTCGAACCCGGAATGTCCGTGGACACCTCGCGCTTTTGTCCGTTCCCTTTGGAGGATATCTTGGCCACGACGATCCCCACGCGCGAGGAAATCGTGCGCAAGGTGTCGGAGCTGATCCCGTCCCTGCGCAAGCAGTCGCTGTGGGCCGAGGAAAACCGCCGGCTGCCGGAAGAGACCATCGAGGCCCTGGCCGACGCCGGGGTCTTCAAGTTGCGGCGCCCCAAGCACTTCGGCGGCTACGAGGCCGACACCACGACGCTCACCGAGGTCGCGACCGAGCTTGGCCGCGGCTGCCCCTCGACGGCCTGGGTCGCTTCGGTGTACTGGATCCCGACCTGGATGGCGTGCCAGTTCCCGGACGAGGTCCAGGAAGAGGTGTTCGCGACCCCGGACACGCGCATCTGCGGCACGCTGAGCCCGTCGGCGATGGCCACCCCGGTCGAGGGCGGCATCACGGTGAACGGCAAGTGGGGCTTCATCAGCGGCGCCCACCACGCGCAGTGGCAGGAGATCATCGCGATCCTGGTCCCGCCGGACGGCGAGCCGTACCCGGTGATGGCGCTGGTGCCGCTGTCGGACCTGCTGGTGATGGACGACTGGGACACCTCGGGCCTGCGCGGCACGGGCAGCATCAGCACGTTCGCGAAGGACCTGTTCGTCCCGCAGGAGCGGGTCCTGCCGCTGCCGGTGGTGCTGTCCGGCCAGAGCGCGTCCAAGCGCAACGCGAACTCCCCGATCTACCGGGCCCCCCTGATGCCGGTCGCGGCGGCCTCGTCCACGGGCGCGATCGTCGGCATGGCCCGCGGCGCGATGGACGTGTTCCTCGACCGCCTGCCGGAACGCAAGATCACGTACACCAACTACGACAGCCAGCGCGAGGCCCCGATCACGCACTTCCAGGTGGCCGAGGCGGCGTTGAAGACGGACCAGGCGGCGTTCCACGCCTGGCGTGCGGGTGATCTGGTGGACCGCAAGTGCACGGAGGGCACCGAGTGGAAGCTCGAGGAGCGCGCCCGCACCCGCGCCGACGTCGGCAGCGTGATCCAGCTGGCCAAGGAGGCGATCGGCATCCTGGCCAACGCGAGCGGCGGGACGTCCATCTACAAGGGAATCCCGATCCAGCGCTTCCACCGTGACATCCTGACGGTCAACCAGCACGCGCTGATGCACCCGAACACGAACTTCGAGCTGTACGGCCGCGTGCTGTGCGGCCTCGAGCCGAACACGCTCTACATCTAGGTCCGACCGAGCCGGGGCCGCCACCCGCACCCGCGGGCGGCGGCCCCGTTCGTCATCCGGAGGTCCGATGTTGGTCAGCATCACGGGCGCAACGGGCTACGTGGGAGCCCATTCGACGGCGGCGGTGGTGAAGGCGGGCCACCGCGTCCGGCTCCTCGTCCGCGACGAGTCCACAGTGGAGCGAGCACTGGCCCCGCTGGGCGTGAACCCGGCGGCGGTGGACGTGGTCACGGGCAACGTCCTGGACCGCTTCGGAGCCGACCGCCTGCTCCGCGGAGCGGACGCGGTCCTGCACGCGGCATCGGTGTATTCCTTCGACAGCCGGAGCCATCGCGAGATGTCCCGCACGAACGTGGCGGGCACCGAGCGCATCCTGGAGGCGGCCCGCAGGGCGGGAACCGGCCGGATCGTGTACGTGTCGAGTTTCGGAGCGCTGTTGCCGTCCCCGGGACGCCCGTTGGTCCCGGACACCCCGGTGGGCCACCCCCGCGAGAGGTACCTGGCGGCCAAGGCGGCGGCGGAGTCGGTGGCCCGAGCCCACCAGGCGGCGGGGGTACCGGTGACGATCACGTACCCACCGGCCCTGCTGGGCCCCCACGACCCGAAGCTGGGCGACCAGGTGACAAGACTCCGCAACACATTGCGGGGATTGATGCCGGTGTGGCCGACGGGCGGTCTCCCGATGGGCGACATCAGAGACACGGCGGCCCTCCACGCGGCATTGATCACCGGAACGGGCCCATCGGGCAACCGCCATTTCGCGCCGGGAAGGTACGTGAGCACGCGCGAGTTCGTGGCAACGCTGCGCGAGGTGACGGGACGTAGGTTGCCGTCGGTGTATTTGCCGGCCCGCGCGATGCTCCCGCTGGGGGTGGTGACGGGCTGGGTACAGCGAGCCTGGCCATGGCACATCCCAGCGGAGTACGGCGCGATGTACACGTGCGCGTGCGACGCGCGGGTGGGGGAGAGCGGCCGGCCGAGCAGGGAGTTGAGCGAGACACTGGCGGACACGATCCGCTGGCTCCACGGAAAGGGCCTGCTGGCGACGCGCGCTGCCGGGACAGTGGCGGATGGCGGGTTGCGCGCCGCTTGAGCTGGGTTGCCGTGAGTGGGGTCGCGGGCTTTCGCCACGGTGGTGTGCTCGGGTTGCGGTCGGCGCTGCCGCACGAGGTGGCCGTCGGCCAGCTCGGCACGGGGGGGGGCATGGTCGGGAGACAAGGCCGCAGCGCAAGGGTCGCGGGACAAGCCGCGGGGCCAAGACCGCGGCGCAACGCCGCGGGACAAGGTCGCAGTGCAAGGTCGCGGGACAAAGCCGCGGGATAAGGCCGCGGGATAAGGCCGCGGGATAAGGCCGCGGGGCAAGACCGCGGGGCAAGACCGCGGGACTTCAGTGGTCCGGTCCATTTGACTGGCGGCCGCTCGCCTCGTGCCTTGGTCGCTCCCAGCTCCCAGCCCCGGTTCCCGGGCCGCCCGGCTGTCCGGCCGCCAGCCCCCCGGGCTCTTCGGTCTCCGGACGACAGCGCCGCCTTCGCGCTCGTAGCAGGCGCCGGCCCGCTGATTGGCTGCGAAAGGCACGATGTGCGCCCGCCGGTCGTCGGCTGGCGGGTGCGCGACCGAGAGTTCGAGCGGCCCCGGCCCGCTGGGGCATGCGGGCCGGGGCCCTCCCGGGCCTCGGCAGGTTCGCCGGGCCTTCACCCCGGAACCAGCGGATGCGCTGCCCGAAGGCGGGCTCAGCGTGGCGCGCTGGCCCGAAGCCTTCTGTCAGGCCGCGTCCGATGTGGAGGGCCGGGGGTCGGTCGGGGTCTCCGGTGCCGGCAGTTCGGGTTCCGGTGAGGCGCGGGCGCGGTCGGCCAGGTACCGGAGCTTCGTCAAATGGCGTTGGACCAGACCTGCTCGGCGTGCTTCGTCGAGCGTTGCGCGGGTCGTGGTGTTCTGCCGGCGCCGGTGGTGGCGGCCGCCTGGGATTTCGGGGTTCACCTGGGGGCCTGTCCGTTGCGGGGTTCACTCGATCGTGTGGTTTTGGGGTCGCTCGATCGGTTGGATAACAAGGTTGTCTCGGGAAGAACTCGTTCCAGGTTCGTTGGGCCACCTGGGCGCTTACGCGGTGCGCCTTCCGGAGTCCGTTGCACGGATCGAGCGAGAAACGGGACCGTCCACAGTGGGAGCAAAATCGCGGGCCGAGCTGTGGGGCCGGTCACCGGCCCGGGGTGCGCCGTGCGCGGCTGCGCACGGCGTCTTCCCTGGTGGCGCCCCCGGCAGGACTCGAACCTGCGACCTAGAGATTAGAAGGCTCTTGCTCTATCCAGCTGAGCTACGAGGGCCCGCGCCGACGGCCGCTGCCGGTAACCCGGCACTGGCAGCTTAGTCGTCACCATCCACTCGATCGTTCGACACCGGCGAATCGTTTCAGGTCTCGTTCGACGTAATTCGCGAAAGTGGTGCGGACCCTCCTCCTGTGTCCGGGGAAGTGCTGAGCGTCACCGAGTGGGCTTCTCCCCGCCGCCGGAACCTGTAATCTGACGGTCAGAAGGCTCTTGCTCGGTCCAGCCAGAACCCTGCTCGCCCGCGACCTGCGGCCGGGCAGGCAGCGCCGTGGGCGTCCACGCGCCGCTGCTTGCCCGCCGCAACGGGCGGGGCCTGCCTCGTCGCGATTTCCGTGGAAGCAGGGCTCTGTTCAGGGTCCCTGCCTGCCAAGACGCCTTCCGGCGCCCGCGGGTGGGCACCGAGCCTGCAAGGCTGCTTCACGGCCCCCTCGATGACCGCCCTGCGCAGGGCGAAGGCCTGCGGTGGCGACCTTGGAGCCGGCTGCGGTCCGCAAACGCGGCCACAGGGTCTCCGAGAGCCCGCCAGACTTCCCCGAGTCCTTGGTGACCGCTGCACACGCCAGGGGTCCACTCAGGGGCAGGGAGGCGCCGTTCGGAGCCGTGGGTGGCCATGCGCTGCTCCTTGCTCGCCGTAATGGGTGGGGTCGGTGCGGTGTGGGATGTCCGGCCCGCGCGGCGCCGCTTGGAGCTCTGGGGTGGTCATGTGCTGCTCCTTGCTCGCCGCGGTGGGGCGTGTGATCTCCGGCGTTGAATCGCCCCTCGGAGCCGTGGGTGGCCATGCGCCGCTCTTACCTGCTGCAGCGGGTAAGGAACTGGCCCGATGTCCGGCCCGCGAAACGCCCCTTGGAGCCGCGGGCGTCCACGTGCCGCCCTTGCCCGCCGCAGCGGGCGGAGCTGGCGCGATGGGCGCTTTGGGAAGCCCGTGGGCGCGCCCCGCCGCTGGGGCGCGCCCACGGGGTGGGGCCGCTGCGGGGGAGCGGCCCCGGTCGGGCTCGGCCGCCGCCGCGAGCCGGCTCTCCCCCTGGAGCGGACGGCGGGCGGGCCCGGGTCAGGGGGTCACTCCCAGATCTGGATGCCGCGGACGAGGAACGGGGCGTTCGGCACGTACGTGCCGCCACCCGGGTAGGTGACGAAATCTCCCTCGGTCGAGCATTCGCTGTCCTGGTACACCGTGACATCGCGGGTCATCAGATTCGCGAACGACGACCCGTCGAATCCTTCCGGCAGGGGCAGGCATTCCTCGGTATTGGCCGAGCGCAGGTCGAAACGCTGGATTTTCCCGCCGTAGCCGTCGGACGGCCACACGCAGAACTCGCCCTTGCGGCAGCCGGGGTCGGTGTCGGCCTGGGCGGCTCCGACGCTGGTCAACAGGCCGATCATGGCCAGGACCACGATGTGGGGCAGGCGGGAACGAAGACGAAGTGCGGACATGGTGGATTTCCCCTCCGGAATCGCGGCTCTTGCGGGCCGCGGTGAACGTGTGATTTCAGATTGGCGGGTGGTGGGGGATCTGTCAGCCCGCAATTTCGGATCTGTGGACAACCGGGCGGTGCGGGAATGGTTGTCCACAGGTTCGCGATCGGGTCTTGCGGGAACGGGGGAACGGTGTTACGCGGGGCCCGTGCTGCCCCGCACCACCAGCGAAACCGGCACCTCCGCCGAGGCCGAGGCGGCAGCAGAAGCAGAAGCAGAAGCAGCAGAAGGAGCAGCAGAGTCCAGCAGCGAAAGCACCAGCTCCCCGGCGATCCGCCCCTTGGCCGCGAGATCCTGCCGCACCGTGGTCAACGGCGGCGACGACCACGACGCCGGCGGGCTGTCGTCGAAGCCCACCACCGAAAGCTCCCCCGGCACGTCGATCCCCAGCTGCCGCGCCGCCGCCAGCACCGCCAGCGCGAGCTGGTCGGACATGCACAGCACCGCACTCGGCCGCGGCGACGCCCCCAGCAGCGCGAACGCCCCGTCCAGCGCACTCTCCGCGCTCAACCCCGCGGCCTCGTGCAGCACGACTTCGCACGACGGCAGCTCACCCAGGTAGCCGCCCAGTCGCTCCCGCGTGTCGCGAAAGGCGGCCCCCGCAGCCTCCGAAGCGGTCAACGCACCCCCGCCCGGCCGCACGTGGCTGTGCGCGGCGAAGATCCCGAACCGCCGGTGCCCCAGCTCCCGCAGGTGCCGCGCGGCCAGCGCCGCACCGAGCCGGTCCTGGCAGCCGATCCGCGCCGCGCCCGGCACCAGCGGCTGGTCGATCACCACCAGCGGCAGCCCGCGCGTCCGCACCGAATCCAGCGCCGGGACGCCGTCGGCCAGCGAATACGCGACCGCGATGTCGGCCTGCGCGGCCAGCACCCGCTCGGCGGGCGGCCCGCCGCCCGCGCCACCCGGCAGGAGCAGCAGCGCGTGCCCCCGCGGATCGACCACACGGGCCAGCGCGTCCAGCGTCAGCGACAGCGCCGGGTCCGAGAACGCCGTCGACAGCGACGTGTCGAGCAGCACCGCGATCGCGCCCGTCCGGCTGGTCGCGAGGCTGCGCGCGGTGGGGTCCGGGCCGGCGTAGCCCAGCTCGGCGGCCATCCGCAGCACCTCGTCCCGCAGCCGCGCGGACAGCTGGTCAGGCCGGTTGTAGGCGTTCGAGACGGTGGCTCGCGAGACACCGACGGCGAGGGCCACGTCGTCGAGCGTGGGACGGCGCCGCCGGGTCATTCGCGCAGTCTAGCCGTGGACATTCTGAAGCGCTTCAGTCACGCTGAAGAGCATGCAGGACCGGACCGCCGTCTTCGCCGTGTTCGCGCTCAACGGCCTCGCGCTGGGCTCCTGGGCCTCACGCACGCCCGCACTGTCCGCCCACGTGCACGCCTCGCCGGGCGTGTTCGGTCTCGCGCTGCTCGGCGCCAGCGCCGGGATGCTCGCCGCGGCCTCGGTGGCCGGACGGCTGATCGAGCGGTCGGGCGCCCGGGCGGTCGTCGCGGGGAGCACCGCCATGGCCGCCGTCTCGCTGGTCCTGATCGGCTTCGCGCCCACCGTTCCGCTGCTGGCCGGGGCCCTGCTGGTGATCGGCGCGAGCGTCGGGATGCTCGACGTCGCGATGAACGTCGCCGGCGTGGCGGTCGAACGACGGCTCGGCCGGCCGATCATGTCGGTGTTCCACGCCGGGTTCAGCTTCGGCGCGCTCGCCGGTTCGCTGGCCGCGGGCCTCGCCGCCGGCCACGGCTGGTCCCCGGCGCGCCACCTCAGCGTGGCCGCCGTCGTCGCCGTCGCGATCCTGCTGGTGATCGTCCGCGCCGTCCCGGGCATCCGGCCCGCCCCCTCCGGAACGCCCGCCGAAAAGCCCGGCCGCGCGCCGATCCGCCGTCCGGTGCTGTGGCTGCTCGCCGCGGTCGCGCTGTGCTCGGCCATCGCCGAAGGCGCCTCCTCGGACTGGTCCGCGCTGCTGATGACCGTCGAACGCGGCGTCGGCCAGGGCGCCGCGGCGCTCGCGTTCGCCGGGTTCCAGCTGGTCATGGCGCTGACCCGGCTGGCGGGGCCGTGGGCGCAACGCCGGTTCGGCCCCACGCGCTGCCTCGCCGCGGGCGCCGCGCTGGCCGCGGCCGGCCTGCTCGCCGCGGCCGCGATCCCGGCCGCCGCCGCGGGCTACCTCGGCTTCGCATTGGCCGGCGCCGGGCTCGCGGCGTCGTTCCCGCTCGCCCTCAGCCTCGCCGGGGACGCGGGCAAGCGCGGCGACGGCACGGGCGGCGAGCGCGAGATCGGCTTCGTCACGGCCATCGCCTACACCGGGTTCCTCGGTGGCCCGCCGATCGTCGGCGGCATCGCGCAGGTGGCCGGCTACGCCGTCGCGTTCGGTTTCGCCGCGCTCGTCGCGGCGCTGATCCTGCCCGCCGCCGTCGCCGCCCGGCGGTCGCGACGACGGGAAGAAGCGGACGCGATGATCGGCCGATGACGCCCGAGGGCACGAAATCCGTGCCGCAGCTGCCGTTTTCGCCACGGCGAGGGCGTTGACAGTCTCCCGGTGCGCGAGGCAAGCTGATCCCCGTCGGTAAACTGAAATGAATACGGCGACGTTTCAATTTCAGGTCGGCTGATCAAGGCGGGGGCGCCTTGATCCGGGGAGGACGTCGTGAGGGTTGTGCTGCTCGGCGGCGCGGGGGCGCTCGCCGGCCGGAGCGGGCGGTTCGGCGGAACGGGACTTACGCTCGTGCAGGACGCCGTGCCGCGGCTCGTGCTGGTGCCGGTCGCGTTCCGGCTCGCGCTGTTCCTGCAGGCGGTGTGGTCCGGCGGCCCGCTGAGCGCGCCGGTGCTGTCGCTCGCCGTCGTCCTCTACCTGGTGCCGAACCTCCTCGAAGTGGCCTGGGTCTTCCGCCGGGCCACCGGGATCCGGCCGGTACTGGCCGCCGACACCGCGTACACGCTCATCACCAGCCTCGCCGCGGCCGTGTTCGCGGCGCGGTCACCCGAGCTGCTGACCCTGGCCTGGCCGAACATCATGGGCACCGTCATGGTCTGGACCCTGCTGCGCGGGGCGCCGGCCGGGGCGGTCGCGATCGCCGGCGCGCTGCTCCTGCGGTACGGCATGGCCGCGGTGTCGGGCACGTCGGCGCCCGCGACGTGGATCCTGCTCGCCCTGGTCGCGGCGGCCGTGACGGCGCTGGCGATCGTGCTGCTCGTCGCCGGGGCCATGCGGTTCGCGCTCGGGCTCGGCGAGCAGCGCGGCCGGGCCGCCGAACGGGAGCGGCACCGCCGCGACGTCCACGACACCGTGCTGCAGGTGATGGAGTCGCTCGCGCTGCCCGCGCCCGGGGACACGCTCGACCCGCGGGGCAGCCTTGACCAGGTGCGCCGCACGGCCCGTGCGCACGCGCTGCGCCTGCGGCTCAGCCTTGACGGCGACGCGCCCGCCGAGCCGGGCGGGCTCGAACACCGCCTCGGTGCACTGGCCGTCGAGATGACGGCCGAGGGCCTCCGCGTCGACCTCGTCGTGCTCGCGAAGCCCACCGACGTCCCCGAAGCCGTCGTCAACGCGCTTCACGACGCAACGCGCGAAGCGCTGCGAAACACGTTGAAGCACGCGAGAACCGCGAAGGCCGTGGTGTGTCTCGAAGCCCGCGAAGGCAGTGTCACGGTGTCGGTGCGGGACCACGGAACCGGCTTCGACCTCGGCGCGCGCCGCGCCGGGTTCGGCATCGAGAACTCGATCCACGCGCGGCTGGCCGAGATCGACGGCGCCGCGCGCATCGACTCGGCGCCCGGCCAGGGCACCCGCGTCGTGCTGACCGCGCCGTTAGAGCTGCGTTTCCCCGTCGGGTGAGTCCCGCCACTGCGCGAACGGGCGGTCCAGCGACCACTTGCCGTCGGACTCCGTGAGGACGCGGTGTTCGCAGGTCGCCGGGTTGGACAGGGACTCGAACAGCTCGATGCTCCAGCCGAAGAGCCGGCGGCACAGCAGCCGCAGCGTCAGCCCGTGCGAGACGATCAGCACCGTCTCGGGGTGAGCTTCGTCGCGCTGGCGCAGGTCCGACAGGAACGCCGCGACGCGGTCGTCGACGTCCGCGCCCGACTCGCCGAACGGCAGCCGGTAGAAGAAGTGGCCGAACTCGTGGCGCCGCGCCTTCTGGACCTCCTGGTCGGCCGGGTCCTGCAGGTTGCCCCAGTCCTGTTCGCGCAGCCGCGGTTCCTGGACCAGCCGCTCGCACGACGCTTCGACGTCCAGCAGCCGCAACGTTTCCCGCGTGCGCAGGTACGGGCTGACGTACACCGCGGGCCGGGCCCCGTCGAGCAGCCGCCTGATCTCCGGCGCCACCGCCGCGGCCTCCTGCCGCCCCTTCGCGGTCAGCGGCAGCGCGTGGTCGGGGATCCGCGTGTAGGCGAGTTCGTCGACGTTGCCGAGCGACTCGGCGTGCCGCAGGAGGATCAGCTTCACGGCGCCATCCTGCCCGTCACGCGGGCCTGACGGGGGCGGGGCATACCCTCAGGGGCGTGTCCAGCGAGCCCGTGACGAAGCCCGAGGTCCCCACGCAGCGCCGGGCGAGCGTGCTGCCGCTGCTGTCGGTCGGCGTGCTGCTGGCCGCGGTGGTCGCGATCGGCCTGATCGCGCTGACCGGCGGGGCCGGCTACGTCATCGCCGGCCTGCCCGACCCGGGGCTGGTCACCAAGTACGGCATCACCGTCATGCGGGTGCTGTCCGAAGCCGCGTCGACGATCTGCGTCGGGTCGCTGCTGCTGGCCGCCTTCCTGGTGCCGCCGCAGAAGTCCGGGACGCTCGGGCCCGACGGCTACGGCGCCCTGCGCGCGGCCGGGATCGCCGCCTGGGTGTGGTTCGGCGCGGCCCTGCTTTCGGTCGCCTTCACCGCCGCCGACACGGCCGGAAAGCCGTTCGGCGACGTCCTGGACCCGCAGACGCTGCTCGACCTCGTCGGCGCCATCGAACAGCCCAAGGCGTGGCTGTGGACGGCGCTGATCGCGGTCCTGGTCGCCCTCGGCTGCCGGTTGGCGCTGTCCTGGGGCTGGACCGCGGTGCTGTTCTTCGCGGCCGTCGGCGGGCTGGTCCCGGTCGCGGTCACCGGGCATTCGGCCAGCGGCGGCTCGCACGACATCGCCACCAACAGCCTGCTGTTCCACCTGGTCGCCGCCGCGCTCTGGGTCGGCGGGCTGGTCGCGCTGCTGGCGCTGGGCTACCGCCGCGGGACCCACCTGAGCCTGGCCGCGCAGCGGTTCTCGAAGCTGGCGTTGGTCTGCTGGATCGTGATGGCGCTCTCCGGCGCGGTCAACGCGCTGGTCCGGATCGGCCTCAACGACCTGTTCACCACCGACTACGGCCTGCTCGTCGTGGCCAAGACGGTGGCGCTGCTGCTGCTCGGCGTGTTCGGCCACCAGCAACGCGAAAAGGGCGTCGCGAACCTCGTCGACGGCAAGGGCGGCGCCCAGCTGCTGCGCCTGGCCGCGGTCGAGATCCTGATCATGTTCGTCACCATCGGCATCGCCTCCGGGCTGGCCAGGACGCCGCCGCCGGCCGACGCGATCACCCAGCCGTCGACCACCGAGCTGCTGATCGGCTACGACCTCGACGGCGCCCCGACGGCGTTGCGGCTGCTCTTCGACACCCGCTTCGACCTGGTCTACGGCACCCTGGCGCTGGTGCTCGGCGGGCTCTACCTCGCCGGGGTGCGGCGGCTGCTGCAACGCGGCGACAGCTGGCCGGTGGGCCGCACGGTCGTCTGGATCGCCGGCTGCGTGGTGCTGCTGATCGCGACGTCGTCCGGGATCGGCCGGTACGCGCCCGCGATGTTCAGCGTCCACATGGGCAACCACATGCTGCTGTCGATGGTGGTGCCGGTGCTGTTCGTGCTCGGCGGCCCGGTGACGCTCGCGCTGCGCGCGCTGCCGGCCGCGGGCAAGGACGCCCCGCCCGGGCCGCGCGAGTGGATCGTCGCCTTCGTGCACTCCCCGGTTTCGCGGTTCCTGACGCACCCGGTCGTCGCGCTGCTGCTGTTCGTCGGGTCGTTCTACGCGCTGTACTTCTCCGGCCTGTTCGACAACGCGCTGCCGTACCACTGGGCGCACCTGGTGATGAACGGGCACTTCCTGCTCGCCGGGTACGTCTTCTACTGGCCGGTGATCGGCGTGGACCCGGCGCCGCGGCGGATCCCGTACCTCGGCCGGCTCGGGATGATGTTCGCCGCGATGCCGTTCCATGCGTTCTTCGGCGTGATCCTGATGAGCAAGCAGACCGTCATCGGACAGGCCTTCTACAGCCAGCTGCACCTGCCGTGGGTCCCCGACCTGCTCACCGACCAGCGGCTCGGCGGCGGCATCGCGTGGGCCGCCGGCGAGGTCCCGGTGCTGCTGGTGCTGATCGCGCTGCTGGTGCAGTGGTCGCGCCAGGACGAGCGCGAGGCGAAGCGGCGTGACCGGCGCGAAGCGGCTACGGGTGACGAAGAGCTGAACGCCTACAACGCGATGCTGAAGAACCTCGCCGAGGGCAACCGACCCTCGGGTTCCAGTTGAGGTTGAGGGCGCTTCCGGCCGTCGGAAACAGTGCTTCCGGTGATCTCGGGCTGACTTTCGGTAGTCCGGTGGTGACCGGCGTCGAGCCGCGATCACGAGCGCTCTACGATCGTGGGTATGGCCGAGTTCATCTACACCATGAAGAAGGTGCGCAAGACCGTCGGGGACAAGGTCATCCTCGACGACGTCAGCACCGCGTTCTACCCCGGCGCCAAGATCGGCGTGGTGGGGCCGAACGGTGCCGGTAAGTCCACCGTTCTCAAGATCATGGCGGGGATCGAGCAGGCCAGCAACGGCGAAGCGTTCCTCCAGCCCGGTGCGAGCGTCGGCATCCTCATGCAGGAGCCGGAGCTCACCGAGGACAAGACGGTCCGGCAGAACGTCGAGGAGGGCCTCGGCGAGATCAAGACCAAGCTGGACCGCTACAACGAGGTCCTCAAGCTGATGGAGACCGAGTACTCCGAAGAGCTGCTCGAGGAGATGGGCAAGCTCCAGGAGGAGCTCGACCACGCCGACGCCTGGGAGCTCGACTCGACCGTCGAGCAGGCCATGGACGCGCTGCGCTGCCCGCCGCCGGACGAAGGCGTCACCCACCTCTCCGGTGGTGAGCGCCGCCGGGTCGCGCTGTGCAAGCTGCTGCTGTCGGCGCCCGACCTGCTGCTGCTCGACGAGCCCACCAACCACCTGGACGCCGAAAGTGTCCTGTGGCTGGAGCAGTTCCTGGCCCGCTACGCCGGTGCTGTCCTCGCCGTCACCCACGACCGGTACTTCCTCGACAACGTGGCCCAGTGGATCATGGAGCTGGACCGCGGCCGCGTCGTCGGCTACGAGGGCAACTACTCGACGTACCTGGAGAAGAAGCGCGAGCGCCTCGAGGTCCAGGGCAAGAAGGACGCGAAGCTCGCGAAGCGCCTGAAGACCGAGCTCGAGTGGGTGCGGTCCAACGCCAAGGCGCGTCAGACCAAGTCCCGTTCGCGGCTCGACCGCTACGAGGAGATGGCGGCGGAGGCGGACAAGCACCGCAAGCTCGACTTCGAAGAGATCCAGATCCCGCCGGGCCCGCGGCTGGGCAACGTCGTGGTCGAGGTCCAGAAGCTGCAGAAGGGCTTCGACGGCCGCGTGCTCATCGACGGCCTGTCGTTCGACCTGCCGCGCAACGGCATCGTCGGCGTGATCGGCCCGAACGGCGTCGGCAAGACCACGCTGTTCAAGACCATCGTCGGGCTCGAGGAACCGGACGCCGGCGAGGTCAAGATCGGCGAAACGGTCAAGCTGTCCTATGTGGACCAGAACCGCGGCGGGATCGACCCGAAGAAGACCGTCTGGCAGGTCGTTTCCGACGAGCTGGACTACATCCACGTCGGCCAGACCGAAATGCCGTCACGCGCGTACGTCAGCGCGTTCGGCTTCAAGGGCCCGGACCAGCAGAAGCCGGCGGGCGTGCTCTCCGGTGGTGAGCGCAACCGGCTCAACCTGGCGCTGACGCTCAAGCAGGGCGGGAACCTGATCCTGCTCGACGAGCCGACGAACGACCTGGACGTCGAGACGCTGGGCTCGCTGGAGAACGCGCTGGAGCAGTTCCCCGGCTGCGCCGTCGTGATTTCGCACGACCGGTGGTTCCTGGACCGGGTCGCGACGCACATCCTGGCCTGGGAAGGCACGGACGAAGACCCGGCCAAGTGGTTCTGGTTCGAGGGCAACTTCGAGGGGTACGAGAAGAACAAGGTGGAGCGGATGGGCGCCGAGGCTGCCCGCCCGCACCGTGTCACCCACCGCAAGCTGACCCGCGACTGAGGGGGCGGGTTTCCCCGTGGAAGCCAGCAAAGCGCACCGGACGGGCCCGTCCTCCCAACGGGAGGGCGGGCGCTCCGCCAATGCCGGGGGAACCCTCTCCGCAGTCGGCCGGCTGATCGAGCGGGCGGACGCCCTGCACCTGCGGGCGCCCGAGCTCGCGCTGGTCCTCGGCGAGCGAGCGGCCGCACTGGCGGAGGCCGCCGGGGCCGACGAGCAGTGGATCCGGGCCGAGAGCCTGGTCGTGTCCTCACGCGTCCGGCTCGGTGACCGGCCGGGCACGGTCGGGCGCGCGGTCGCGGCCCTGCGCGCGGCCGAGCACGCCGGCTACGGCGACATCGCCGCGCGCCTGCGCATCGACCTCGCGGTGTGCGCCCGCAGCCTGGGCGTGCCGCTGACCGGCCTCGCCGCGCTTCGGCCGGTGCTGACCGACCCGGTCGTCTCGCCGGTGCACCGCGCGGCCGCGCTGTGCCACCTGGTGGGCGGCCTCGGCCAGCTCGGGCGCAAGTCGGAGCTGGACCGCGTGCTCGTCGAGGCGGACAAGCTCGTCGCCGGCGACGAATCCCTGGGCGCCGACACCCAGCTGCTGGTGCGGGCGCTGCTGCGCGTCGGCACGGCGTCTCACCGGCGCCGCCACGGCGACCTGACGGCGGCGGCCGACGCGGCCCGGACCGGGCTCGGTTTCCTGGAGAAGCTCGACAACCCGGCCGACGACGGCGGCCTGGTCCGCATCCGGCTGGTCCTGCTGCTGGTGAGCACGCTGCTGGACCGCGGCGATGCGGAAATGGCGTACGAGATCGCCGAGCCGGTGCTGGCCGAGCCGGTGCGCGCGGCGGGCGTCGCCCCGATGGGCTGGCTGCGGCTGGCCGTCGCGACCCGGGTCCACCTGCCGGCGGGCTCGGGCGAGGCGGCGACCGAGCTGGTCCGCGAAGCGGTGGCGAGCACCGACCGGCACGGCCTGCCGGCGATCACGGCCCGGTTGTGGCTGGAGCTGGCCCAGCTGGAGGAGCGGTTCGGCCAGGCGGAGGAGGCCATCGCGTGCCTGTACCGCTCGCGCGCGGCGGAGCAGCTGCACGCCCGGGCCCGGCGGCAGGCGTGCAGCGTGCTGGCGGGCGAGTTCGGGACCGGGGAACCGGCGTCGGTCGACCTGGACGAGGTGCTGAAGGCGGTGCCGTCGCGGCCGGTCCCGGCCTTGCCCGCGGCGGTTTCGGTTCCGGTGCCGCCGGCGGCTTCGCAGCCGGCACCGACGCAGCCGGCACAGACGCAGCCGGCGCCGGCGTGGTCGTTCGGTCGCGAGGAGGCGCCCCCGCGGCAGCCGGCGTGGTCGTTCGAGCGCCCGCGGGTGACGGCGGACGTGGCCGAGACGACGCTGATGCCGGCAATCCGCGACGACGGCCCACCGCCGGCGGCGAGGGTTCGGCCGGAGCCGGTCGTGGCGGAGCGGCAGCCGGAGGTTGAGGCGCGGCCGGGCCGCGGGGTGGCTCAGGCGGACGTCGAGGCGCGGCCGGCGGTGGAGCTGCGGTCGGAGGCCGGTGGGTCGCGGTCGCGGGAGCCGGGGTACCGGTCGGAGGCTGAGGCGCGGCCGGGTGCGGCCGGGGCGCGGGAGCCGGAGTTCCGTGCCGAGGCTGGGTACCGGTCGGAGGCTGAGGCGCGGGCGGGTGCGGCCGGGTCGCGGTCGGAGGCTGGCGGCTCGCGGTCGCGGGAACCGGAGTTCCGCACGGAGGCCGAGGCACGGTCGGCGGTGCGGTCCGAAGCTGCCGGGTCGCGGCCCGAGCGAGAACCGCGGTACCGGCCCGAGCCCGCCGAATCGCGGACTAAGCGGGAGCCCGAGTACCGAGCTGAGCCCGCCAAAGCGCGCGAGGTCGAATACCGCGCTGAGCCGCGGGAGCCGGAGCCGGTCGAGGTGCGTGAGGCGGAACGCCGGGCCGAGCCCGGCGAAGGGCGGCCGCCGCGCGAGGCTGTGCGTCAACCCGATGTTGCCGAGCTGCCGGAACCGGCGGCCGCCGACAGCGGCAAGACCAAGTTCTCCTGGGCCGCGCTCGCCGAGGCTCGGCTGCGGGAGACCGCCGCCGAGCGGGAGTCGGCGCCTACGCGGGTCACGCCGGCGCTGCCGCTCGCGCCTGCTCCCGCCGCCGAGCGGGAACCGTACGAACGGCCACGGGAACCGCAGCCGTCCACGCGGCACGATGCCGAGCACGGGTCGGTGGCCGCGCGGTCGGTGCTCGACCGGCTGGGCATCTCCGCTGCCGGGGGAGCGGGCGGCCGCCGCCGGGCGGAGGACGCCGAAAGCCCCCGTGAACCGGCCCGGCCCGAGCCGGAACTCGCGCCGCCGCCGCGCCCGGAGGACGAACCGCCCTCGGTGCCGGACTACCGCGACGAAGCCGAGCCCTGGCTGCCGCGGCTGCGGATGCCACCGTCGCTGGAGCCGATGGAGGACTTCGGCCACTGGACGCCGGCGACGGCCCCGTTCCCGGAGAGCTACGCCCGCGCGATCGCCGAGGACGAGCCGCCCCCGGACGCCGGGCTGGCGGACCTGCTCGCCCGCGCCCTCGCGGAACACCAGGCGGGCACGGCCAGCGCGGCGGCGCTCGTCAAGCAGCTGGGCTCCCAGGACACGGGCCGCCGCAACGGTCACGGCCGCAACGGCCACGGCGCCGAGGTCCCGGACACCCGCGGCCACGGTTCCCGCGACTGACCCAGGCACGCGAAGTCGAAGCCGGAGCCGGCCGCCGGGGCGCCCCCCGTTTTCCACGCTACCCGCCACCACCGACAGTTTCGCCGCTGTCCGCCGACCACAGCGGACCGTTCACCCGACCCGGGGGTCCGGTCGCTGGGACACCCGCCGGACGATTCCAGTGGGATCCGTCGCACCGCGCCGTCGCCGACCGGCCGACAGCGTTCGCCCAGCGGCTCGGCCGCCGATCAACTGAACCGATCACGTTGGCTCCGCTCACGGTAACGCCCTCGCCGCGCGGCTGGTCAGCGCCGCGCCGCTGCCCCGGAGACAACCCGTCAGTAGCTTGACCGATCCCGCGAATCCGCTGCCCGGAAAGGGTTTTCGGGCCCGCGGGAACCCCCGGGTCTTCATGTGATCCGGGATCGCGGCGCATTAGTGTGGGGTGCGCCGGCTCAACGCCGAACCGGCGCGGTGCCACCTCACGCAAACTGGAGAGTTGCCTCAAATGAGCTCGACCGGAGTCTCGTCCCTGCCCGGAACCGGAGCCGAAACCGAACCCGAATTCGGCCAGCGCTCCCCGGCCAGCCCGGAGCAGATCAGGGACGACCTGATCGACGCCGCGGCCGGGCTGGCGCCGGAGATCGGTGAGCTCATCCGGCTCTACTACCGGCACATCCCGCCGGAAGAGATCGTCGGCGACGAGCCCGTCAACCTGGTCGGCGCCGTCCGGTCGCACCTGCAGCTGGCCAAGTCGCGGATGCCCGGCCGCCCGGCCGTGCGGCTGCTGAACCCCACCGTCGCCGAAGACGGGTGGGCGCGCGAAGCCACCGTCGTGCAGGTCGTCACCGATGACATGCCGTACCTCGTCGACTCGATCGCCGCCGAGTTCGCGCGCGACGGTGTCCAGGTGCAGCGGATCGTTCACCCGATCGTCGTGGTCAGCCGCGACCTCACCGGCGAGCTCCTCGAGGTCCACCCCGAAGCGGACCCGGCCGAGCCGCCCGCGAACTCGGCCGCCGAGTCGTGGATGTACGTCGAGATCGACTTCGTCACCGACCGCAACCGCGCCCGCGAGCTCGACAACCGGCTCTCCAGCGTGCTGGGCGACGTCCGCGAGGTCGTCGAGGACGCCGAGAAGATGGCCCAGACCGCCTGCCAGCTCGCGGGCGAACTGGAGACCGAACCGCCGCGGCTGCCCGAGGAGGAGGTCGCCGAGGGCGCCCGCCTGCTGCGCTGGCTGGCCGACGGCCACTTCACCTTCCTCGGCTACCGCCGCTACGAACTGATCGACAACCCGCACCCGGACTCCGACGAGCCGGCTCTGCGCGCGGTCCTGGCCTCCGGCCTCGGCGTGCTGCGCCAGGACAGCCTCGCCGCCCGCGGTCTCACCGCCGGCCCGGACACCGCCGTGTCCGCCCTCGCGCCGTCGCTGCTGGTGCTGACCCAGGCGAGCGCGCCCTCGACCGTGCACCGGCCGGTCTACCCGTACTACGTCGGCGTGAAGACCTTCGACGCCGGGGGCAACGTCACCGGCGAACACCGATTCCTCGGCATGTTCACCACCACCGCGCTGCACGAGAACGTCCTCGACATCCCCGTCGTCTGCAAGCGGGTCCGCGAGGTCATCCACCGCGCCGGCTTCCCGATCGAGTCGTTCTCCGGCCAGCGGATGCTGGAAATCCTGCAGAACTGGCCGCGTGCCGACCTCTTCTCCGCCGACAGCGACTCGCTGTACTCGACGACGACCGGCGCGATCACCCTCGCCGACCGCCGCCGGCTGCGGCTGTTCCTGCGCCGCGACCCGTACGGCCGCTTCTACTCCTGCCTCGTCTACCTCCCGCGCGACCGCTACACCACGCGCTCGCGGCTGGCGATGCAGGAAGTCCTGCTCGAAGAGCTCGAAGGCACCCAGCTCGAATACAGCGCCCGGATCGGCGAGACCGTCCTGGCGCAGGTGCACTTCGTCGTGCACACCGACCCCGCGCGCCGCCTCGACCCGGACACGCTCAAGATCCAGGACCGGCTGAACGACGCCGTCCGCACCTGGGACGACCGGATGGTCGAGGCGGTCCTCGACGAACGCCGGGAGCGCGCCGACGGCGGCGTCGCGGTCGGCATCGTCGGCGAGGAGTCGGCCACCGAGCAGGGCCAGCGCTTCGCCATGGTCTTCCCCGAGGGCTACAAGGAGGACTTCACCGCCGAAGAGGCCCTCGGCGACCTCCGCTCGCTGGACTCGCTCACCGACGAAGGCGACCTCGCGCTGTCGTTCTACCGGCCCGCCGAGGCCGGGCCGGGCGAGCGGCGCTTCAAGCTCTACCTGCGCGGCGAGGGCGTCACCCTCTCGAAGGTGCTCCCGGTGCTGCAGGCCATGGGCGTCGAGGTGGTCGACGAACGGCCGTACGAGCTGCACCGCGAGGACGGCGGCGCGTGCTGGATCTACGACTTCGGCCTGCGCGTCGACCAGAAGATGCTCGACGAGTCCGACGAGCACGCCGTCGAGGAGCTGCGCGGGCGGTTCCAGGACGCCTTCGAGGCCGCCTGGCGCGGGGACGCCGAGGTCGACGGCCTCAACGGGCTCGTCCTGCGCGGCGGGCTCACCTGGCGCCAGGCCGCCGTGCTGCGCGCCTACTCCCGCTACCTGCGCCAGGCCGGCAGCGCGTTCTCCCAGGACTACATCCAGAACACGCTGCTGAACCACACCCAGGTCGCGACCAAGCTGCTGCGGCTGTTCGAGGCCCGGTTCGACCTCCGGCTCGCCGACGCCGACCGCGAGGCCGCCACCGAGGCGCTCGCCGCCGAGCTGAACGCGATGATCGACGAGGTCACCAGCCTCGACGAGGACCGGATCCTGCGCCGCCTGATGGCCGTCATCCGGGCCACCCTGCGGACGAACTACCACGTCATGGGCACCGACGGGCGGCCGCGGACCTTCCTGGCGATCAAGCTCGACCCGGCCGGCGTGCCCGACCTGCCCGAGCCGCGGCCCAAGTTCGAGATCTTCGTGTACTCGCCGCGCGTCGAAGGCGTCCACCTGCGCTTCGGCGAGGTCGCGCGCGGTGGCCTGCGCTGGTCGGACCGCCGCGAAGACTTCCGCACCGAAATCCTCGGCCTGGTCAAGGCACAGGCGGTGAAGAACGCCGTGATCGTGCCGGTCGGCGCGAAGGGCGGCTTCGTCGTCAAGCGCCCGCCGGCCCCGAGCGGGGACGCCAGCATCGACCGCGACGCCCAGCTCAACGAGGGCATCGCCTGCTACCGCATGTTCATCTCCGGCCTCCTCGACCTGACCGACAACCGGATCGAGGGCAAGACCGTCCCGGCGCCGGGTGTCGTCCGGCACGACGCCGACGACTCCTACCTGGTCGTCGCGGCCGACAAGGGCACGGCGAAGTTCTCCGACATCGCGAACGAGGTTTCGGGGCAGTACGGCTTCTGGCTCGGCGACGCGTTCGCCTCCGGCGGCTCGGTCGGCTACGACCACAAGGCCATGGGCATCACGGCCAAGGGCGCCTGGGAGAGCGTCAAGCGGCACTTCCGCGAGCTGGGCACGGACACCCAGACCGAGGACTTCACCGTCGTCGGCATCGGCGACATGATGGGCGACGTCTTCGGCAACGGCATGCTGCTGTCCGAGCACATCCGCCTGGTCGCCGCGTTCAACCACATGCACGTCTTCCTCGACCCGAACCCCGACGCGGCGACGTCGTACGCCGAGCGGCGCCGGCTGTTCGACCTGCCGCGCAGCTCGTGGGACGACTACGACCGCGCGCTGATCAGCGAAGGCGGCGGGATCTACCCGCGCACCGCGAAGTCGATCCCGATCAGCCCGCAGGTCCGCGAAGCGCTCGGCCTCGAGGAGAGCGTCACCGCGCTGGCGCCGATGGACCTGATCCAGGCGATCCTGCTGGCGCCGGTCGAGCTGCTGTGGAACGGCGGCATCGGCACCTACGTCAAGGCGGAGTCCGAAACCCACACCGCGGCCGGCGACAAGGCCAACGACGCCATCCGCGTCGACGGCAAGCAGCTGCGCGTCAAGGTGTTCGGCGAAGGCGGCAACCTCGGCCTCACCCAGCTGGGCCGCATCGAGTTCGCGCGGGGCGGCGGCAAGATCAACACCGACGCGCTCGACAACTCGGCCGGTGTCGACTGCTCCGACCACGAGGTCAACATCAAGATCCTGCTCGACCACCTGGTCCAGACCGGCAAGCTGGAGCGCGAGCAGCGCAACGAGCTGCTGGAGGAGATGACCGACGAGGTCGGCGCGCTGGTGCTCAAGGACAACTACCGGCAGAACGCCGTCCTCGGCGTCAGCCGGGCGCACGCCGCGCCGATGGTCTCGGTGCACGCGCGGCAGGTCCAGGCGCTGGTGTCCGCGGGGGCCTTCGACCGCAAGCTCGAAGCGCTGCCGAGCAACTCGGAGTTCCGCGAGCTGGAGAAGGCGGGCAAGGGCCTCACCTCGCCGGAGCTGGCGACCCTGCTGGCCCACGTCAAGCTGGAGCTCAAGGACGAGCTGCTGGCCAGCGACCTGCCCGACTCGCAGGTGTTCGCCGGCCGGCTGCCCGAGTACTTCCCGAAGCCGCTGCGCGAACGGTTCGCGGGCGCGATCGGCGAGCACCCGCTGCGCCGCCAGATCATCACCACGATGATCGCCAACGAAGTGGTCGACGGCGGCGGCATCTCGTTCGTCTACCGCCTGATGGAGGAGATGAACGCGACCGCCACCGACGCGGTCCGCGCGTACGCCGTGGTGACGCGCGTGTTCGACCTGCCCGCGCTGTGGACGGAGATCGACGCGCTGGACAACGTCGTGTCCACCGAAGTCGCCGACGCGATGGTGCTGGAGACGCGGCGGCTGCTCGACCGGGCCGCCCGCTGGTTCCTCACGAACCGGCCGCAGCCGCTGGCCCCGCTGTCGGAGATCAAGCGCTTCGGCCGGGTCCTGAACGAGCTGGTCCCGAAGATCGGCGACCTGCTCCGCGGCCGCGAGGCCGAGTCGGTGCAGGCGCACGCGGACGAGCTGATCGCCGCCGACGTGCCGGCCGAGCTGGCCCGCCGGGTGTCGCTGCTGCTGCACACCTACGGCCTGCTCGACGTCACCGAGGTGGCCGAGCTCGCCGAGCAGCAGATCGGCGTGGACGCCACGCACAGCCCGGCGGAGACGGCGGAGCTGTACTACGCGCTTTCGGCGCACCTGGACATCGACTCGATGCTCACCGAGATCAGCAAGCTCGAACGCGGCAACCGCTGGCACGCGCTCGCCCGGCTTTCGCTGCGCGACGACGTCTACGGCTCGCTGCGGGCGATCACGCTGGACGCGCTGCGGCACAGCGACCCCGGCTCGTCCGGGGACGCCAAGATCGCCCAGTGGGAAAAGACGAACTCGTCCCGGCTGCAGCGGGCGCGCGTCGCGCTCGACGAGATCACCAAGTCCGGCCGGCTCGACCTGGCGACGCTGTCGGTGGCGGCCCGCCAGATCCGGAGCACGGTGCGGTGACCTACGTTGCGCACGTCCGCCCGCGCTGGACGGACATGGACGTCTACGGCCACATCAACCACGCGAAGCTGGTGACGCTGCTCGAAGAGGCGCGGATCCCGCTGTTGTTCGAGGCGGCGGTCGAGGCGGGGCTGGACCAGCTGCCGAAGGGCATCGTGGTGGTGCGGCTCGAAGTGGCCTACAAGGCGCCGATCGTGGTGTCCGGGCAGCAGCTGCGGATCGACATCGACCTCACGCAGCTGCGCGCGGCGAGCTTCACGCTGGCCTACCGCGTGCACGGCGGGCCGTCGCCGGACGACCCGGTGGCGGTCACGGCCGAGACGGTGCTGGCGCCGTACGACACGGTCGAACTGCGGCCGCGTAGGCTCACCCCGGCCGAATCGGAGTTTCTGAAGCAGGGGTTCGCGGATGCCTGAGTTGTTCGTGCCGGACGCGGCCGACCGGGAGACCCTCGGGGCGTTCGTCGCCCGCGCGGTCCGGCTGGACGGCCAGACGGCCGTCCGGCTGCGGCAGCGCGGCGACGGCGTGGTCGAGGCCTGGACGTCGACGCCGTTCGAGTGCCTGGCCACCCGCGCGGTGGCCGGTGACGTCACGCCCGGCGACGTCACCGTGTCGGGCAACGAGCTCCTGGCCGCGCTGACCGTGGCGGGCGCGCCCCGGATGGACCCGGGCCCGGCCCGCGACCTGCTCTGGCACGGCGAGCTGCCGCCGTCCGGTCGCTGGCCGCTGGTCGACGAGCTGCCCGCGCGGGTGGTGGCCGAGCTCGCCGACCGCGGCGTGACGCTGGCCAGGGACAACGCGGGCCCGCACGGCACGCCGCCGGCGTCGTTGATGGACCAGGCGGTGCTGACCGTGTCCGGCGGCTCGGTCGAGGTCAAGGTCCAGATGCGCTGCCTGTTCGCGATGTCGGGCATGGGTTTCGTGGACTCGGACGTCCCCGGTGACGTCGTCCGGGTGACAGCCACGGACTCGTGGCTGCGCTTGGACGCGCGGTACGGCGCGATCGTGCGGCGCCGGCACGCCCTGCTGCCGCTGCTGTTCTGACGGATTCCTTACGGCGGCCACCGGTGCGGCCCATCGGTGGCACGCTGGAGGTATGACCCCGGACGAAGACCCGACCGCGGACTTCCTCGACGACGTGCGTACGGACGAGGAAACGCCGTGGCGGACGGACCGTCCGGCGGGCTCGCAGGCGCCTGCGCCCGCGGAAAGACCTGAGAGGTGGGGCCGCACGCGTGCGGCGGGCCGGGCGGCCGCCCAGGCGGCGCCCTACCTCCAGGCCGCGGCCCTGGTGGCGTGGCTGGCGAGCGGCGCCTTCGACGACGGCTCGGGCTCGGGCAACCAGAGCTAGGCGGGCTGCGTGCGGCCGATCGGCCTCTGCTTCGTCGGCCGCGCCGGCTCTTCGTCCCGCTCGTCCACGCTCAGTTGAGCGACAAGAAGGGTTGGCTCCAGCAGGCGCCTTGCTTGACCTGCGTCCTGGATGACTCGGCGAAGCCGGGTCCGATGACGTTCCCGATCCGAGCCAAGCCCTTCTCCGCTCAGGCACTGAAAGGTGATCGTCTCAGGAAGCTGAAGGCCGCCATAACTGCCGACCTGGCAAAGCGCTCGTATCGCCGTCACCCCTGTGCTCGATGCGCACGTCGACGTCGTCGACCCCGAACTGCGGCTGAGTTTCCTCAGCGGGAGCGTCATCGATATCGACTGAAGATCGACGACGGCTCGGGCAACCAGAGCTAAACGAGCCAGACGGCCGAGTCCGCCGGCAGCTTCCCCTCGACCAGCGGGCTGCTCGAAAGCAGCACCTCACCCGGCGGCAGCGCGATGGGCGAGGCCGAGGTGTTCAGCGCGCACACCAGCCCGCCCCCGCGGCGCCGGAACGCGAAACACCCGGCCGGGGCGCCGTACCACTCCAGCTCGTCGCCGCTGAATGCCTGGTGGGTCTTGCGCAGCTCGATCGCCTGGCGGTACAGCGACAGCGTCGAGTCCGCGTCCTCGATCTGCTTCTCCACCGTCAACCCCGCCCACGAAGCCGGCATCGGCAGCCACGTGCGCGGGTTGCGCGAGAAGCCGAACGGGGGCAGGTCGCCCTCCCACGGCAGCGGTACCCGCGAGACGTCCCGGCCGAACTCCGCGCCGCTGGTCTTGGCCCGCGGGTCGGCCATGTCCGACGGCGACAGGGAAACGTTCGCCAGCCCCAGCTCTTCGCCGTTGTACAGGTACACCGCGCCCGGCAGGGCCAGCTCGACCAGGGCCATCGCCCGCGCGCGCCGCACGCCCGCCGTGCCGCCGCCGTAGCGGCTGACCTGGCGCCAGACGTCGTGGTTGCCCAGCGTCCAGGTCGCCGGGGCACCCGTGCGGGCCGGGACGGACAGGGACCGCTCGATGGCCGTGCGCATGGCGTCGGCGTCGAAGTGGGTCAGGACCAGGCGGAAGTTGAACGCCAGGTGCAGCTCGTCGGGCCGCAGGTAGCGCGACAGCCGCTCCTCGTCGGTCACCCAGATCTCGCCGACCGCCATCGCGTCCGGGAACTCGTCGAGCAGCTTGCGGATCATCTGGTGGATCTCGTGGACGCCGTCGTGGTCCCAGCGCGGGTCGTAGTAGTGGTTCGGCCCGATCCCGTTCGCGCGCGGGTCCATGTCCGGCAGGCCCGGCGGTTTGGCCATGCCGTGCGCGACGTCGATGCGGAAGCCGTCGACACCGCGTTCGAGCCAGAACCGCAGGGTGCGTTCGAGGTCGGCGGCGACCTCCGGGTTGGCCCAGTTCAGGTCCGGCTGCTGGGGCGCGAACAGGTGCAGGTACCACTGCCCGTCCGGCACCCGGGTCCAGGCCGGGCCGCCGAACGCGCTGACCCAGTTGTTCGGCGGATCCTCGCCTTTCGGGCCGACGCCGTCGCGGAAGACGTAGCGGTCGCGCTCCGGGCTGCCCGGCTTGGCGGCCATCGCCGACTTGAACCAGGCGTGCTGGTTGCTGGTGTGGTTCGGGACCACGTCCACGGTGATCTTGATGTTCCGCTTGTGCGCCTCGGTGAGCAGCACGTCGAAGTCGCCGAGGGTGCCGAACATCGGGTCGACGTCGCGCGGGTCGGCGATGTCGTAGCCGTGGTCGGCCATCGGGGAGCGGTAGAACGGGGTCAGCCACAGCGCGTCGACGCCCAGCAGCTCCAGGTAACCCAGGCGGGAGTGGATCCCCTCCAGGTCGCCGACGCCGTCACCGTCCGAGTCCGCGAACGAACGGACGTAGACCTGGTAGAAGACGGCGTCTCGCCACCAGGCGTCCCGTCTCATACGAAGCTGTTCATCATGCTGTGCGCGGCCATCTCCAGGTAGGCCCAGAGCTGACCGCGGTACGGCTCTTCCAGGTTCTCCTCGTCGACGGCGATCCGGATGCACCGCAGCCAGGCGTCCCGCTCGATCGGCCCGATCTTGAACGGCGCGTGCCGCATCCGCAGCCGCGGGTGCCCGCGCTGGTCGGAGTAGGTGTGCGGGCCGCCCCAGTACTGGATGAGGAACAGCCGGAACCGCTCCTCGGCCGGCCCGAGGTCCTCCTCGGGGTAGAGCGGGCGCAGGATTTCGTCCCGCGCGACCTCCTCGTAGAACCGCCCGACGATCCGGCGGAACGTCGGTTCGCCGCCGATCGCTTCGTAGAGGTTCGCCGGTTCGCTCACTGCAGACACGCCTTCCATTTTGCCCTTCGTTCCCGGGTTCCCGACGCCCGGTCCGCTCATGGCGGATGGTCGCAAATCCGTTTCCCAGCGTAACCGCGCTTCGCTACCGTCTCCGATCGTGACGACCGACCTCGACCACTGGCGTGACCACCCGGAACGCTGGCCCGAGCTTGCCTACGCCGAGGCGCGTGACGAGGACGGCGATCCCGCCGACGCGCACCACGCGGCCCGCGAAGCGGTCCTGCGCCTGCTGCTGCGGGACCGCCGGGACACCGACGCCGTGTTCCTCCGCTACCTGCTGGACCAGGAGATCCGCTACCACGACGCCGGCTGGGGCTACGACGACAGCCTCGGGCTGGCCGCGCTGCTGCTGAGCGAGTGCGGCGAAGCCGACGACGTCTGGCAGCTCAGCGAGGCGAAGTACACGAACTTCGACACCTCCGGCGGGCTCGACGCCTTCCTGCTGTTCCCCGCCGGGGTGGCCGCGACGCTGGAGCACGTCGAGCGCAGCGACCACCCCGACCGGGACGACGTCTCGGCCGACCTGCGCGAGCACCTGGTGCACGACCCCGGTCTCGATCGGGACCGCGCCGCCCGGCTCGCCGGCCTGCGCGAGCACTACTCGGCCTGACGGACCTTCTTGTCGACCACCGGCGCCGCGGGCGCCGCGGCCGGGAACAGCCGGCCGAGCGGCGGGTCGAAGCCCGCCTCCTCCAGGGCCGCCAGCAGCTGGGCGCGCAGCGCCCGCTGGACCGCCCACTGCTTGCCCGGCCGGACCTTCACCGTCAGCCGCAGCTGGATGCCCTCCGGTGTGACGCTCTCCACACCGAGCACCTCCGGCGGCTCGAGGACGTTGTCCTTCAGCGCGTCGCTTTCGGTGGCCGCGGACGCCGCGCCGGCGAGCACCGTCGCCGCGCGCTCGACGTCGGCGGTGTAGCCGAGCGGGACGTCGACGACCGCCACCGCGAAGCCCTGGCTCGAGTTGCCGACGCGCAGCACCTCGCCGTTGCGGACGTACCAGACCGTGCCCTTGACGTCACGCAACGTCGTGATGCGCAGGCCCACGGACTCGACCGTGCCGGACGCCTCGCCGACGTCCACGACGTCGCCGACGCCGTACTGGTCCTCGACCATCATGAAGATCCCGGACAGGAAGTCCTTGACCAGGTTCTGCGCGCCGAACCCGATCGCGACGCCGATGATGCCCGCCGAGGCGATGATCGGGCCCAGGTTGATGCCGAGTTCGCCCAGCACGAGGATGAACGCCAGGCCGTAGATCAGGAACGTCGCCATCGACTTCAGCACCGAGCCGATGGTCTTCGCGCGCTGGCGGCGCCGTTCGATGACGGCGGAGCCGAGCACCTCCGGGGCGCGCTCGCGCAGCGGGCGCAGCATCGACGGGAGCTTGCCGCCGGTCTTGGGCAGCGTCGTGACGCGGTTGATCAGCCTTCTCAGGATCAGCCGGACCACGAACGCGATCACGATGATCATCAGGATCTTGACCGGCTTGGTGATCAGCCAGTTCGCCGAACCCGCCAGCCACGCGTTGTTCGTGACGTCGTACACCTGGGCACAGAACGTGCTCGGGTCTTTGATGCACGGCGGGTCGGCGGTGGGGAGCAGGGAGAGCACGGGGGTTCGTTCATCCTTCCGATCCGGTCGGGCACCCCAACGCCGAGTGGATGTTGGGTCGCGCGGATGTGACACGTCTTGTAACACACGTGCGCTGGGGGCCTGTTCTGTGGTCGACTATGCCTACGCCCCTGGAGGTGGTCGAGTGCCAGACCGACAACCCAGCCCCCGCGGCGTCTCCGGCCAAGCCACGGCCGACGAGACGCCAGAGGTGGTTCTGCGTGCCTACCCGGGAGGATCCGCATCCGGCGGAACCGTCCCGGCCGGGCCGGGGACCCGCCCAGGGGGAGTGACCCGCCCGCCCGGACAGCGTAGTAGAGGCCGGGATCCGGCCGCCCCGGCCTGGGGCCGGCGCCGGGTGCTCCTGCTCAACGCCACCTTCGAGCCCCTGACGGCGCTGCCGCTGCGGCGCGCCGTCGTGCTCGTGATGTGCGGCAAGGCCGAAGTGGTCCACGGTGACCCCGGCGGGATCGAGCTGCACTCGGCGAAGGTTTCCCTGCCGGTGCCCTCGGTGATCCGCCTCAGCACGTACGTGCGGGTACCCTACCGGGCGCAGGTGCCGCTCACGCGCGCCGGGCTCATGCACCGCGACCGGTACCGCTGCGCCTACTGCGGGGGGCGGGCCGAGACGATCGACCACGTCGTCCCGCGCAGCCGGGGCGGCCCCCACAGCTGGACCAACTGCGTCGCCTGCTGCGCCAAGTGCAACCACCGCAAGGCGGACCGGCTGCTCTCGGAGATCGGCTGGCGGCTGCGCGTGGTCCCGCGTGCCCCGCACGGCCCGCACTGGCGGCTGCTCGCGCACTCCAAGGAGGCCGACCCGCTCTGGCGGCCGTATCTCGGCTCCGCCGCTTAGCTCCACCACCGGCGGGCGGAGCCCCCGGACAAGCCGGCGCCCCGGCTGCCTTGCGGCGGCCGGGGCGAGCCGGGTGCTTGCGCGAGGTGCTCAGGTAGTGCGCGCGTGGCCCTGGAGTACGGGGTCAGGCAGCGAGCGCGTAGTCGCTCCGGCAGGTGACGCGGGTGCCCATGGTGACGCGCGTGCCGCGGGTGACCCGGGTGCCTCGCGTGACCCGCGTGCCGCAGGTGACCCGCGTGCCCGCCGTCACCCGCGTGCCCATCGTGACGCGGGTGCCGCGCGTGACCCGGGTCCCTCGGGTGACCCGCGTCCCCGCCGTCACCCGGGTGCCCATGGTGACGCGCGTTCCCGCCGTCACGCGTGTACCGCGAGTGACACGTGTACCCCGGGTAACCCTTGTGCCCGCCGTCACACGCGTTCCGGGCACGAATTCGATGTCGCTCAGTGACGAGACGGTCTCGGTGATCGCCTGTGCGGGCGTCTGGACGCTGTTCATGGCGGGGCCTCCTGGGACCGGTGCGTTACCTGCTGGGGCTGGGGAGCGGGGCGCAAGGCCCGTACAGGTGAAAAAGCTACGAGGATTTCAAGGCCCGGACAAGACGACAGCGGCGGGTGCGGCCGCCTGTACGTTGAGTTGCAACCTTTCGGCCCGACGGTCTTCGCCCCAACGTTCCAGTGGCCGCGCGCCAAGCGGCGGACGGCAGTCGGCTTACGACGAACGGTCGAGCGCGCCGCGCGCGGTGGCTGAAGTGTTCCCGGAGGTCATCCGATACGCTCAGCGCCGTGAACGTTGTCGAGACGATCGTGGTCTTCGCCGTGATCCCGCTGGCGATCTACGGCCTCGCCGGGCTGCTGACGCTCCGGCGCAGGTCCGGTGGTGCCTCGCGGCACCGGTCCGGCCAGTCCTGGGAGTACCCGGCCATGTGGTGGAGCGCCAACCCCGACGGGGTCGGCACGGGGCACCGGCACGCCGGCGCCGAGAACAACGCGCCCGAGGGCGCATCGACCGCGGCGGGAGGCGCTCGTGGCAACTGGTGAGCTGACGAAGCGCGTCGACGAGTCCGAACTGGGCTACGGCGAGGCCCTGATGGCCACCGGACGGGTGTCCGCGGCCAAGATGTACGAGCCGGCGGCGCCGGCCGGGCCGTTCACGACCCGCCAGCTGGCCCGCCTCGACGAGGCGCTGACGTTCGCTTCGCGGGAGACCGGGTTGGACTTCAGCCTGTACCTCGGCGAGCTCGGGGCGGAGAGCCGGGAGACGGCGGAGAAGCTGCACGCGACGACGGCGGACCCGGGGAACTCGGTGCTGATCGCGGTGTCGCCGGGCGAGCGGAAGATCGAGATCGTGACCGGCCGGGCGGCTTACCTCCGGCTGCCGGATCGGGGTGCCAAGCTGGCCGTGGCCAGCATGGTGGCGTCCTTCAAGGAGGGCGATCTGGTTCGGGGGCTCGTGAACGGGTTGGTGAACGCGCTGCGGATGCTTTCGGACCAGGCTGGTCCGGCGCCTCGGTAACCGCTTGGTTTGGGGAAGCCCCGTGCCTTTGGGTGCGGGGCTTCTTCGTTTCCGAGGTCGGGTGTGCGGGCCGTGCTGCGCACGACCCGCACACCCTCCACCTACCTATGCCTGTGCGTCGAAGTCCCGGGCTGCCAGCGCTCGCACGATTCCCGCTCGGCCCTCCGACACCAGGCGGCGCAGGGGCTGGGGGTGCTCGCCGGCCAGCCACTCGTCCGATGCCGTCACCGTGGCCGGGGCCACGGCCCAGGAGGGGTACAGGCCGATCGCCATCGGCTGGGCTCGCTCGCTCGAACGGCGCTGCCAGACCTCGTCGATGACCTCGAAGTACTTCGCCACGTAGTCGACCAGGAGGGCCTTCTGGCCCGGGTGGGAGAAGCCCGAGATCAGCGAGTCGCTGACCGCGTTCGGGAGCTCGTCGTCGTACACCGCGCGCTCCCAGGCGTCGGCCTTGGCCTCGGCCGTCGGGCGCAGGGCTCGGGCGCGCTCGGCCTGGCGGCGGCCCGTTGCCGTGTTGTCGCGGGACAGCTCGGCGTCGATCTCCGGTGCGGCCGCCTTGCCGTGGGCCACCAGTGCGTGCAGGAGGCGCCAGCGCAGGTCGGTGTCCACCGTGAGCCCCGGCAGCGGTGCCGACCCGTCGAGCCAGCCCGCCAGGACCTCCAGCGTTTCGGCGTCCAGGACCGAGCCGGCCAGGGAGTTGACGAACGCCAGCTGGTGGTCCGAGCCCGGCTCGGCGCTGCGCACCAGCTCCAGCAGCCGGGCGGTGAACGCCGGCCAGCCGGTTGCCGCCGCCCAGTCCTGCTCCGCGTAGGAGTTGAGCGCCGTCTGGGCCTGCAGCAGGAGCCGCTGGACCACGCCGACCTCGCTCTCCGTGTGGATGCCGCGCTGCACCAGCGTCACGAAGTCGCGGGCCTTCAGCTCGGCTTCGCGGGTCATCTCCCACGCCGCCGACCAGCACAGGGTGCGCGGCAGGGGCTCGGTGATGTCCGCGATGCGGTCGATCAGCGTGGTCAGGGACGCCGGGTCGAGGCGCATCGTGCAGTACGTCAGGTCGTCGTCGTTGACCAGCACGAGCCGGCCCGCGGACCGGCCGACCAGCTCCGGCACCTCGGTGCGCTCGCCGTCGACGTCGAGCTCGACGCGGTGCTTGCGGACGATCTTCCCCGACGCATCCTCGTCGTAGACGCCGACCGCGACGCGGTGCGTGCGCAGCTCACCGGCGCCCGGCTTCGCGCCGGACTGCACGACGGCGAACGCCGTGAACTTCCCGTCCGCGCCGATCTCGTAGCGCGGGCTGAGCGAGTTCAGGCCGGTCGTCTCCAGCCACTGGGCGCTCCACCACGACAGGTCGCGCCCGGACGCCTCCTCCAGCGCGCCCAGCAGGTCGGCCAGGGTCGCGTTGCCCCAGGCGTGCTTGCCGAAGTACACCTTCAGGCCGTCGAGGAAGTGGTCCAGCCCGACGTAGGCGACGAGCTGCTTGAGCACGCTCGCGCCCTTGGCGTAGGTGATGCCGTCGAAGTTGACCTCGACCGCGTGCAGGTCGACGATGTCGGCCGCGATCGGGTGCGTCGAAGGCAGCTGGTCCTGGCGGTAGGCCCACGACTTCTCGATGTTCGCGAAGCTGGTCCACGCGTTCTTGTACTCGGTGGCCTCGGCCTGGGCCAGCACGCTCGCGAAGGTCGCGAACGACTCGTTCAGCCACAGGTCGTCCCACCAGCGCATGGTGACCAGGTCGCCGAACCACATGTGCGCCATCTCGTGCAGCAGCGTCTCGGCGCGCCGCTCGTAGGCGTAGCGGGTGACGCGGCTGCGGAAGACGTAGTCCTCCAGGAACGTCACCGCGCCGGCGTTCTCCATCGCGCCCGCGTTGAACTCGGGCACGAACAGCTGGTCGTACTTGGAGAACGGGTAGGGCGTGCCGAACTTCTCGTGGTAGAAGCCGAAGCCCTGCTTGGTCTCGGTGAAGAGGCGATCGGCGTCCATGTGCTCGGCCAGCGACGCGCGGCAGTAGACGCCGAGCGGGATGGTCTTGTGGTCGTCGGTGTACTCGTCGCGCCACTCGGCGAACGGGCCGGCGACCAGCGCGACGAGGTAGGTGGAGATCCGCTCGGACTCCTTGAACACCGTCCGGACGGCGCCTTCCGGCGTCTCTTCGGCGGACTCCACGATGGCGTTGGAGACGACCTTCCAGTCCTTCGGCGCGATCACCGTGAGCCGGTAGACCGACTTGAGGTCGGGCTGGTCGAAGCAGGCGAACATGCGCTTGGCGTCGGCCGTCTCGAACTGCGTGTACAGGTAGACGCCGTCGTCGACCGGGTCGACGAACCGGTGGACGCCCTCGCCGGTGTTCATGTACCGGCAGTCGGCGGTCACCGTGAGCTCGTTCGACTCGGCCAGCCCGGCGAGCGCGATGCCCTTGTCCTCGACGTAGGCGCTGACGTCGACGTCCGCGCCGTTCAAGGTGGCCGAATGCACGCGGTCGGCGACGATGTCGACCCACGTGGATTCGCCGGCCCGGGCGCTGGAGAACCGGACGGTCGTCGTCGACGCGAAGGTCTTCTCCCCGGGACCGCCGTGGCCGTCGGTGAGATCGAGCTCGATGTCGTAGCCGGTGACGTCGAGCAGATCCGCGCGCAGCTTGGCTTGGTCGCGGGTCAGGTTGGGGGCGGGCACAGGCACCTCTGGTCGTTGGGATCGGTTTTCAACTCCTCGCATCCAATCATGGGGACGGGGTGCCGGGCGAGGAAGGGAACAAGCCCGCGTTCGGAGGTGTTGGGCCGCTACGTGGGGATCCGCCCACATCGCGACGTGACTCAGGAGTACCCAGATGACCGCTGCCGAGCAGCCCACGAAGGTCGATTTCTACTTCGACCCGATCTGCCCGTTCGCGTGGATCACCTCCCGCTGGATCCTGGAGGTGGAGAAGCACCGCAACCTCGACCTGCACTTCCGGATCATGAGCCTGTCGGTGCTCAACGAAGGCCGGGACGGGCTGCCCGAGCAGTACAAGGAGCTGCTGTCGAAGGGCTGGGGCCCGGTCCGCGTGGCCGTCGCGCTGGCGCAGCTCAAGGGCGAAGAGGTGCTGCGCGAGTACTACACCGAGTTCGGCACCCGCTACCACAACCAGGGCACCAAGGACTACGACACGGTCATCAAGGAGGCCCTGGCCGCGATCGGCGCGCCGGCCGAGCTGGCCGAGGCCGCGCACTCGACCGAGTACGACGAAGCACTCAAGAAGAGCCACCACGAAGGTATGGACCCGGTCGGCATGGACGTCGGCACCCCGACGATCCACATCGACGGCGTGGCGTTCTTCGGCCCGGTCCTGACCTCGATCCCGCGCGGCGAAGACGCGCTCAAGGTGTTCGACGGCGCGGTCGCGCTGGCGAGCTACCCGGACTTCTTCGAGCTCAAGCGCACCCGTTCGGGCGAGCTCAACTTCGACTAGGGCGTCTCCAGGGCGGCCAGGGTGACGTCACCGGGGTAGCGGGACGCGGCGACGGCGGCCACTTCGGTCGTCTCGCCGCGGCCCAGGCCCGCCTTCAGCGAGATCAGCTCGTGCAGGCCGTCGCGGTGGTAGCGCACGAACTCGGCGTCGACCGGGTCGCCGTGGCCGGGCACGACCACGCGCGGGGCCAGCGCGAGGATCGCGTCGAACGCGTCCGGCCAGGCGGTCAGGTCGGTTTCGGCGCTGAACGAGAACGCGCTGAACCCGGCCTCGGCGTTCTCGACGACGTCGCCGGCGAAGACGACCGCCGCGTCCGGGACGTGCACGACGACGTCGTGGCCGGTGTGCGCGGGGCCGGGGTGCAGCAGCACCGCCGTGCGGCCGCCCAGGTCCAGCTCGACGCGGCCGGTGAACGTGTGGTCCGGTGCGGTAATGGTGGTACGGGCGATCGCGTCCGCGATGTCCGGCTTGCCCTCCTTGCGGTAGTGCTCCTCCCAGGTGGCGCGGCGGGCCTCGGGATCCGCGCGCACCTCGGCGGCGCAGCCCTCGTGCGCCCAGATCTCGCACGGCAGGAACGCCTCGGTGCCCCACGCGTGGTCGAAGTGCGCGTGCGTGTAGACGACGGCCCACGGCAGCGGGGTGATCTCGCGGATCGCCGCGGCGAGCTCGGCACCCTGCTCGAGATCGCCGCGGGTGTCGACGACCAGGCACCGTTCGGCGCCGACGACCAGCCCGACGGTCAGGTCCAGCTCCGCGTAGCGGCGGGCGTGGACGCCGTCGGCGACCTCGATCCAGCGGCCGGTCATGCCAGTACTCCTTCGCTCAGGACGGGAGCGGTCCCGCTCACGTCGGATCGGGCAGCCAGCTCGACGTCGCCGCCGTGGCCGGCTTCGATCAGCTCGCGCCCCGACACGCAGCTTGCCAGGGCGGTGACGTCGACGGACCGGGCCGCCAGTGCGGCTTCGGCGGACAGCGAAAGCCCGTGCCCGGCCAAGGCGGCGGCGATGGCCCCGGCGCCCATCTGGTCCTCCACGCACGGCCGCAGCGGCCCGGACGTTTCGCCGTGGCCGAAAATGTTCACGCCCCAGCGTTCCCCGGCCGCGATGAGCCCGATCGGCCCGCCCAGCTCGCGCGCCTTCGCGGCGACGGCGGAGGCGTTGCGCAGGCAGCCCGCGAGCACGTGTGCGCCGGTCGCCGCGGCGGCCTCGCACAGCGTCGCGCCGTTGGGCGAGGGGAGCGCCAGGAGGGTTCCGGGAGGGATTTCCGTCACAGAAGACGGCCGCAGGGTGAAGGCGCCTTCGCCCGCGATGACCGCCCCGGCCGCGCGTGCCCGGGCGATCCCGCGCTCGTCGCGCCACCGCACGGGAAGCACCCGGCCGCCCCGGCCGACCACGAGGTCGGTGGTCGTGCCGAAGGAAAGCACGTCCACCACCACCAGCACCGCGCACTCCCGGCCCAGCGCCGCCACGCCCTCGGCGCCCCAGTCGAGGCGCACGTCGCTGCCGGTCTGGTGCCAGATGCCCACCCCCGGAGCATGCCCGATATCGGCCCTGGTGGCAGACTCGCAGCCGTGCGTGTCTACTTGGGATCCGACCATGCCGGTTTCGAGCTGAAGAACCACCTGGTGGCTCACCTGGAGAAGCAGGGCCACGAGGTGACCGACATCGGTCCGCACGTCTACGACGCGGCCGACGACTACCCGGCGTTCTGCGTCGAGACGGCGTTGCGCGTGGTGGCCGACGAGGGCAGCCGCGGCATCGTCGTCGGCGGCTCGGGCAACGGCGAGCAGATCGCCGCCAACAAGGTGCCCGGTGCCCGTGCCGGCCTGGCCTGGAGCGTCGAGACCGCGAAGCTGTGCCGGGAGCACAACCACGCCCAGCTGATCGGCGTCGGCGCCCGGATGCACACCGCCGAGGCGGCCGTCGAGATCGTCGAGGCGTTCCTGGCGACCGAGGTCTCGCCGGAGGAGCGGCACGCCCGCCGCGTGCAGCAGCTGCTCGACTACGAGCGCACCGGGACCCCGCCGGCGTTGCCGGAGGCCTGATGCCCGAGGGGCACACGCTCCACCGGCTCGCGCGGCTGCACAAGCGCCGGTACGCCGGCGCCCCGGTCGAGGTGAGCAGCCCGCAGGGCCGGTTCGCCGCCGAAGCGTCCCGTTTGGACGGTCGGGTGCTCGTCGGTGCCGAGGCGCACGGCAAGCACCTCTTCCACGACTACGGGCCGCACGGTGTCGTGCACATCCACCTGGGTCTCTACGGCACCTTCGGCGAAGCACCGCTGCCCGCGCCGGAGCCGGTGGGCCAGGTGCGGCTGCGGCTGGCCGGCCGGACACATTGGACGGACCTGCGCGGGCCCACGCGCTGCGAGCTGCTGGCCCCGGAGCAGGCCGAGGCGATCAAGGCCCGGCTCGGTCCCGACCCCTTGCGCCGCGCCGCGAAACCGGAGCTGGCCTGGGCGAAGATCTCGCGGTCAAAGACGTCGATCGCGGCCTTGCTGATGGACCAGGCGGTGCTCGCGGGCGTCGGGAACGTCTACCGCGCCGAGGTGCTGTTCCGCCACGGCGTCGCGCCGATGACGCCGGGCCGTTCGCTCGATCGTGCGCTGTGGGACGCCATCTGGGCCGACCTGGTGACGCTGATGCGCGACGGCGTCCGCGTCGGCCGCATCGACACCGTCCGCCCGGAGCACCTGCCGGAGGCGATGGGCCGCGCGGCCCGGGTGGACCGCCACGGCGGCGAGGTCTACGTCTACCGCCGCGCCGGCGAGCCGTGCCTGGTGTGCGGGACGCCGGTGGCGCACTCGGACCTGGTGGGCCGCAATCTCTACTGGTGCCCGAAGTGCCAGACCGCCTGAAAACACTCGTGAGTGAGAAACAGCGTTAGAACACTGTTTCTCACTCACGAGGGGGGTCAGAAGTCGAAGCCGCCGCCGTCGAAGCCGCCACCATCGAAGCCGCCGCCGTCGAAACCGCCGCCGCCCCAGTCTCCGCCGCCGTCTCCGCCGCCGAAGTCGCCTCCGCCGTCACCACCGAAGTCGCCGCCGTCGCCGCCCATGTCGCCGGAATCGAGCGCGTCCTGCTGGCCCGCGTCGTAACCGGACTCCCACGCCGAGGCGCTCGCGATGCCGCTCATGCCGGAGAACATCGCGCTGAACAGGAACATCGACCCGAGACCCCAGGCGCCGGCGACGAGCGCGGGCTTCCACCACGGCTCGCTGTACCAGCCCTGCGGCACCGGACGGCCCGCGACGCGGCCGCCGGGGTAGTAGTACGGCGTGTCCTGACCCGCCTCCGGCGAGGCCGAGTAGTGCTGGCCCTCGACGTCGACGTCACGGCGCTCGGTGACCTTGCCGGCGCGCTCGCGCTCGGCCTCCTCCGGCAACTGCGGGCCGGGGTCCATGCCCATCGCGACCCGCGCGGCGCGGACGTAGTAGAGGCCTTCGACGGCGGTGTCCTTGACCAGCCGGGCCTGTTCGATCGTGCGGGCCTGCTCCATCTGCGAGCCGGCCGCGTTGTAGCGCTCGGCCGCGTCGGCCATCGCCTGCTGCGACGCGGTGTCCGTGCCGTTGAGGTTGAGGACCTGGCCGCCGAGCCGCTCGACCAGGCGCCGGGCGTCGGCCTTGGCGTCGTCGAGCTCCCGCTGCCGGGCCGCGGCGCGCTGCCGCGAGAAATAGAGGCCGCCACCGACGATCACGACGACGAGCACGATCAGGAAGATCGCGGTGCCCATGGACCACTCCCAGAAGTTCGGGGCTCGGTGACCGGTGGTCACCTTTGAAACGGACAACGCGGACGCTACGCGGTGGGTTCCCGGCGAGTGACCCGGCACACCGTCAGAGCTGGCCGAAGAAAATAGAACACGTTATAGTTCGGCCATGAAGTTCACCCTGTCGATCGCGATGAACCCCCTCGATCAGCTGGGCGAGCTCGCCCGGGCCGCCGAAGAGGCCGGCTTCGCCTCCATTGCCCTGCCCGACTCGCTCTTCTACGCCGAAACGGTGGACACGGACTATCCGTACACCCCCGACGGCAGCCGGTTCTGGACCGGGGAGACCCCGTGGGTCGACCCGCTCGTCGCCACCGCGTCGATGGGGGCGGTGACCAGCCGGATCCACTTCTACACGTCGGTGCTGAAGCTCGGCTCGCGCAACCCGGTGCTGCTGGCGCGCCAGGTCGGCTCGGCGGCGGTGCTCACCGGCGGCCGGTTCGGCCTGGGGCTCGGCGTCGGCTGGCTGCCGCAGGAGTTCGAGTACTGCGGCGTCCCGTTCGAGAAGCGCGGCAAGCGCGTCGACGAGGCCATCGACGTGCTGCGGCTGATCCTCGACGGCGGGATGGTCGAGTACCACGGCGACTTCTACGACTTCGACAAGATCCAGATGAGCCCGGCGCCGCCGACGCGGGTGCCGTTCTACATCGGCGGCCACACCGAGGTCGCGCTGAAGCGTGCGGCCCGCGTCGCCGACGGCTGGTCCTCGGCGATGATGAAGCTCGAGGAGCTGCGCGACACCATCGCGCGGATCAAGGAGCTGCTGGCCGAGCGCGGCCGCGCCGACGACCCGTTCGAGTACCAGGCCGTCTGCATCGACGCCTTCGGCCTGGACGGCTACCGCGCGCAGGCCGAAGTGGGCGTCACCGACGTCATCACCATGCCGTGGGTGTTCGACGGCGTCGGGTTCGACGCGCCGGTCGGGCCGAAGCTCGAGGCGATCCGCAGGTTCGGCACCGAGATCATCGCGAAGTTCGAGGGGTGACGGCCATGGGCGTGCAGGTCAGCTGGGACACGGCGGCGGAGCAGCCGGCGGCGCGGCGGGCGGCGTTCGCGTCGATGACCGCGGTGGCGGCGGGGGACAAGGAGGGCTGGCTGGCCCTGTTCGCCCCGGACGCGGTGGTCGAGGACCCGGTCGGGCCGTCGTTCTTCGACGAGGCGGGCAAGGGCCACCACGGCCGCGACGGCATCGGCGCGTTCTGGGACAAGACCATCGCAGGAGTCGAGCGCTTCGAGTTCACCATCCGCGACTCGCACGCGGGCGGCGACGAGGTGGCCAACGTCGGCACGATCACGACGTTCCTGCCGGGTGGCTACCGCGTGGACACCGACGGGGTGTTCGTCTACCGCGTCGGCGACGACGGGCTGATCCGGTCGGTGCGGGCGTTCTGGGAGACCGACCGCGCGATGGCGACGGCACGCCAGGTGTAGCTCCGGCCGCCGAGAAGGTCACCCCGGGACCCGGGGTGGCCTTTTTCGCGCGTGATCGACACATACCGCAACCGCCGCGTTGCGGAAAGAGGGCATTCTGGCGATTGTTTGCTCGACCGTGCTACTTTTTGCTCATGCAAGCAAAAACGTTCACCGAGAACGCCCGCCGGGCGCAGATCGTCCGCGCGGCGATCGAGACCATCGGTGAACTGGGGTATGCGAAGGCTTCGTTCGGCCAGATCGCGAAACGTGCCGGGCTGAGCAGCACCGGCATGATCTCCTACCACTTCGACGGCAAAGCGGACCTGATCGCCGAAGTCGTCCGGGACGTGCTGGCCACGAGCCTCGCCTACATGCGGGAGCGGATCGACGCGGTGTCCGGGCCGGCGGCGGAGCTGCGGGCCTACATCGAGTCGAACCTGGCGTTCGTCGCCGAGCACCCGGTCGAACTCACCGCGCTGCTCGACTGCCTGCGCCACGGCGGTGGCGGCGCCGCCACCGCGGGCAACGACGACTGGTACCACGGTGCCGTCGACGTCCTGGAATCCTGCCTGCGCGAGGGACAGCGCACCGGCGACTTCGGCCGGTTCGACCCGCGCGTCATGGCGATCACCGTCCGCCAGGCCATCGACGGCATCCACACCGAACTGATCCGGCGTCCCGACACCGATGTGGACGCCTACGCGGCCGAGCTCGTCGCCATCGTCGAACGGGCCACCGCGCACGACTGAACTGGGGAAACCATGGCCACCACGAACACCGGCGACCGCGTGCTGCGACCGGTCGTCGCCCTGCTCTACCTGAACCTGCTGATCAGCGTCGCCTTCGCGGTGCTGACCTTCCTGCACAAGGACGGCATCCTCGACTACCAGGTGCTGCACTGGGAGTCGACCGGCCAGGCGAACCCGGCCGACCGGGCCGGGACGCGCGCCTCGCTGGAAAGCGTGCTGTGGATCCGCCCGGTGTCCGTGCTGGTCATCGCGATCGTCTACGTCCGGCTGGCCGGGCGGCTCAAGCTCGGCCGCCGCAGCACCTACATCCGGCTGCTGGTGATCACCGTCCTGGGGCTGGCCGGCCTGGTGTACCTCGTCGTGGCCGCCGAGTTCCCGGACTGGATGCGGGCCGGTCAGGCGGCGCAGGCCGTGGTGCTGCTCGTGCTGTTCCTGCTGCTGTGCACGAAGCGCGTCCGCGGGTTCTTCTCGAAGCAGGGCCGCGTTCCGGCAAAAGTGTGATTGTCGTTCACATTCTGTTTCCCGTGTCTTATTCGGCGGAACGGGAAAGATCGTCGCCGATTCGGAATGCACGGCGCTGTCGGTAAGCGAAGGTTACCGGACGGCAAGGCCGCCGCGTGGCGCTCACTCGAATGCCCGAACGCGCCCGCGGCGGCTTCGACCGTGAGTGGAGAAGTGTCGCCTGCGACTTTCGTCTTGCCTCGTGTTTCCGTGCGGTTAATGCTGGTCAGCGTCCTGCGGGTAACGGTGTGACGTTGACCTGCGGAGTGTCTCGGCCAACCGGACGAAGGGGACGGCAGGGGCCTGGGTGAACCCCCGTCGTGGCTCGTTGCGGCACGTAGGGGCAGGTGGTAGCTTCTGATCGTTATCTCCTCGCGGCGAACCGGGCGATCAGGGCAGTAATCGTCCAAGTGGGAAGCGTGAGGATCTGGGGTCTGGGGAAAGGTTGTCCGATGCACGTTTACCGCGGTCCTTCATAAGGGACCCGAAAAAACTTCGACGCCGGCTCGGACGAGCCGGCGGGACTTTGTCATCACCGGGCACTTCGTTGGGGAGCGTCTGCCGGGCTGATCGACCGTGAAGCATTGCGCGCGGCGGCATTTGTTCGCTGCGCACGCTGCTGTGCTGGCGATTCACGGCAAAATCCGCGGTGGGCCCGTCTGGGGTGGCCGCAACGCGGGGCGTGGATCAGACGAATCCAACACGCAACGAATTCCTGGGGGAAGTTCCCGCCATGCTCATCGAACGTGATTTCGAAACGGCGACACTGAGTCAAATGCTCGCCGACACCCACTCCGGGGCCGGTGGTGTCGGCCTGGTCCTCGGCCCGGTCGCCAGCGGCAAGACCGCGCTGCTGGAGGCGTTCGGCCGGCAGGCCGCCGGGACCGGCGCGGTCGTGCTGTCCGCGTCCGGCGCCCGGTCGGAAACGGCCGTCGGCCTGGGTGTCGTGTCGCAGCTGGTCCACACGCCGGGTGTCCGGGCGGACATCGCGGAGCAGGTTTCGGCGTACGTGGAGGACGCCGAGGCCGACGCGACGCTGCTGGACAGCCGGTTCCTGCACCGCCTCTCCAGCGCGGTGATCGGCTGGTCGGCCGAGAGCCCGCTGGTCATCTGCGTCGACGACGCCCACCACGCCGATCCCGCGTCGCTGCAGTTCCTGCAGCACATGGCCCGGCGCATCCGGCCGGCCCGGGTGCTCGTGCTGCTGGCCGAGCGGGCCGACCCGGGCGAGCGGCGCCCGGTGCGCCACGTCGACCTGATGCGCCGGCCGCACTGCCGCCAGCTGCGGCTGGCACCGTTGTCCCGCAACGGCGTCGGCGTGCTGCTGGCCGGCAAGCTCGACGAAGGCAAGGCCCGCGCGCTCGCCGCGGAGTGCTTCGCGGTCAGCGGCGGCAATCCGCTGCTGGCCACCGCCCTGGTGCAGGACACGCGGGCGGCCGGCACGGGCGAGGTCGTCGCCGGGCCGGCCTACCGGCACGCGGTGCTCAGCTGCCTGCACTCCAGCGAGCCGCGCGCGCTCGAACTCGCCCGGGCACTCGCCGTGCTCGGCGACGACGAGCAGTCGCAGATCTCGCTGGCCGGCGGCATGGTTTCCTTCGCGCCGGCCACCACCGAACCGGTGCGCCGGGCGCTGGAGTCGGCCGGTGTCCTCGCCGGGCACCGGTTCCGGCACGCCGAGGCCCGCGTCGCGGTGCTCGAGGAGCTCGACCCCGGTGTCCGGTCCGCCCTGCACGGCCAGGCCGCCCGCCTGCTGTTCGACCAGGGCGCCCGGCCGACCGCCATCGCCGCCCACGTGGTGGCGGGCACCGTGGACGAGCCGTGGACCGAGCACCTGCTGTCCGAGGCGTCGGAGGCGGCGCTGCTCGAGGACGACGTCGAGCTGGCCCGCGCCTGCATCGCGCTGGCCAGCCGCTGCTGCACCGACGACCGCGACCGGGCGATCGCCAAGGCGTCGCTGGCCGACATCGAATGGCGGACCACGCCGGCGAAGGCGATGCGCCGGCTGCCGGAGCTGGTGCACGCGACGCGCGCCGGGCACCTGCCCGGCATCCGGGTCGTCGGCATCTTCGAGTTCCTGCTCTGGTTCGGCCGGGTCGACGAGGCCGTGGAGATCGCGAACGCGTTCGGCGACCTGGTCGACTGCCGGGACCGCCGCACCCGCGGCGAGCTGCTGACGCTGTCGTCGTGGCTGGCCAGCTCGGTGCCGGGGATGCGGCACCTGGTGGAGCCGATGCTCGCCTCGATCACCGACGGCACGCCGTCGCCGCAGCTCGGGCTCGCGGTGAACTCGCAGCTCAAGGCGATCGACGCGTTGACCAGCGCGGTCCGCGAGGGGCCGTCCGAGGCGGCCGTGCTCGACGCCGAGCAGGTGCTGGAAGGCACCCGGATGACCGACATCACGCTGCGGCACCTGGTGTTCGCGGCGACGGTGCTGATCTACGCCGAGCGGCTCGACAAGGCCGCCACCTGGTCGGACCACCTGATGGCGCAGGCCGCCGGCCGCCCGGCCCCGACCTGGCAGGCGTCCCTGGCGGAGCTGCGTGCCGAGGTGGCGCTGCGGCAGGGCGACCTGCCGCTCGCCGCCCGCAACGCGAAGCTCGCGCTGACGAAGATGACGCCGGAGGCGTGGGGCATCGGCGTCGGCGCGCCGCTGGCCACCCTGCTGGCCGCGCTGACCGAGATGGGCCGGTTCGACGAGGCCGCGGAACTGCTCAACCAGCCGGTGCCGGACGCGCTCGGCGAAACCCGGTTCGGCCTGCACTACCTGCACGCGCGCGGGCACTACTACCTCGCGACGGGCCGGCTGCCGACGGCGCTGAACGACTTCCTCGCCTGCGGGGAGCAGATGGCCCGCTGGGACCTGGACCAGCCGTCGTTGGTGCCGTGGCGCTCCAGCGCCGCGGAGGTCTACCTGAAGCTGGGTGACCGGGAGAAGGCCCGGGCGCTGGCCGAGGAGCAGGCGGCGAAGCTCGGCCCGGACTGCGGTGACCGCACCCGCGGCATCACGCTGCGGACGCTGGCTCTGGTGGCCGACCCGGCGCGGCGGCCGAAGCTGATGCAGGAGGCGGTGGACGCGCTCGAGAAGTCCGGCGCCAAGCTGGAGCTGGCCCGGACGCTCGCCGAGCTGAGCCGGGCGAGCGGCGACGCCGCCACGGTCCGCGCGGCCACCCGGGACGCCCGGGTGCTGGCCAAGGAGTGCGGCGCCGAGCTGCTGCGGAAGACGTTCCTCGACGGCGGGGACGAAGACGTGGTGGTCGCCCTGCGCGGCGCGGTCGCGCCCCCCGACGTCAAGCTGCTGACCGACGCCGAACAGCGCGTCGGCTGGCTCGCCGCGCGGGGCCACACCAACCGGGAGATCGCCAGCCAGCTGTACATCACCGTCAGCACGGTGGAACAGCACCTGACGCGCGTCTACCGCAAGCTGAGCGTCAGCCGGCGGCGTGACCTGGCGTCGGAACCGCAGCTGCGGGTGCCGGAGCAGCAGGAGCGCGGCCCGGGCGGGCCCCGGCCGCCGGTGGCGGTCAACCACCGGGCGCCGGCGCCACCGGTGCGCCGTCCACTGAGGCCGGTGCCGCCGGTCCGCTGACGATCGGGAGCCGGGACCCCCCGCGGGTCCCGGCTTCCGGCGTTTCGCGGACCCCTATAGGTGCGCCCCTAGGTTTCGCCGCGGGCCCACTGACTTGGCGCCCGATTCATTGACAAAGAAACGGTGCCGGACGAGCGTGGACGTCGTTGCCGGGCACCGGATCCGGCGCGATTTTTCGCGGCGGCGAGGTTCACCGGAGCTGCTCGCACGGCGGCCGGACGACGCCACAGCGGGGGCCGTACTCGTTACGTGGCAAGGAAGGCACACATTCATGGCGAAGCGTGCGTTGATCACCGGTATCACCGGGCAGGACGGATCGTACCTGGCCGAGCACCTGCTGGCCGAGGGCTACCAGGTGTGGGGCCTGGTCCGCGGCCAGGCGAACCCGCGCAAGTCGCGGATCAGCAGGCTGGTCTCCGACCTCCACTTCGTGGAAGGCGACCTGATGGACCAGGTCAGCCTCGTGTCCGCGGTGGACTTCGTGCAGCCGGACGAGGTGTACAACCTCGCGGCCATCTCCTTCGTGCCGATGTCGTGGCAGCAGCCCGAACTCACCACCGAGGTGAACGGCATGGGCGTGCTGCGGGTGCTCGAAGCGGTCCGGATGGTGTGCGGGCTGGACAAGTCCCGGCCGACCGGCGGCGGGATCCGGTTCTACCAGGCGTCGTCGTCGGAGATGTACGGCAAGGTCGCCGAGACCCCGCAGAACGAGCAGACCATCTTCCACCCGCGCAGCCCCTACGGGGTCGCGAAGACCTACGGGCACTTCATCACCAAGAACTACCGCGAATCCTTCGGCATGTTCGGTGTGTCCGGGATCCTGTTCAACCACGAGTCGCCGCGCCGCGGCGCCGAGTTCGTCACCCGCAAGATCACCATGGCGGTGGCGGAGATCAAGCTGGGCATGCGCGACAAGCTGTACCTCGGCAATCTGGACGCGGTGCGCGACTGGGGGTTCGCCGGCGACTACGTCCGCGCGATGCACCTGATGCTGCAGCAGGACACCGCGACCGACTACGTGGTCGGCACCGGGCAGATGCACTCGGTCCGCGACGCCGTCCAGATCGCCTTCGACGCGGTGGACCTGAACTGGCGCGACCACGTCGTCATCGACCCGGCCCTGGTCCGGCCCGCGGAGGTCGAGACCCTCTGCGCCAACCCGGAAAAGGCCCGCGCCGAGCTCGGCTGGAAGCAGTCGGTCGACTTCGAAGAGCTGATGCGGATGATGGTCGAGGCCGACCTGCGGAAGGCGTCGAACGAGCACAAGTACAGCGAACTGATGCTCGCCGGGAGCTGGTGACGGCCGTGGCCCCCATCCTCTTCGCGTCGATCGCCGACGCCGGCATGATCAACCCGCTGCTCGTGATCGCCGGGGAACTGGCCCGGCGGGGCGTGCCCGACCTGTACTTCGCGTCCACTGAGGACCGTCGCGTCGACGTCGAGGCGATCTCCGCGGACAACCCGGTCGGGTTCGTTTCGTTCGGGGAGCGGCTCGAACGCCCGCCGGGCGAATGGAACCCGGACCTCTACGCCGCGGCGACGCAGCCCGCGAAGCCGGGCAGCCTGACCGCGCGGCCGCAGAACGTCGTCGCCTACCTGAGCGGTGTCACCGACGCGAACATCATGGTGACGATGTACGAGCGCGCGCTGGCCGTCGTCGACGAGGTGAAGCCGGCGCTGATGGTCATCGACTCCTCCAGCGTCTACCCGGCGGACGCGGCGATCGCCCGCGGGATCCCGTATGTCTACAGTGTACCGATTTCGGTGAGCGAAATCTTCGCCGAGCGCCTGCCGCTGAGCTACCCGAGCCCGAACACGGGCCTGCCGCGCGACCTTTCGGGACGGCAGAAGCTGGCGAACCTGGGGTTCCGGCTGCGGTTGCTGTACGGCATGCTGACGAAGGTGCCGGCGGTGCAGTTCACCAAGGCCCGCAAGGAGGCGGGGATCCTGAACGCCACGGCGGGCCAGTCCGGTTACGCCGACCGCGCGCAGGCGATCCTGGCCTATTCGGTGTTCGGCATGGAGTACCCGTTCGACGCGGCGCCGTCGCACCTGCGGATGGTGGGCCCGGTCGTGCCCCCGCTGCCCGAGGCGGTCGAGCCGGACCCGGCGCTGTCGGCCTGGCTGGACGAGCACGAGTCGGTGGTGTACCTGGCGTTCGGCACCCACATGCGCTTGACGGCCCCGCAGGTGACGGCGATCGCCGAGGCGGCGCGCCGGATCGGGCCGGAGCACCACCTGCTGTGGAAGCTGCCGAAGGCGCAGCGCGCGCTGCTGCCGGCCGACCTGCCGCCGAACGTCCGGCTGGAGAACTGGGTCCCGTCGCAGTTCGACGTCCTGGCCCACCCGCACGTGCGGGCGTACTACCACCACGGCGGCGGCAACAGCGCGTACGAAGGGATCTACTTCGGCAAGCCCGGCCTGGTCCAGCCGTTCTGGATGGACTGCCACGACCACGCGGCGCGCGTCCTCGACAGCGGCTGCGGGCTGGTGCTCTCGCACGAGGAAACGGTGTCCGCGGACGCGATCGTGGCGAAGCTGCGCCGGGTGCTGGAGGAGAAGGACTTCACCGCGCACGCCGAGGAGTGGGCCGACCGGTTCCGTTCGGCGGGCGGCGCTTCGGCGGCGGCCGACACCGTCCTGGCCGCGCTCTGAAAGGAAACGGCATGTCCGTCAAGTACCCGGTTTCGCAGCCGTACCTGAACGGCGACGAGCTGGCCAACGTCACCGACGCGGTGACCAGCGGCTGGATCTCTTCGCAGGGCCCGTACGTGGCCCGGTTCGAGGAAGCTTTCGCGGCGTACAACGGAGTCGCGCACGGGGTGGCGTGTTCGTCCGGCACGACGGCCCTGACGCTCGCGCTGCGGGCCCTGGGCATCGGCCCGGGCGACGAGGTGATCGTCCCGGAGTTCACGATGATCGCCTCCGCCTGGGCGGTGACCTACACCGGCGCGACCCCGGTGTTCGTCGACTGCGGCGACGACCTGAACATCGACGTGTCGCTGGTCGAAGCGAAGATCACCCCGCACACGAAGGCGATCATGCCGGTGCACGTCTACGGCCGCCAGTGCGACATGGACGCCGTCATGGAGCTGGCGTACGAGTACAACCTGCGCGTGGTGGAGGATTCCGCGGAGGCGCACGGGGTGCGCCCGGTGGGGGACATCGCGTGTTTCTCGTTGTTCGCCAACAAGATCATCGCTTCGGGTGAAGGCGGGATCTGCGTGACGGCCGATCCGCGCCTGGCGGAGCAGATGAAGCACCTGCGGGGGATGGCGTTCAACCGGGACCACACGTTCCTGCACAAGAAGCTCGGGTACAACTTCCGGATGACGAACCTGCAGGCCGCCGTGGCCACCGCGCAGGTGTCCCAGCTGGACTCGATCCTGTCCCTCCGGGCCGCCATCGAGGCCCGCTACGACGCCGGGTTGCGGGACGTTCCCGGTGTGACGCTGATGCCCCGGCGCGATGTGTTGTGGATGTACGACCTGCTGTGCGACCGGCGCGACGAACTGCGGGCGTTCCTGGCGGCCGAGGGCATCGAGACGCGGGTGTTCTTCAAGCCGATGAGCCGGCAGCCGATGTACCTGGATCCGGTGTGGACTTCCCTGAAGGCGAACCGGTTCGCCGAAGAGGGGTTGTACCTGCCCACCTACACGTCGCTGGGCGAGGACGACCAGGAGTACATCGTCTCGCGGGTGCGCAAGTTCTTCGGCTGATCACCCGTTCCCCGGCCGTGACCACGGCCGGGGTACGCCGGTTCAGCCCTGCCGCACCTTGCTGCTCAGGTAGGTCAGCACGGCCAGCACCCGCCGGTTGTCGTCCTCGTGCTGCGCCAGGTCCAGCTTCGTGAAGATGCTCGCGGTGTGCTTGCCCACCGCCGCCTCGCTGATCGTCAGCCGCTGCGCGATCGCCGCGTTCGACCGGCCCTCCGCCATCAGCTCCAGCACCTGCCGCTCGCGGGGCGTCAACGCGTCCAGCGGGTCCCGGCGTGACCGGCTCGCCAGCAGCTTCGTGATGACCTCGGGGTCCATCGCCGTGCCTCCCGCCGCCACCATGCGGAGCGCGTCGACGAACTGGTCCGCGTTCAGCACCCGGTCCTTCAGCAGGTAGCCGATCGCGCCCGCGCCGTCCGCCAGCAGCTCCCGCGCGTACGTCTGCTCCACGTGCTGGGACAACACCAGCACCGGCAACCCCGGGCGCCGGCGCCGCGCCTCCAGGGCCGCCTTGATCCCCTCGTCACTGAACGTCGGGGGGAGGCGGACGTCGACCACCGCGATGTCCGGCTGCTCGTCGTCGACCGCCTTCAGCAGCTCCGTCGCGTTGCCCACCGCGCTCACCACCGTGAACCCGTGTGCCTCGAGGAGCCGCGTCATGCCGTCTCGAAGCAGGTAGAGATCCTCCGCGAGGACAACGCGCACGAACCGCTCCTGGGGTTCCGGGCCGGGCGGGGCCGGGCTGGGGTGTCCCAACCGTACCGTCCCCGCCGGAGGCCGTCAGTCCAGCGCGCGCTTGAGGAACCCCGCGATGCCGAACGCCCCGAAGATCGCCGTCGCCGCCACCATCACCAGCAGGGAGATCCACAGCGGGATCGACGGCACCTGGTCCGGCATCACCAGCCTGCGCAGTGCCTCCGACACGTACGTCAGCGGGTTGGCCGCGCAGATCACCTGGAACCAGCGCAAACCGGACAGGCTCAGCCACGGGAACTGGCCCGAGCCGGTGAAGATCAGGGGGACCAGCAGGATGGTGAACACCAGGTTGATGTGGCGCGGCGGGACGATGGTGCCCAGCACCATGCCGACCGCCGCGCCCGCCAGCGAGCCCAGCGCCACGACACCCGCCACGCCCGGCAGCGCTGCCGGGCTCCAGCGGACGCCGTCGAGGATGAGCAGGCCGATCGGGATCATCACCAGGCCGGCGATGATGCCGCGGATCGCGCCGAACAGCATCTTCTCCACCGCCACCAGGCGGATCGACAGCGGGGCCAGCAGCCGGTCCTCGATCTCGCGCGTCACCGAGAAGTCCAGCACCAGCGGCAGGGCGGTGTTCTGCAGGGCCCCGGTGAACGCGTTCATCGCGACCATGCCGGGCAGCAGGATCTGCGCGTACCCCGCGCCCGCGTAGCCGATCTGGGACAGCACCTTGCCGAAGATGAACAGCAGGAACAGCGGCTGGATCAGCATCTGGGCCAGGAACGGCAGCAGCTCGCGGCCGGTGACGAAGAAGTCGCGGCCGAGCACGGCGAAGAACGCGCGGGCCTGGCCGGGCTGTGCTTGCGGCTGCGGCTGGGCGACAGTGGCGGCGGTCATCGGAGGTCCCGTCCGGTGATGGAGATGAACACGTCTTCGAGGGTGGGCTTGCCGAACGAGATGCCGGTGACCTCGCACCGCTCGCGGCCCAGCACGGCCAGCACGCCCGGCAGCAGCGACGCCGGTTCGGCTTCGGTGTAGAGGCGGAACTGGACGGCCTTCTCGTCGGCGGCGGCGCGGCCGGCCGCGGCGAGCCGCTCGACCCGCTCCACCGACGGCACCTGCTCCAGCTCCTTGGCGACGTTTTCGGCCGGCGTGTCCGCCAGGCCCACGCCGACGGTGAGCGTCGTGTTGCCGGGCAGCGACCGGGTCAGCGCGTCCGTGGTGTCCAGGGCCAGCAGCTTCCCGCGGTCGACGATGCCGACCCGGTCGCAGAGCTTGGCCGCCTCTTCCATGTCGTGCGTGGTGACCACGACCGTGACGCCCTCGGCCGTCAGCTCGGCGACGCGCTCGTGCACGAACAGCCGCGACTGCGGGTCCAGCCCGGTCGCCGGCTCGTCGAGGAACATCACCTTCGGCCGGTGCATCAGCGCGCGGGCGATCATCACGCGCTGGGCCTGGCCGCCGGACATCTCGTCGACCCGGGCCTTCGCGCGCGGGCCCAGACCCATCCACTCGATGAGCTCGTCGGCCCGGCGGTGCCGCTGCGCGCGCCCCATGCCGTGGTAGGCGGCGTGGAACAGCAGGTTCTGCCGCACGGTCAGCGACTGGTCGAGGTTGTTGCGCTGCGGGACGACGGCCAGCGCCTGCCGGGCCGCCGTCGCGTGCTTGACGACGTCGATGCCGGCCACCTCGGCCCGGCCGGACGTCGGCAGCGCGCGGGTGGTCAGCATGCTGACCGTCGTCGTCTTGCCCGCGCCGTTGGGGCCCAGCAGGCCGAACACCTCGCCGGCGGCGATGGTGAAACCGAGGCCGTCGACCGCAGGCCGTTCTGCTTTCGGGTACCTCTTCACGAGGTCCCGCACCACCACAGCGTCCTGCACGCTGGTCCTCCAGGGAATCAAAGGGGCAGAAAGAGGTGAGGAAGGGCCGCGGTGCTGGGGGACAACCTCGGCCCTTCCCCACAGGCGGCTGGTTCTGCCGAACCAGCGGGTCAGGAAGCGTGCTTGAGGTGCCGCTCGAGCTCGTCGGCCGCGCGGGCCGCACCCCCGGCGGCGCGGACCTGCGCGCCGATCGCCGCGACCGCGGCCCGGATCCGGCCGTCGGCCGCCGTCGACCGCACGGCGCCGCGCAGCAGCTCGGGCGTCGGTTCCTGGCCGGCGAGGTTCGTGCCGAGGCCGAGTTCGGCGACCCGGTTGGCCACGGCGGCCTGCTCGACGCTCTGCGGCAGGGTCACCATCGGCGTGTCGAAGTAGAGCGCCTCCATCGTCCCGCCCATGCCCGAGTGCGTGAGGAAGGCCGACGCGTGCGCCAGCACCGCGAGCTGCGGCACCTGGGCGTGCGCCTCGATGTTCGGCGGCAGCTCGCCGAGCGAAGCCGGGTCGAGCGTGCCGATCGAGAGCACGACGTGCCAGTCCTCGCCCGTGAACGCCGTCACGACCGCGCGGAAGAACTCCGGCCGGTCGTTGAACGCCGTGCCGAGCGAGACCAGCAGCACCGGCCGCCCGTCCGATGGCGGCTGCCACGCACCCTGGTAGGCCCGGTCGCCCAGGCACGGGCCGACGAACGCGAACCGGTCGTCGAAAGTCTCGCCGTGGTACTGGAATTCCTTGGCCACGAAGGCGAGCGCGAACTCTTCGCGGCCGATGGCGAAGTCCGCCGGCGAGATCGCCGGGACGCCGTGCGCCGCCGTCAGCTCGGCGATCTTCTCGCGGAAGGCGACGCGGGCGGGGTGTTCCTCGCTGAACCCGTTCTCCTCGCCGAGGAACTTCGCCAGCGACCAGTGGTCGTTGTAGGCGAAGGACGGGAACAGCTCCACCGCGGGCACGCCCCACTTCGCGGCGAGCACCCGCCCGGTCGCGTACACCGTGCGGTCGTAGAGGACCAGATCCGGGACGTCGTCGGCGAAAGCCGCTTCGAACACCGGGATGGTCGCGGTGCTTTCCATGACCAGCACCAGCGGCAGCCAGGCGGCGAAGTCGGCGGGCGGGTCCTCGGTGCGCGGCTTCGGCGTCAGGGACGACTCGTAGCGCAGGACCTGCGCCCCGGTCGCCGTCACCAGGTCCGCGAACTGGTCCGTCGTGGCGAAGGTGACGCGGTGCCCGCGGCGGACCAGCTCGGCGGCGACGTCCAGCGTCGGCATGACGTGGCCGTACGCGGGGATGTTCAGCAGCGCGATGTGTGCCATGGGAAAGCTCCTCGGAGTGCGGGGGACGGCCGGGGGCCCTCAGGCACGCAGGTCGTGCTTGCGGGTGTAGTAGGCCATGAAGCCGATGAGCCCGCCGAGGACCACGATCCACTGCACGGTCGTCACCAGGTTGATGTCGTCGAGCGGCAGGGTGTAGGCGAGCGCCACGCGGACGACGGCGTCCACGATCATGCCGATGCCGAAGACGACGGTGAGCAGGCGCAGGCCGTGGCGCATCTGCGGTTCGGTGTCCCAGCGGCGCTCCCACACCTCGGCGCCGGCGCCGCCGCGCTTGGTGCGTGCGATGCTGACCCCGGCGTGCAGGAAGAACGGCTTCTCGAAGAACAGCGTGATCAGCATCCAGATGCCGAACATCGCGGTGAGCCAGCCGTCCTTGGCGAAGAAGAACCGCGCGTCGCCCGAAATCAGCGAAACCGCGGTGCCGATGACCATCATCGTCACCATGAAGAGGCCGAGCCCGTCGATCTTGCGGTAGCGGGCGAAGACGTACACGGTCCGGACCACCGGGACGATGCCACCGATGATCGCGGCGGTCAACAGCGGGACGCCGTTCTGGCGCAGGATGTAGTAGACGGCGAGCGGGACGATCAGGTCGAAGGCCGCGGAAGCGAACAGCGCCAGCCGCGGGTTGCGCGGTTCCCCGTGCGACGGCGCGGCGGCCTGGGTGCGTTGGATGCCGGTTTCGTTCATTGCCTGCTCCTGGTGGTTCGCGAGTGGGTTCATTCGCCAACGCCATTCGCTTGCGTCGTGGCGCTGCTCCGGGGACAACGGTAGTGTCGCGATACCGGTGGGCGTGAGCCTGTTAGGCCGAACATAGGGGTATGGCTACCTATACCCCTATGAGTGGGCTTGGCCGATTGTGCCGCCCCCGGGGTGCCCCCAGACTGGACTGACCTCGAGTGCGAGCGGGCCGGTCCGGCCCCCTGGAGACGATGGGGGACGCGATGAGCCGACCGGGAACACTCTCCCGTGGAGAGTATGATCCGGCGATGTCGACGATTCCCCGGCGCAGCGCCTCGGCCGTCCGGCGGGGGCTCGCCGGAATGGCGCGGCTGGTCGTTCTGGTGCTGTTCGCGGCGGTGCCGGCCGGCGTTCTCACGCTGCCCGCGCTGTTCTGGCTGCCGGAATACGTCGCCACCGCGGGACTCACCGTGCTGGTCGCCATTCCGGCGTGCCGGCTGCTGCCGGTGCTTTCCCGCAAATGCGCGCCTGCCCTCTACGGCCGGGCCATCGAATCGCCGTACCTGCCGCTGCCGGCCCTGGAACGCACCGAGAACGGCTGGTACTGGAACGGCTACGACTTCCACAAGTTCCGCTGGGTCTCGCTGGCCCAGCGGCGCGGCCGCTGGTTCTTCACCGACCCGGCCACCTGGCGGGACCTGTGCTGGCTGGTGGTCAACCCGCTGACCGGCGGCCTGCTGGCGGCCGTCCCGGTCGCCCTCGCCGGGTTCGGGGCGTTCCTGCTGGTCGCGCCGCTGACCGCGCCACACCTCCCGGCCGGGGCGTGGTACTTCCCGCTGCCGGTGGACACCCCGTCCGGGATCGCCGCGACGGTCGTCGCGGGGCTGGCGCTGCTCGTGCTGGGGCTGGTGGCCGCGCCGGGCGCGGTCGGCCTGCACGAGACGTGGACGCGGTGGCTGCTCGCGCCCGACGAGCGGGCGCTGCTGGCGCGCCGGGTGGAGCGGCTGTTCGCCACCCGGGCGGCGGCGATCGACGCGCAGGCCGCGGAGCTGCGGCGGATCGAGCGTGACCTGCACGACGGCGCCCAGGCCCGGCTGATCGCGATCGGCATCTCGCTCGGCACCGCCGAGATGCTGCTCGACACCGACCCCGACGAGGTGCGCCGGCAGCTGGCCGGCGCGCGGGAGCTGTCCGCCGCCGCGCTGCGGGAGCTGCGCGGGCTGGTGCACGGCATCCAGCCGCCGATGCTGGCCGACCGCGGCCTCGGCGCCGCCCTGGACGACCTCGCGATGGACGCCCCGGTGCCCACCGACGTCGAGGTCGGGCTGATCGGCCGTCCGGACGCGGCCCTGGAGTCGGCCGTCTACTTCTCGGTGGCCGAACTGCTGGCCAACGCGGCCAAGCACGCGGCGGCCAAGCGCGTGCGGGTGAACGTCACGCACCGGCCGGGCGCGCTGCGGGTGGTCGTCGCCGACGACGGCAAGGGCGGCGCCGGCTTCGGCCGCGGCAGCGGGCTGACCGGCGTCCAGCGGCGGGTCGCGGCGTTCGACGGTGTCGTGGAGATCTCCAGCCCGCCGGGCGGGCCGACCGAAATCACGATCGTCATTCCGTATGCCGGGTAACCAGGGGGGATCAGCATGCGTCGCGGAATTGCAGTGTGCCTGTTTGCGGTGGTCACCTTTCTTTCGGTGGCCGGATGTGACCATTTCGTGGACCTCGGGTGCGCGGAACGGTCCTGTCATTTCAACCTCGTCAGCGGCGGAAAAGTGGACCTCGGCGGCCAGGAGCTGAAGGTGCAGAAAATGGACAACAATTCCGTGACCCTCCTGTCGGACGGCCTCAGCGTCTCGCTGTTCCAGGGCGTCGATCTCGATTTCCTGGGGTACCACCTGCACCTCGGGGAGATCCGCGGCGGCGAGGCCAGTTTGGACGTCACGCGCAATTAGCCGGAGTGCACCGGGAGCGCTTGTCCGCGCTGGTCAAGACAGGGGTTACGGTCCGTGCAGTAGTCACCTAGGTTGGTCGTCGATCGGACCAACATGCGGCGGGGGCGACCCTTTCGCGGGTTTCTGGGGTGACTATGCGTAATGATCTTCTGCGGGCGCGGCCGCGCGCGGCGGCGGTCGTCCTCGCCGGCGTGCTGCTGACGTCCGGTCTGGCGGCGTCCGACGCCGCGGCCGACCCGGCCGCGAAGTTCTCGCCGAAGGTGCGGAGCCTCGTCGGCGAGCTGACCCTCGACGAGAAGCTTTCCCTGGTGCACGGCGGAAACGACCCGAACAGCGTCGGCGAAGCCGGGTACGTGCCCGGCGTGCCGCGGCTCGGGATCCCGTCGTTGCGGCTGACCGACGGGTCCGCCGGGGTGCGGGTGGACAAGCCGTCGGTCGTCATGCCGGCGCCGGTCTCGCTCGCGTCCACTTTCGACGAATCCCTCGCCACCCGCTACGGCGCCGGCGTCGGCCGCGAAGCCCGCGCGCTGGGCACCGACGTGCTGCTGTCCCCGATGGTCAACACGATCCGGATCCCCTACGGCGGCCGGAACTTCGAGACCTTCAGCGAGGACCCGCTGCTGACGTCGCGGCTGGCCGGCGCCGAGGTGCGCGGCATCGCCGGCCAGGGCACCATCCCGGTCGTCAAGCACCTGGCCGGCAACAACCAGGAGAACGACCGGCAGACGATCAACGTCCTGATGGACGACCAGACGCTGCACGAGGTCGAGCTGCCCGGTTTCGAGGCCGCCGTCAAGGCCGGCGCGGGCGCGGTGATGTGCTCCTATAACAACCTCAACGGGCCGTCGGCCTGCGCGAACCCCGACCTGCTGACCGGGATCCTGCGCGAGCAGCTGGCGTTCCAGGGCTGGGTGATGTCGGACTGGCGGATGTCGCTGACGCCCGGCAGCCTGCCGCAGGGCCTCGACCAGGAGATGCCGGACGGGACCTACTTCGGCGACCAGCTCAAGGCGGCGATCACCGCGGGCACCATCCCGCAGTCCGCTTTGGACACCGCCGTCGGGCGCATCCTCGGCCAGCTGGACCGCTTCCACCTGCTCGACAACCCGGCCCGCCCGGCCCGTGACCTCGCCGGGCTGACGGCGACCGCGCAGGACGTCGCCCAGGCGGGTGCGGTCCTGCTGCGCAACGAAAAGTCCGCACTGCCGCTGAGCACCGCGCGGTCGGGCAAGGTCGCGGTGATCGGCTACAACGCGAAGACGCCGAAGCTCAACGGCGGCGGCAGTTCGCACGTGCTGCCGTCCGCCACCCCGGCCGCGCCGGTGGACCTGATCAGGCAGCGCGCCGGCAGCACAACGACGTACACCCCGGGCTACGACCCGGCGGGTGACGTCGTGCCGGCCGACGCGCTGTCGCCGGCGTTCACCCAGGGCGGCGGCCTGCCGGCGGGCGCGGAAGGCGTGTTCTACAACGGCACGGTCACCGCGCCGGGCGAAGGGGACTACAGCATCCAGCTGCAGTCGACCGGGGGCGGCGGGTTCTTCCAGGTGGACGGGACGGCGAGCGGCCTGTTCGGCGACTCCATCGCGGGCGGCTACACCGGCATCACCGTGCACCTGACCGCCGGGCCGCACACGCTGCTGCTGTACGGGTTCGCGGACTTCGTCAACCCGCTGAAGGTGAACCTGCACTGGATCACCCCGGCCGGGGCGCAGGCCAAGATCGCCCAGGCGGTGGCGGCGGCCAAGGCGGCCACCACGCCGGTGGTGTTCGCCTACGACGACAGTTCCGAAGGGCTCGACCGGCCGGATCTCTCGCTGCCGGGTTACCAGGACGAGCTGATCGACGCCGTCGCCGCGGCCAACCCGCGCACGGTGGTGGTGCTGAACACCGGGTCCGCGGTGAAGATGCCGTGGCTGGCCAAGACGGCCGCGGTGCTGGAGATGTGGTACCCGGGCCAGAAGGGCGCGGAGGCGACGACGGCGTTGCTGTACGGCGACGTCACCCCGCAGGGCAAGCTGACGCAGACGTTCCCGGTGGACGAAGCGCACACGCTCGTCAGCGGCGGCGCCGGGCTGTACCCCGGGCAGGACGGCCAGGTCGCCTACACCGAGGGCGTCAACGTCGGTTACCGCTGGTACGCGGGGCACAAGACGGCCCCGCTGTTCCCGTTCGGCTTCGGTCTTTCGTACACGACGTTCGCCTACAGCGGCCTGACGGCGGCCAACGCCGCCGACGGCGGCCTCGACGTGAAGGTGACGGTGCGGAACACGGGCACCCGCACGGGCACGGAGGTGGCCCAGGTGTTCGTCGGCCCGAGCCCGGACGTGACGGCCCCCCAGCCGTCGACGGCCCTCGGCGGCTACGCGAAGGTGACCCTGGCCGCGGGCGCCTACCGGACGCTGACGATCCACGTCGACCCACGCCAACTGTCCTATTGGGACACAACGGCGAAGGCGTGGAAGCGCGGAGCCGGCACCCGCGCGGTGCAGGTGGGCTCGTCCGCCACGTCCCTCCCGCTCGCCACCCGGATCGCCGTGCGCTAAGAGGCATCACGTGTGTCTGGCGGGGCATCACGTGTGATTGGCGGGGCATCGGGGCTGATGCCCCGCCAATCACGGGTGATGCCCCTTGGCGCACGCGTGATGCCTGTCCGATCACGGGTGATGCCCCGCTGGACACGTGGAAACGGCCGGGGCCCTGTGGGGCACCGGCCGTTTCTGGTTTCTCGTCAGCCGTTCGTCACCGGTAGGTGGCGGAGGCCGCGGATGATGGCCGAGCGGCGGCGGTCGGCCGGGCCCGTCTGGTGGAGGTTCGGCAGGCGGGTGGCCAGGACGCGGAACGCCACGTCCGCCTCCAGACGGGCCAGGGGCGCGCCCAGGCAGTAGTGCGAGCCGCCCGAGAACGAGAGGTTGTCCGGGGTCGTCGGGCGGGTGATGTCGAAGACGTCCGGCCGGGACCACACCGCGGGGTCGCGGTTGCAGCCCGCCGTCAGGACCACCACCGCGGTGTCCGCCGGGATGACCGTGCCGCCGATCGTGACGTCCTCAGTGGACACCCGGCTGGACTGCTGGACCGGCGCCTCGAACCGCAGCGACTCCTGTGCCGCCTGCGGCGCCAGGTCCGGGTCCGCCACCAGCTTCTCCCACTGGTCACGCCGTTCCAGCATGGTCTTCACGCCGACGCCGATGAGGTTCACCGTCGACTCCGCGCCGGCCAGGGTCAGCAGCTGGCACAGCGACACCAGCTCGTGCGTCGACAGCCGGTCCTCGCGGCGGGCGGTGAGGAGCTTGCTGACCGCGTCGTCGCCCGGGTGGGCCAGGCGCAGCTCCATCAGCTCGGTGAACAGCGCGTCGAGCTCGTCCAGCGACCGCTGGACGGCCGTGATGTGCTCCACCGACGTGATCTCGTCGAAGATCGTGCCGAACTTCGGCCCGTGCTCGAGGTACCGGCTCAGGAACGGCTCGGGGATGTCGAAGACGGTCGCGACCACCGTCACCGGGATGAGGTCGGCGAACGTCGTCATCAGGTCGAACTCGCGGCTCGTGTCGACGCGGTCCAGCAGTTCGTGGCAGATCGCGGTGAGCCGGTCGCGGAACCCGGCGATCGCCTTCGGGCTGAGGAACGGCGTCGCCAGCTTCCGCAGCCGCCCGTGGTCGGCGCCGTCGACGCCGAGCATCGAGTTGTCGAACGTCGTGATCACCGGGCTGATCGGGGTGCCGTCGGACTTGAGCACGCCGAAGCGGCGGTCGCGCAGCACGGTCGCGGCCGTCGCGTGGTCGACCGTCGTCCACGCGCCGAGCTCGCTGCGGTGCAGCGGGCCCTTCGCGCGGATCCGTTCGTAGAGCGGGTAGGGATCCTCCGGGCCGCGCAACAGCAGCGCCAGGGGGTCGCCGAGTTCGCCGAGGGTCCACAGGACCCGCATCTGCGTGGTCATGTCCTCGGCCGACTGGACCGGCATGGCTTTCCTCCTACGGCTTTCCGGCGGTGATCAGCCCGGCCACCCCGCGCACGGTCGGCGCCTCGAAGACCTGGGAGATCCGCAGCTTGACGCCGAGGTCGCGGCTGATCCGGGAACACAGCTGGGCGGCGGACAGCGAGTTGCCGCCCTGCCGGAAGAACGAGACGTCGGCGGCGATCGACGGCACGCCGATGATCTCCCGCAGGATCTCCGCCACGGCCGCCTCGGTCTCCGACAGCGGCAGGTCCTCGACCGGCGCAGCCGCCGTCCGCAGGCGGCCGGCCAGTTCGGTCAGCGCGCGGCGGTCCACCTTCCGGTCCTCCAGCACGGGCAGCCGTTCCAGCCGCTGCACCAGCGCGGGCACCAGGTAGCCGGGCAGCCGCTCGGCCAGCCCGGCCCGCAGCTCGTCCTCGGCCGGCGTTCCGGTGTAGAACAGGCAGAGGTCTTCGTACGCGCCGTCGGCCCCGGTCACCGGCACCACCGCGCACGCGCCGACCCCGGGCGCGCGCCCGGCGTTGTGCTCGACGTCGTCGAGTTCGATGCGGTGGCCGCGGATCTTGACCTGGCGGTCCGCGCGGCCTTCGAAGTGCAGCAGGCCGTCGGCGCTCCGGCGGCCGAGGTCGCCGGTGCGGTAGACCCGCTCGGGCCCGGACGGCAGGGCGATCGTGACGAACTTCCGCGCCGTGAGTTCCTCGTCCTTGAAGTACCCCAGCGCGAGTCCCCGGCCACCCAGGCAGATTTCGCCGGCGTCGGAGAGCCGGTCGCCGTCGAGGAGGTACGCCTGCGTGTGCGGCAGCGGCACGCCGAGCGGCACCTCGGGAGCATCGGAGGGGCGCACCCGGTGGCAGGTGGCCGCGACGCTCGATTCGACCGGGCCGTACATGTTGTACAGCGGGATGTCCGGGTACGCCTCGACGAACCGGGCCGCGTGCCGCGCCGAGAGCTTCTCGCCGCCGGTGCCCACCGCGCGCAGGCCGGCGAAGGCGTCGAGGTCGTTGTCGACCATGCTGTGGAACACCGCGGTGGGCGGGAAGATCGTGGTGACGCCGTGGATCGTGATCAGGTCACGCAGTTTCGTCGCCAGTTCGAGGGTGTCTTCGAGCAGGACCAGCGTGCCGCCGTTGAACAGCACGCCCCAGGAGTCGAGGCCGAAGGCGTCCCAGGTCGCGGCCAGGGCCTGCGGCATCACCGCGCCGGAGTCCAGCGGGGTGAACAGCCAGTCGTCGAACAGCCGGACGTTGCCGCGGTGGGCGGTGACCACGCCCTTCGGCGTCCCGGTGGTCCCGGAGGTGAAGAAGACCGCGCAGGGGTCGTCGGCACCGACGTCGACCGCGGCCGGCCTGGCGCCGAGGATCGGTTGCGCCGGTGGCGACCACACCGACGGCCACGGGGTACCGCGTTCGGCGGCGACCACCGGCCCGCCGAGGTGCTCGATCAGGTCGGACAGCCTGCTCGACGGCCACCGCAGGTCGAGCGCGGCGTAGGCGGCGCCGCACTTGAGGACCGCCAGCAGCGTCGCGAACAGCTCGGGGGAGCGGGGCAGCAGCACCGGCACGATCGAGCCGCGTTCGACGCCGCGGGCCTGCAGCTCGGCGGCGTAGGCGTCGGCCAGCTCCGCCAGCTCGCGGTAGGTGGTGTCGTGGCCGCGGTGGTGCAGCGCGGTGCGGCCGGGCCACCGCGAAGCACACCACTCGAACAGGCCGTGCATGGTTTCGGCCCGCTCGAACGGGGTGGAGGACGTGGTCATCGGGTGCTCCCGCTGATCAGCTCGGCCAGCGCGGCCGGCGTCGGGTGGGCGAAGGCGGCGGACAGCTTGAGCCGGACGCCGGTCTGCTTCTGGATCCGCTGGACGAGCTGGGCGGCCAGCAGCGAATGCCCGCCGCCGGCGAAGAAGTTCGTGTCCGGGGTGACGTCGGCGCGCTTGAGCAGTTCCGCGAACATCGCCACGACGGCACTGGTCGTGGCGTCGGGCGCGGCCTCGGCGGGGGCCTCCGGCGGCGGCCCGGCCGTGGCGGCCAGCTCGGCGACGGCGGCCCGGTCCACCTCGTGCGCGGCCGTCTCGGGCAGCGCGTCGACCCGCAGGTACCGGGCCGGGCGCGCCCGCGGCGGCAGGACCGCCTCGGCGTGCCGGGCCAGGTCGGCCGCGAGCTGCGGCTTGTCCGGCGCCTGCACGACGGCGACCAGGTCCTCGGCGCCGGGCCGCGGGGTGACCGCGGCCGCGACGACGTCGGTGTACGCGGTCAGGGCGTCCTCCACGGTGGCCAGGTCGACGCGGGTGCCGCCGGAGGTCAGCTGCCGGTCGAGCGGGCCGTGGACGTGCAGGGACCCGTCGGGACGCCAGTGCGCGAGCACGCCGGTCGCCGATCCCAGCCGCAGTTCGCCGCGCACGCCCAACGGCAGCCGTCGCCCATCCGGCGCGACGACGTCGGCGTCGAGGCCCGGGACGGGCACGCCGTCGGCGAGCACCCAGCGGCCCCCGGCGGAGAACACCGTGTGGACGTCGGCTTCGAGCGCCCGCAGGGTGCGGACGAGCGGGGCGGGCGCGGGTTCGGCGCCGACCAGCGCGGTGCGGCCGCCGACGGCCTCGCCGAGCTGCTCGGCCACGCGGGCCCAGCCGAGCGGGGTGGCGTGCACGACGCCGATGTCGTGCCGGGTGAGCAGCCCGGCGAGCAGGTGGCCGTCGGTGCGGGCCGCGTCCGGCGCCACGACCAGCGCCACGCCGTTGGTCAGGGCCAGGACCAGCTCCGGGACGGCGGCCGAGAGCCACAGCACCGGCCGGGAACCCACCGGGACCGGCCGGACGGAGTCGGCGAGTTCCCGGTGGGTCACGCCGGGCAGCGCCCGGCCGTCCGGGGACACCGCCGAGGGGTCCGGATCGACGGTCACCGTGACGGCGTAGGAGATTTCCTCGGCGTCCAGCACGCGTTTCGCCGCGGAAGGCGAGGTCGTGACGGTGGCCCCGGCCAGCCAGCTGCCGAGGACCGCGGCCGCGAGGTCCGGGCCGCGCGGGGCGGTCACGGCGACGACGTCACCCGGCCCGGTCCCGCCGTCGGCCAGCAGGGTCGTGACCGCGGCCGCGGCGCGCCAGAGATCCCGGTAGGACGTGGTGCCTTCCCCGGTCACGATCGCGGGCGCGCCGGGGTTTTCCGTGACGTGCCGGGCGATCGCGGTGAGGACGGTGCCGGTGCCGGCCGGGTTCCCCGGCGTGTCGAGGACGGCGTGGTCGGTGGCGCCCCAGCCGTCCAGCTCGCGCAGCGGCCGGTCCGGCGCGCTCGCCGCCGCGACGAGCAGGGCGTCGTAGCGCTCCAGCAGCAGCTCGACCTCGCCGCGGTCGAGCACCTCGGCGCCGTAGACCGCCTTGACGCGGCTCTCCTCCGCCGAGGGCAGGATGACGAACTCCAGGTCGAACTTGCTGTGCCCCGGGTCGATTTCGACGACCTCCGCGGGCGCGCCGCCGATGCTCGTGGCCGCCCGCCCGCCGAAGGGCAGGTAGTTGAACACGTGCCGGAACATCGTGGTGCGCCAGGACGAACCGGCGCGCTCGACCTCCGGCAGCAGCACGTCCATCGGCACGTCCGCGTGCGCGATCGCCTCGAAGAACAGGTCCCGCACCCGGCGGCTGAACGTCCGGAACGTCTCGGCGGGATCGATCCGCACGCGCAGCGGCACGATGTTGACGTGGTAGCCGATCGCGCGCTGCGCCTGCTGGCTGCGGACGTTCACCGGGAAGCCGACGGCGAAGTCGTCACCGGCGCCGTGGGCGTGCAGGAGCAGGTAGTAGGCGGCCAGCAGCACGACGACGTCGGGGGCCTTGAGTTCCTTCTGCAGCGCGGTGACGACGTCCTTCGCGGACGCGGAGAACGGCCGGACGAGCTGCTCGCCGCGCAGGGTCGGCTGCGCGCTCTCCTGGCCGCCGCACCACAGGCCGGGCCCACCGGAATCGAAGTCCCGCAGGTGCTCGCGCCAGAACGCGAGGCTCGCCGGCTTCGGCTCGGACTCGGGCCAGAGCGGGACGGGCGCACCGGCGTCCGGGAGGTCCCCGGCGAGCACGGCGTCGTAGGCGGCGGCGAGGTCCTCCAGGAAGATCGACATCGACGTGCCGTCGAAGATCAGGTGGTGCACGGCCACGCCGACCGAGTCGTGCTCCGGGCCGCGGTACAGGCCGACGCGCAGCAGCGGCGATCCGTCCAAAGTGAACGGTCGCGTGATCAGCTCCCGCAACCCCGCCTCGACGTCGGCGCACTCCGCGCCTTCGAGGTGGATCGGGACCGACGTCAGCACCGACTTGGTGAGCCGGGTTTCGCCGGCGTGGAACACCGTCCGCAGGGCGTCGTACCGGCGCACCAGCCGCGCGACGGCCTCCTGCAGGACGGCCCGGTCCAGCCGGCCCGCCACCCGCAGGGCGACGCCGGGCACGTTGTTGACGCCTTCGCCGGGCACCAGCCGTTCGAGCAGCCAGAGCCCTTCTTCCTTGCGGGTCGCCGGAATCTCAGCGGTCGGCATGGCCGGTCCCTTCGGGAAGGTCTTCGACGGTGACGAAGGCGTGCGGAACCGCCTCGGCGGGCAGCCGCGCGGCCAGGTACGCGCGCAGCTCGGCGACGAACGTGCTGGTCTTCGCGGCGCGCGAGGGCGCGTTCGCGTAGGCGGTGAAGGGCAGCCCGGGCGTGGCGGCCGAAGCGGGCACGGCGACCGGCTCGCGGGTGTAGACGACGTCGACCAGGCCGGGGCCTTCGGCCGACCACGTCACGGCGGCGTGGTAGCCCCGGCGGCGGCCGATCTCGTGCAGGTCCTCGGGGTCCGGCGCGGTCACCGCGGCGGGCGCGGTGCCGGTGTCCAGCTTCGCCAGCGCGGCCAGCTCGCGGGCGACCCGGCCGTTCGGCACGCCGGTGATCCGCGCGGACAGCGGCCGGGTGTCGCTCAGCAGCGTCTCCAGCGCGGCCGGGTCCCAGGCCAGCGTGTGGGCCGGTTCGACGGTCTCCGCGGGTTCCCTGCGCAGCACGGCGTCGTAGCGGTGCCGGCTCAGCTCGTTGTGGTGGCGCGCCCGCTTCAGCCGGACGTCCGCCGCCGCGATCCCGGGCAGCGTGGCGGCCAGCGCCGGGAAGAAGTCCGGGTCGACGAGCAGTTCCTTCTCCTCCAGGACGCTGTTCTCGACCAGCTCGCGTGCCTGGTCCGGCGCCGCGGCCAGCTCCTCGGCGAGCACCGCGGTGCGGAAGGCCCGCAGCAGCCGCAGGTTCCGGACGTCGCCGACGAACACCGCACCGCCGGGCACGACCAGGGCGGCCGCCTGGCGCAGCACGTCGGCCAGGTAGCCGATGTCGGGGAAGTACTGGACGACGGAGTTGATCACCACGGTGTCGAAGCGGTCCGGCGGCAGCCCCGAGAAGTCGGTGGCTTCGCGGTTGTGCAGCCGCACGTGGGCCAGCGCGGGGTCGGCGGCGACCTGCCCGGTGAGCGTCTCGATCACCGTCGCGGAGAAGTCCGTCGCCACGTACTCCTCGCAGGACGGCGCCACCTGGGCCATCAGCAGGCCGGTGCCGACGCCGATCTCCAGCACCCGGCGGGGCCGCAGCGCGCGGATCCGCTCGACGGTCGCGTCCCGCCACTCCCGCATCTGCGCGAGCTCGATCGGCAGCCCGGTGTAGGTGCTGTGCCAGCCCACGAAGTTCTCGCCGAGCCCGCCGGCTTCGGGCAGCTCGCCGTAGACCCACTCGTAGATGAGCTGCCACTCGTCGACGCGCGCGCGGTCGTCGCCGGCTTCGGCGACCGGGTCCCGCGGCACGACGTGGGCGACGAGCCGCCCGGTCCCGCGTTCGCGGGTGACGCTGGCCCGCGCGACCCCGGGGTGCCCGGCGAGCGCGGCTTCGGCTTGGCTTTCCGTGCCGGTGCCCAGACCGGTCGGTGACGTCGGCATCAGCTCTCCTGCTTGGTCTTCCGGGAGGGGCGGGTCAGGGGAGCAGGCCGCGGACGGCCTGCGCGACCTCCGGCTGGCTCAGCAGGCCGGAGTGGTCGATGTCGAACCGGGTCTCGCGCGCGCCGATCTCCAGCGCGCCGGGCAGTTCGGCGGAGCGGATCACGTCGACGCCGTCGAGGTCGCCGGTGAGGGTGACCTGGGAGGCGGCCACCAGGTAGGTCATGTAGCTGCGGAACCAGGAGACGAGTTCCTCGGCGCGGTCGGCGTCCAGCTCGACCCGCTCGAACGCCGTCGTGCCGACCTCGCGGTACAGCCGCACGAACTCCTTCGTGAGCGTCTCGAGGTCGTCGTGGGTGCGCTGGGCGGCCTCGCCGGCGGCGTGCGCCTGCCGCACCTCGTCCTCGGTGAGCACGGCCGCGAGGGCGTCCACCACGCGGAAGAAGCCGTAGTGCAGCACGGTGAACCCGGTCGCGGCGGTCGGGTCGAACAGCACCACCCGCGGCTTCGCCTGCCAGGTCGCGATGCGCTCGGCGATGGCGAGGGCGAACACGCTGGACGCGCAGTAGCCGAACACCGCCTTGACCTCGGCGCCGCTCGCGCGCAGCTCGCCGGTCCAGCGGTCGAGGTAGTCGTCGCCGGTCATCCCGGTCTCGTCGCCGACGGCGGGCGGCAGGCTCTCCCAGATGCCGTACGGCGTCTGGAGGTGCTTCGCGAGTTCGGCGAACCCCGCTTCCGGCCGTCCGGTGACCGTGAAATCAACCGTGATGATTACTTCCCTGTCGTCCGCGTTTTCGTCGATCGGATGCCATGAATGGAGTTCGGCCACGATTTCCCGCCCTGTCTTTTCATCAGCACAGTCTGGCAGAACAAAGATTTCCGCACGCTGAAGCTAGCAGCGGCGGATCGGGCCGGTAACCCCTAGCGCGCCCCTAAGCAAGATGCTGGTGAGCAGCGGTTCCGGGGGGTTAGGGGTTGGAGTGGCCGGCGGCGTCGCCGTAGTGTTCGGCGACGATGAAATAACTGGGGATCGAGGGCGATCGATGGGTGCGGTAACAGTTTTGCCGGACGACGCCCGGTACGCCGATCTCGTGCGCGGGGTCAACCAGCGCTGGGTCGGCAAACCCGATTACGTCTGCGTGCCGACCTCCACCGAAGAGGTGGTGGACGCCGTCGGCGCCGCCGTGCGCGAGGGACGGCGGATCGCCGTCCGCAGCGGCGGCCACTGCGTCGAGGCGATGGTCGGCGCGCCGGACGTCCAGGTGGTCCTCGACCTGTCCGAACTGAACCGGATCGGCTTCGACGCCGAGCGTGACGCCTTCTTCGCCGAGCCGGGCGCGACCGTGGGCCAGGCCTACCGGACGCTCTACAAGCGCTGGGGCGTCACGATCCCGGCCGGCTCCTGCCCGAGCGTCGGCCTGGGCGGGCACATCGCGGGCGGCGGGTACGGCCCGCTGTCGCGGAAGTTCGGGTACGTCTCCGACCACCTGTACGCGGTCGAGGTCGTGGTGGCCGACGCCGACGGCACCGCCCGCGCGGTCGTCGCGACCAGCGATCCCGGCGACGAGAACCACGACCTGTGGTGGGCGCACACCGGTGGCGGTGGCGGCAACTTCGGGGTCGTGACGCGGTATTGGCTGCGCATCCCCGGCGCGACCGGCGCCCCCGGCGACCTCCTGCCCACCCCGCCGGCCCGCCTGCTGGTGCAGCAGGACGTCTGGGTGTGGGACACGCTCGACGAAGCCGCCTTCACACGCCTGCTGCGCAACCACGGCGAGTGGTACGAGCGCAACAGCGACCCCGGCTCGCCGTACGAAGACCTCTACAGCGGCCTGTGGTGCGGGACGCGCGCGTCCCAGTTCGTCGCCATGTCGACACAGATCGACAGTGCCGCGCCGAACGCGGCCGCCCTGCTCGACGACTACGTTGCCGCGATCCGCCGTGACCTCGGCGTCGACCCGGCGCTGAGCAGCCGCCAGGAGCTGCCGTGGCTGCACTCGACGTCGTGGGGCGGCATCGCCGACAGCGGCGACCACACGCTGAGTTTCAAGATCAAGGCCGCTGACCTGCGGAAACGCTGTACCGACGAGCAGGCCGCGAAGCTGTACGCGCACCTGCTGCGCGAGGACTACGGCAACCACCGCGCCGGCGTGATGTTCGTCGGCTGCGGCGGCCGGATGAACGCGCTGTCGCCCACCGACACCGCGATCGCGCAGCGCGACTCGATCCTCAAGCTCGTCTACTCCACCCACTGGGACGCCTCCGAGCAGGCCGAGCCGCACCTGGCGTGGCTGCGCGGGTGCTACGCCGACGTCTACGCCGCAACCGGTGGCGTGCCGGTGCCGGACGAGCGCACCAACGGGTCCTATGTGAACAACCCGGACTTCGACGTGCAGGACGAGCGGTGGAACTCCTCCGGGCTGGCCTGGCACGAGCTCTACCACCAGCACAACTACCCGCGCCTGCAGCGGGTCAAGGCGCGGTGGGACCCGGCCGACGTGTTCCGGAACCCGTTCTCCGTGCGGCTGCCCTGACCCCGGGAGGTAACGCGTGGCCACCCCGACCCTGACCACCGAGCACGAGCACACCGGCAGCGGTCACGACGTCGTGCCGCTGATCGTCTCCGCGGACAGCAAGGCGGGGCTGCGGTCGAAGGCCCACCGCCTCGCGCGGTACCTCGCCGACCACCCGGACACGCCGTTCGAGGCGTTCGCGCGCTCGGTCGCCGCCGAGGACACCGGCCGGGCGCACCGGGCCGTGCTGCTGGCCGGCGACCGCGACGACGGCCGGCGCGGGCTGGAAACCCTGGCCGCCGGGCAGAACCCGCCCGACGTCGTGCGCGGCAGCGCCCGGCGCGCCGAGCGGGTCGTGTTCGTCTTCCCCGGCCAGGGTTCGCAGTGGCCGGGCATGGCGCTCGACCTGCTGGACTGGTCGCCGGTGTTCGCCGCGGAACTCGCCCGCTGCGACGCCGCGCTCGGTCCCTTCGCCGATTGGTCCATTGTGGACGTCCTTCGTGGACGGCCGGGCGCGCCGACCCTGGACGACGGGGCCGACGTCGTGCAGCCGGTGCTGTTCGCGGTGATGGTGGCGCTGGCCGCGCTGTGGCGCGCGCACGGCGTCGAGCCGGCCGCCGTCGTCGGGCACAGCCTCGGCGAGGTCGCCGCCGCCTGCGCGACCGGCGCCCTGTCGCATGCGGACGGCATGCGCGTGGCCGCGCGGTGGAGCAGCGCGCAGGCGACGCTGGCCGGGCGCGGCGACATGATCTCGGTGCCGCTGCCGGTGGCCGAGGTGCGGGCGCGGCTGACCGGCCGCGAGGGGCTGGACATCGGCGCGGTGAACGGGCCCTCGTGGGTGATCGTCTCCGGGGACTCCGCCGCGGTGGCGGAACTGCTGGCCGACCTGACCGCCGACGGCGTGCGCGCCCGGCGCATCCCGGTCGGGCTGGCCGCGCACTCGCGGCACATCGACGACCTGCGCGACCGGCTGCTGACCGACCTCGCGCCGCTGACCCCGGTGTCCACAGTGGTCCCGTTCCACTCCACGGTGACCGAAGGCCCCCTCGACACGGCCGCGCTCGACGCCCGCTACTGGTTCCGCAACCTGCGCAACCCGGTCCGCTTCGACGAGGCCACCCGCGGGCTGGTCGAGCAGGGCCACGGCGTCTTCGCCGAGATCAGCCCGCACCCGGTGCTGACGGTCGCGGTGCAGGACACGATCGACGCGCTCGACGGCCGGGCCGTCGTGCTCGGCACGATCCGCCGTCGCGAGGACGGCCCCCGTTCCTTCCTCGGCTCGCTCGCCGCGGCCTACGTCTCCGGGGCCGGTGTCGACTGGACCGCGGCTTTCCCCGGCGGGGCCGAGCCGGTGGCGCTGCCGGAGTCCGGTTCGGACGCCACGGTCGCCGCGGCCGGCCTGCTGGCCGCCGGGCACCCGCTGCTCGGCGCGGCCGTCGAGCTCGCCGAAGACGGCGGCTGGCTGTTCACCGGCCGGTTGTCGGCCGCGCAGCACCCGTGGCTGGCCGGGCACACCGTGCTCGGCCGGACCGTGCTGCCGTCTTCGGTGCTCGTCGAGCTCACCCTGCACGCGGCGTCCGAGCTGGGCTGCGCCCGGATCGAGGAGCTCACCCAGCACCTGCCGGTCGTCTTCGCCGAAGAGGCGCACTGCCTGCAGGTGCGGATCGGCCCGGTGGACGACGCCGGGGCCCGCCGGATCGGCGTGTTCGGCCGGCCCGACTCGGTCGGGGCGGCCCAGGGCGGGCCGTGGATCCGGCACGCCACCGGGATCATGGCCGAGACCGCGGGCTCGGCGGCCGGCCCGGAACCCGTCGCGTGGCCGCCGCCGGGTGCGGTCGCCGAGGACGCCGGGACCGCCCGCGACCGCCTGCGGGCCCACGGCATCGAGCTGGGTCCGGAGTTCGGCGGCCTGACCGGCGCCTGGTCGCTCGACGGCGAGCTGTTCGCCGAGGTGGCGCTGCCCGCACCGGCCGGGAGCGGCGCGGGCTACGGCGTCCACCCCGCCCTGCTGGATTCCGCCCTGCAGGCGGTGGCCCTGTTCCCCGCCGCGGCCGGATCCGACGGCTGGCTCGCGTCTTCGTGGAGCGGGCTGGCGTTGCACGCGGCCGGCGTCCCGGCGCTGCGGGTACGCGTGCGCGCCACCGGACCGGACTCGGTGTCGGTTTCGGCCACCGACCTCGTGGGACGGCCGGTGTTCTCCGCCGAGCACGTCGTCCTGGGGTCGCTGCCCGAGGAGTACGTCCGGGCGCCGCACGCCGAACCGGCGGAGCGACCCGGCCCCGCGGGCGGCCTGGCCGCCGAACTGGCCGAGCTGCCCGAGCCGGCCCGCGCCGAACTGGTGCTGGACCTGGTCCGCGACCACACCGCGGCGGTGCTCGGGCGGGACAGCGCGGCCGGGATCGGCGGCGAGGACGCGTTCACCGAACTCGGCTTCGAATCGCTGACCGCGGTGGCGCTGCGCAACCGGCTCGCCGAGGCGACCGGGCTGAAGCTGCGCACCACGCTGGCCTTCGACTACCCGACCCCGGCCGCCTTGGCCGGGCACCTGCTGGAGGCGCTGCGCCCGGCGGACTCCGACGTGCTCGCGGACCTCGACCGGCTGGAGGCGGCGCTGTTCGGCGAGCCCGGCGGGTCGCTGCACGGCCGGGTCAAGGTCCGGCTGCGCGACCTGCTGTTCCGGCTGGACGGCGCGGCCGAAGCGGGTGACACCGGCCCCGGGGACGCCCCGCTCGACGCCGCGTCGGACGACGAAATCTTCGCACTGCTCGATCGGGAGCTCGACCTGTCGTGAGACGGGTCCGGCGGACAACGCAGGAGAGTTGACGGCACATGGCGAACGAGGACAAGCTCCGCGACTACCTGAAGCTGGCCACGGCGGACCTGCGCCAGGCCAAGCAGCGGTTGCGGGACTTCGAGGCGCGGGAGACCGAGCCGATCGCGATCGTCGGCATGGGCTGCCGCTTCCCGGGCGGTATCGAGACGCCGGAAGCGTTGTGGCGCCTGGTTTCCGAGGGTGGCGACGTCATCGGGGAGCTGCCCGGCAACCGGAACTGGCCGTCCCGCTACGACCCGGACCCGTCGCGGCCCGGCACGTTCTCCATGCGCGGCGGCGCGTTCCTGCACGACGCGGACCGCTTCGACGCCGCCTTCTTCGGCATCTCCCCGCGTGAGGCGCTGGCCATGGACCCGCAGCAGCGGCTGCTGCTGGAGACGTCGTGGGAGGCCCTCGAACGCGGCGGCATCGACCCGCGGACGCTGCGGGCGAGCCGCACCGGCGTGTTCGTCGGGGCCATGCAGCAGAACTACGCGCCGAGTTCGCACGAGGTGCCCGAGTCCGTCGAGGGGCACCTGCTCACCGGCACGATCACCAGCGTCGCCTCCGGCCGGATCGCCTACGTCCTCGGCCTGGAAGGGCCGGCGGTCACCGTCGACACCGCGTGCTCGTCGTCGCTGGTCGCGCTGCACTGGGCGGTGCAGTCGCTGCGCCGCGACGAGTGTTCGCTGGCGCTGGCCGGCGGCGTGACGGTGATGGCGACGCCGGGCATCCTGATCGAGCTCAGCCGGCAGCGGGCCCTCTCGCCGGACGGCCGGTGCAAGCCGTTCTCCGCGGACGCCGACGGCTTCGGCGCCGCCGAAGGTGCCGGAATGCTGGTCCTGGAACGGTTGTCCGACGCCCAGCGCCACGGGCACCCGGTGCTCGCGGTCGTGCGCGGCTCGGCGGTCAACTCCGACGGCGCGTCCACCGGCCTCAGCGCGCCGAACGGGCCGTCGCAGGAGCGGGTCATCCTCGACGCCCTCGCCAACGCCCGGGTGGCGGCGAGCCAGGTCGACCTGATGGAGGCGCACGGCACCGGAACGCCGCTCGGCGACCCGATCGAGGCCCAGGCGCTGCTGGAGACCTACGGCCGCGGCCGGTCGCCGGAGCAGCCGCTGTGGCTCGGTTCGGTGAAGTCGAACATCGGGCACACGCAGGCCGCGGCCGGCGTGGCCGGGGTGATGAAGGCCGTGCTGGCGCTGCAGCACGAAACGCTGCCCGCGTCGAAGCACGCCGAACGTCCGACGTCCGAAGTGGACTGGTCGGCGGGCACCCTGCGGTTGCTGGACCGGGAAGCCCAGTGGCCCGAACGCGACCACCCGCGGCGCGCGGCCGTCTCGTCGTTCGGGATCAGCGGCACCAACGCGCACGCCGTTCTCGAAGCCGCGCCGCCCGCCGGACCTTCGGAGCCTGCTCCGGTCCCCGCGGTCGTCCCGTGGGTCCTGTCGGGACGCACGGCGGAGGCCCTGCGCGCGCAGGCGGCTCGCCTATCCGATGTGGACGATCCCGGCCTGCCCGAGGTGGGCCACTCGCTGGCCGTGACGCGGGCCCGGTTCGAACACCGGGCCGTCGTCGTCGGCCACGATCGGGCCGAACTGCGGCGCGGGCTCGCCGCCGTCGCCGCGGGCGCGCCGGACGACGCGGTGGTGTCCGGGGTGGCCGGGAAACCGGGCAAGGTCGCGCTGGTGTTTCCCGGCCAGGGTTCGCAGTGGGCCGGGATGGCGCTGGAGCTGGCGGAGTCGTCGCCGGTCTTCGCGGCGCGGCTGGACGAGTGCGCGGCCGCGCTCGCATCCTGGGTGGACTGGTCGTTGCGAGAGGTGCTGGCTGACGCGGACGCGTTGCAGCGCGTCGACGTGGTGCAGCCCGCCTTGTTCGCCGTCATGGTGTCGCTGGCCGAGTTGTGGCGGTCGTACGGCGTGGTGCCGGACGCCGTGCTGGGGCACTCGCAGGGCGAGATCGCGGCCGCCGTCGTCGCGGGTGCTTTGTCCCTTGAGGACGGTGCTCGCGTAGTTTCCCTGCGCAGTAAGGCGATTCTCGCGTTGGCCGGACGCGGTGGCATGGTCTCGGTGGCGGCACCCCTGGCGGACGTCGAGGCGCGGCTGACCGGCGGACTCTCGATCGCGGCGGTGAACGGCCCGGCCGCGGTGGTGGTCTCGGGCGACCCGGGTGCCCTCGACGCGCTCGTCGCGTCCTGCGAGGCCGACGGTGTCCGCGCCAAGCGGATCCCGGTGGATTACGCGTCGCACTCCGCGCAGGTCGAGGAGATCCGCGACGAACTCCTGGACGTGCTCGCCCCGATCACCCCGCAAACCGCCGGGACGGCCTTCTTCTCCACCGTCACCGGCGACTGGGCCGACGGCGCCGAGCTGGACGCCGAGTACTGGTACACCAACCTCCGCAGCACCGTGCTGCTCGACGACGCCGTGCGGGCGCTGACCGAACGCGGCTTCGGCACGTTCGTCGAAGCCTCCCCCCATCCGGTCCTGACGATGGCCATCGGCGAAACGGCGACCGCGCTCGGCACCCTGCGCCGCGGCGACGGCGGCCTCGCCCGGTTCCAGCGGGCCCTGGCCGAGGCGCACTGCACCGGCGTCCCGGTCGACTGGACCCCGGCCTTCCCCGGCGCGGCCCGCGTGGACCTGCCCACCTACGCCTTTCAGCGGGAAAGCTTCTGGCTGCGCACCGAACGCGAAGCTCCCGCCGACGCCGGCTTCTGGGACCTCGTGGACCGCGACGACCTCCCGGGCGCCCTCGGCGTCGCCGCCGACGCGCCCCTGGACGAGGTCCTCCCGGCGCTGGCCCAGTGGCGCCGCCGCCGAACCCAGGAGTCCACTGTGGACTCCTGGCGGTACGGGATCTCCTGGAAGGCGGCGGAGCGGCCCGCGGCCACGCCGTCCGGGCGCTGGCTGGTCGTCCGCCCCGAAGGCGGCCGCGGCCAGGACGTCGTGGACACCCTCGCCCGCACCGCCGACGTCGTCACCCTCACCCTGACCGAACCCGATCGCGCGGCGCTGGCCGAGCGCCTCACCGGGCCGTTCGACGGCGTGCTGTCGCTGCTGGCCGCCGACGAACGCCCCCACCCGGAGTTCCCGGCGAGCCCGGCCGGGCTGATCCTGACCCTCGTCCTGGCCCAGGCGCTGGGCGACGCCGGGGTCACCGCGCCGCTGTGGGTGCTGACCCGCGGCGCGGTCCGCACCGGGCCCGCCGACGACCTGCCCGGCCTCGAGCAGTCGCTGCTCTGGGGCCTCGGCCGCGTCCTCGCCCTGGAACACCCCGGTCGCTGGGGCGGGTTGGTCGACCTCACGCCGGACCCCGGCCCGGCCGAACTCGACCGGCTGGCCCGGGTCCTCGCCGCCCCCGGCGACGAGGACCAGCTCGCCGTCCGGCCGGGCGGCCTCCGCGTCCGGCGGCTGCACCCCGCCGCCCGCGGCGGCCGGCCGCGGACCTGGCGGCCCGAGGGCACGATCCTCGTCACCGGCGGCACCGGCGCGCTCGGCACGCACGTCGCCCGCTGGCTCGCCGCGGAAGGCGCCCCGCACCTCGTGCTGACCGGCCGTCGCGGCCCGGACGCGCCGGGAGCGCGTGAACTGGCCGCCGAGCTGGAGGCGCTCGGCACCCGCGTCACCCTCGCCCGCTGCGACGTCGCCGACCGCGCCGCGCTCGCCGCGCTGCTGGCGGACACCGGCGAGCCGGTCCGCTCGGTCTTCCACGCCGCGGGCACGGTCGAGCTGCTGCCGGTGCGCGAGACGACCGTGGCGGGGTTCGCCGAGGTCGTCCGGGCGAAGGTCGCCGGTGCCCGGCACCTCGACGAGCTGCTCGGCGACGACCTCGACGCCTTCGTGCTGTTCTCCTCGATCGCCGGGGTGTGGGGCAGTGGCGACCACGCGGCCTACTCCGCCGCCAACACCTTCCTCGACACCCTCGCCGAGCAGCGCCGGGCCCGGGGCGCGACGGCGACGTCGATCGCCTGGGGCGTCTGGGCGCCGACGGAGATCGCGGGCCGGGGCGGGATGTCCGAGGGCGTCGACTCCGGTCAGCTCGCTCGCCGCGGGCTGCCGCTGATGGACCCGGCCACGGCGATCGCCGCGCTGCACGAGACCCTCGGCCACGACGAGCCGTTCGTGGTGCTCGCCGACGTCGACTGGGCCCGGTTCCTGCCGGTGTTCACCGCCGGCCGCGCCCGGCCGCTGTTCGACGACCTGCCGCAAGTCCGGCCGGAAGCCTCGTCGCCGGGCCCCGGGGCGACCCCGCTGGCCCAGCAGCTCGCCGGGCTGTCCGGCGACGACGCCGACCGGCTGCTGCTGGACCTGGTCCGCGCCCAGGCTGCCGCGGTGCTCGGGCACACCGGCAGCACCGCTGTCGATCCGGACCGGCCGTTCACCGACCTCGGCTTCGACTCGCTGACCGCGCTGGACGTGCGCAACCGGATCGCCGCCGCGACCGGCGTGCGGCTGCCCGCGACGCTCGTCTTCGACCACCCGACCCCGCGGCGGCTGGCCGCGCACCTGCGGGACGCCGTCCTCGGCACCCGCACCGGGCCGGCCGTGGTGACGCGGGCGGCGGACGCCGACGACCCGATCGCCATCATCGGCATGGGCTGCCGCTACCCCGGCGGGGTGCGGTCCGCGGACGACCTGTGGACCCTGGTCACCGAAGGCCGCGACGCCATCTCGGGGTTCCCCACCGACCGCGGCTGGGACCTCGCGAAGCTGTTCGGCTCGGGCGAGCAGGGGACCTCGACGGTCCGGGAAGGCGGCTTCCTGCACGACGTCGCCGATTTCGACGCCGGGTTCTTCGGCATCTCGCCGCGCGAGGCGCTGGCGATGGACCCGCAGCAGCGGCTCCTGCTGGAGATCTCGTGGGAGGCGATCGAGCACGCCGGGATCGACCCGGCCACCCTGCGCGGCGAGCCCGCGGGTGTCTTCGTCGGCGCGAACTACCAGGATTACCACGCCCGGATGCGGGAGATCCCCGACGGCCTCGAAGGGCACCTGCTCACCGGCAGCGTGTCGAGCGTCCTGTCCGGCCGGATCGCCTACACGCTCGGGCTGGAAGGCCCCGCCGTCACCATCGACGCCGCCTGTTCGTCGTCGCTGGTCGCGCTGCACCTGGCCGCGCAGGCCCTGCGCCGCGGGGAATGCTCGCTGGCCCTCGCGGGTGGCGTGGCGGTGATGGTGACGCCGTCGTCGCTCACCGCCTTCAGCCGGCAGCGCGGGCTGGCCGCCGACGGGCGCTGCAAGGCGTTCGGGGCCGGGGCCGACGGCATGGGCATGGCCGAGGGCGCCGGCCTGGTGCTGGTCGAGCGGCTGTCCGACGCCCGGCGGCTCGGGCACCCGGTGCTCGCCGTGCTGCGCGGCAGCGCGCTCAACCAAGACGGCGCGTCCAACGGCCTCAGCGCGCCGAGCGGCCCGGCCCAGCAGCGCGTCATCCGCGCGGCACTCGCCGACGCCGGTCTGTCCACTTCGGACGTCGACCTGGTCGAAGCGCACGGCACCGGCACCGCGCTGGGCGACCCGATCGAGGCGCAGGCGCTCCTGGCCACCTACGGCCAAGGCCGCGACGAGCCGCTGTGGCTCGGCTCGCTCAAGTCGAACATCGGCCACACCCAGGCGGCGGCCGGGGTGGCCGGGGTGATCAAGACCGTGCAGGCGCTGCGGCACGGGCTGATGCCGCGCACGCTGCACGCCGGCCCGCCGTCGTCCCATGTGGACTGGGACAGCGGGGCGGTGCGGCTGCTCGACGAGCCGCGCGGCTGGGAGCGGCCCCGGCCGCGGCGGGCGGCCATCTCGTCGTTCGGCATCTCCGGTACGAACGCGCACGTCATCCTGGAGCAGGGGGACGCCGGCCCGGCGCCCACGCCCGAGCCCGCGGTGGTGCCGTGGGTGCTGTCGGCGAAGACGCCGGAAGCACTGCAGGCGCAGGCCGCTGCCCTCCAGGAGTGCGAGGACAGCGTGGCGGACATCGCGTTCTCGCTGGCCGGCTCGCGGACCGGCTTCCCGCACCGCGCGGTCGTCACCGGCGACCGGACGGCGTTGGCCACCGGGCTTTCCGCGCTGGCCGAGGGCCTCCCGGCGCCGAACGTGGTCACCGGGACCGTGGCCCCCGGCCGTACTGCGCTCGTGTTCCCCGGGCAGGGTTCGCAGTGGGCCGGGATGGCTCTGGAGCTGGCGGAGACCTCGCCCGCGTTCGCGGCCCGCCTCGACGAATGCGGGTTCGCTCTGGCGGCCTTGGTGGACTGGTCGTTGCGGGACGTCTTGGCCGATGCCGAGGCGCTGGCTCGCGTCGACGTCGTGCAGCCCGCGTTGTGGGCCGTGATGGTGTCGCTGGCCGAGCTGTGGCGGTCCTTCGGCGTGGTGCCGGACGCCGTCGTCGGGCACTCCCAGGGGGAGATCGCCGCCGCGGTCGTGTCCGGCGCACTGTCCCTTGAGGACGGTGCCAGGGTGGTCGCGTTGCGGAGCAGGGCGATCCTGGCGCTGGCCGGTGGCGGCGGGATGGTGTCGGTCGCGGCACCCCTGGCGGACGTCGAGGCCCGGCTGGCCGACGGGCTCTCGATCGCCGCGGTGAACGGCCCGGCCGCCGTTGTCGTCTCCGGCGAACCCGCCGCGCTGGACGCGCTGGTCGCCGCGTGCGAGGCGGACGGCGTGCGCGCCAAGCGGATCCCCGTCGACTACGCGTCCCACTCGGCGCAGGTCGAGCAGCTGCACGCGGAACTCCTCGAAGTGCTGGCCCCGATCCGGCCGCGGACCGGCGAGATCGCGTTCTTCTCGACCGTCACCGGCACCTGGCTCGACGGCGCCGAGCTGGACGCGCGGTACTGGTACACCAACCTCCGCGAAACCGTCCGGCTCGACATCGCGGTCGGCACCCTCGCGGCGGAAGGGTTCGCCACGTTCGTCGAAGCCTCGCCGCACCCCGTGCTGACCACGGCGATCGGCGAGACCGAAGGTGCCGAGGCGCTCGGTTCGCTGCGCCGTGACGACGGCGGGTACGAGCGGTTCCTCCGGTCGCTCGGCGAGGCGCACGTCCGCGGGGTCGCGGTGGACTGGACGCCCGCGTTCCCCGGCGCCCACCGCGTCGAACTGCCCACCTACGCCTTCCAGCGCCGTCGCTACTGGCTCGACGCGGGCACCGCGGCCGCCGACCCGGTGGACGCCGCGTTCTGGGCCGCCGTGGACGGCCTCGACCTCGACGCCGTCGCGGGCACCCTCGACATCGCACCCGGCAGCACTCTCGCCGAGGTCCTGCCCGCGCTGACCCGCTGGCGTGACCGGGCGCGCGTAACGTCCGAAGTGGACTCCTGGCGGTACCGCATCGAGTGGAAGCCGGTGGCCACGCCGTCCGCGCCGGAGCTGTCCGGGCGCTGGCTGGTCGTGGTCCCCGAGGGCGGCGACGACGCCGGCGTCCCGGACGCGCTGGCCGCCCACGGCGCCGAGCCGGTCGTGACGTCCGAATTCACCGGCGCCGAAGGGTGCGCCGGAGTCGTGTCGCTGCTCGCACTCGACGAGACCGCCGGAGCCATCGGAAACCTCGCGCTCGCCCAGGCCTTGGTCGACACTCCACTGTGGCTGCTGACCCGCGGCGGTGTCGCCGGGGACGCCGTCTCGCCCGCGCAGGCGATGACGTGGGGTCTCGGCCGGGTGATCGGCCTGGAACTGCCCGGGATCTGGGGCGGGCTGCTCGACCTGCCCGCCGAGCCGGACGCGGCGACCGGGACGGTGCTCGCTGCCGCACTGTCCGGAGTGGACGGCGAAGACCAGCTCGCGATCCGGCCGTCCGGGCTGCTGGCCCGGCGGCTGGTCCGCGCGCCCTTCACCCCGCCGGCGCGGCGGTGGAAGCCGCGCGGCACGGTGCTGATCACCGGCGGTACCGGCGCGCTGGGCGGCCACGTCGCTCGCCGCTTCGCCGCCGACGGCGCCGAGCACCTCGTGCTGACCAGCCGCCGCGGCCCGGACGCCCCGGGCGCGGCCGACCTCGAAGCCGAGTTGTCCGCGCTCGGGGCGCGCGTGACGATCGCCGCCTGCGACGTCGCCGACCGCGACGCCCTCTCCGCGTTGCTGGCGGAGCTGGACGAACCGGTGCGCGCGGTCGTGCACGCGGCCGGGCTCCCGCAGGCCACCCCGGTGCTGGACACGACCCCGGCCGAGTTCGCCCACGTCATCGGCGGCAAGGTCGACGGCGCCCGCAACCTGGACGAGCTCCTCGGCGACGACCTCGACGCCTTCGTGCTGTTCTCCTCGAACGCCGGGGTCTGGGGCAGCGGCGGTCAGGGCGCCTACGCGGCGGGCAACGCCTACCTCGACGCGCTCGCCGAGCAGCGCCGGGCCCGCGGGGCCGCCGCGACCTCGGTCGCCTGGGGTTTCTGGGGCGGCGGGGGCATGGCGGGCGACGTCGAGCTGGAGGACCAGCTGCGCCGCCGCGGCCTGCGCGAGATGGCGCCGGAAGCCGCGGTGGAGGCGCTCTGCCAGGCCCTCGACACGCAGGAAGTCTTCCTGGCCGTCGCCGACGTCGACTGGGCCCGGTTCGCGCCCGGCTTCACGCTGTCCCGGCGGCGTCCGCTGATCGAGGACCTGCCCGAAGTCCGGGCGCTCGCGCAGACCCCCGAAGCGCCGGAGCGGCCCGCGCTGGCCCGGCGGGTCGCGGAGCTGGGGGAGACCGAAGCCCGCCGGATGCTGCTGGACCTCGTGCGCGGCCAGGCCGCGTCGGTGCTGGGACACGACTCCACGACGGCGGTTCCGGCCGGACGCGCGTTCCGCGACCTCGGCTTCGACTCGCTGACCGCGGTCGAGGTGCGCAACCGGATCAACGCCGCAACCGGGCTCACCCTGCCCGCGACGCTGGTGTTCGACCACCCGAACCCGGCCGCGCTCGCCGCGGAACTGCACCGGCTGCTGCTCGGCCGGACCGGAACCGCGGTGGTCACCGCGGCGGCGGCCGTCGACGAGCCGGTCGCGATCGTGGCGATGGGCTGCCGGTTCCCCGGCGGCGTGCGCTCGCCGGAGGACCTCTGGCGGCTGGTCGCCGACGGCGTCGACGCGCTGACGGCGTTCCCCGCCGACCGCGGCTGGGACCTGGCTTCGTTCGGCGACGCGGAATTCGCCCAGGTCGGCGGGTTCGTGGCCGACGCGGCGGAGTTCGACGCGGGCTTCTTCGGCATCTCACCGCGCGAAGCCCTGGCGATGGATCCGCAGCAGCGGGTGCTGCTGGAGACGTCGTGGGAGGTGTTCGAGCGGGCGGGCGTCGACCCGGCGTCGCTGCGCGGCAGCGCGACCGGCGTGTTCGTCGGGGCCAGCAGCTCCGGCTACGGCGCCGACCTCGAATCCGGCTCGGAAGGCTACCTGCTCACCGGCGAGGCACCCAGCGTGCTGTCCGGGCGGCTGTCCTACACCTTCGGGCTGGAGGGCCCGGCCGTCACAGTGGACACCGCGTGCTCGTCGGCGCTGGTCGCGATGCACCTGGCCGCGCAGGCGCTGCGGCAGGGCGAGTGCTCCCTGGCCCTGGCCGGCGGCGTGGCGATCATGGCCAAGCCGATGGCGTTCCTGGAGTTCGCCCGCCAGCGCGGCCTGGCCGCCGACGGCCGCTGCAAGGCGTTCGCCGACGCGGCGGACGGCACCGGCTGGGGCGAAGGCGTCGGCCTGGTGCTGCTGGAGCGGCTTTCGGACGCACAGCGCAACGGCCACACCGTGCTCGCCGTGGTCCGCGGTTCGGCGGTCAACCAGGACGGCGCGTCCAACGGCCTGAGCGCCCCGAACGGTCCCTCGCAGCAGCGGGTGATCCGGGCCGCGCTGGCCACCGCCGGTCTGTCCACTTCGGACGTCGACGCGGTCGAGGCGCACGGCACGGGCACCCGGCTGGGCGACCCGATCGAGGCCCAGGCGCTGCTGGCCACCTACGGCCAGGACCGCGACGAGCCGTTGTGGCTCGGGTCGGTGAAGTCGAACCTGGGCCACACGCAGGCCGCGGCCGGGATGGCCGGCGTGATCAAGACGGTCGAGGCCCTGCGGCACGGCGTCCTCCCGCGCACGCTGCACGTCGATGCGCCGTCGTCCCAGGTGGACTGGTCGGCCGGTGCGATCGAGCTGCTCACGGAGGCCCGTGCGTGGCCGGAGCGCGATCGGCCGCGCCGTGCCGCGGTTTCGGCGTTCGGTGTCAGCGGCACCAACGTCCACACGATCCTCGAACAGGCGCCGGGCGTTCTCCCGCAACCCGAACCCGAGCCGACGGACGCGCTGCTGCCGTTCGTCCTCTCCGCTCACGACGACGCGGCCCTCGACACCCTGATCGCCCGGCTCCCGGACACGAACCCGGTGGACGTCGGCTTCTCGCTGGCCACCAGCCGCGCCCGGCTCGAGCGCCGCGCGGTGCTGCTGGGCGAGGACGTCGTCACCGGTACCGCCGACCCGGACGCCCTGCTCGCGGTGTTGTTCACCGGCCAGGGTGCGCAGCGGGCCGGCATGGGAAGGAAGCTCCACGAGCGGTTCCCGGTCTACGCCTCGGCCTTCGACGAGGTCTGCGCCCACTTTCCGGGCTTGCTGCCCGCTTTCGAGGATGCCGAGCGGCTCGACCGGACCGAGTTCACCCAGCCCGCGTTGTTCGCTCTTGAGGTCGCGCTGTTCCGGTTGGTGGAGTCGTTCGGTGTCCGGCCGGATTTCGTGGCGGGGCATTCGATCGGTGAGATTTCCGCCGCGCACGTGGCCGGGGTGCTGTCCCTTGAGGACGCTTGCCGGCTCGTCGCCGCCCGGGCGGCGCTGATGCAGGCGTTGCCCGTGGGCGGGGCGATGGTCTCGATCGCCGCGGCCGAGTCCGAGATCGTCCTGACCGAGGGTGTCTCCATCGCCGCGGTCAACGGCCCGGACTCGGTGGTGATCTCCGGCGAGGAAGCGGCGGTCCTGGCGATCGCGGCGCAGTTCCCGAAGACCAAGCGCCTGAAGGTCAGCCACGCGTTCCACTCGCCGCTGATGGACCCGATGCTCGACGAGTTCCGTGCGGTCGCCGAGACCCTCGCGTACCACCCGGCGCGGATACCGGTGATCTCGAATGTGAGCGGTGCTCTCGCCGGGCCGTTCACCGCGGACTACTGGGTCCGGCACGTCCGGGAAGCCGTCCGGTTCGCCGACGGCATCGACGCGCTGAAGGCCGCGGGCGTCGGAGTGTTCCTGGAGCTGGGCCCGGACGGCGTGCTCAGCGCAATGGTCGATGGCCTCGCGGTCCCGGCTCTGCGCCGCGACCGCTCTGAAGAGAGAGCGCTGCTCTCGGCGTTGAGCACTGTTCACGTCCACGGCATCGACGTCGACTGGGCCGCGTTCTTCCCCGGCGGCCGCCGGATCGACCTCCCGACCTACCCGTTCCAGCGCGAGCGCTACTGGCCACGCGCCGGAGCGGCCCGCGGCGACCTCGGTGCGGCCGGCGTCGGCGCGCTCGAGCACCCGCTGCTCGGCGCGGCCGTGGACCTGGCGGGCGACGAAGGCACCGTCCTCAGTGGACGCCTGTCGCTGGAGACGCACCCGTGGCTGGCCGGGCACGCGCTGTCCGGCACCGTGCTCGTCCCCGGGACCGCGCTGCTCGAACTCGTGGTGCAGGCCGGTGACCAGGTCGGCTGCGCGATCGTCGACGAGCTGACCTTCGCCGCGCCTTTGGTGCTGCCCAGCCGCGGCCCGGTCACCGTCCAGGTGTCGGCGGGTCCGGCCGATGTCGCGGGACGCCGCCCGATCGCGGTGCACTCGCGGTCCGCCGGCGCCGAGTGGACGCAGCACGCCACCGGCAGCGTCAGCCCCGCGCCCCTGCCCCGGGAAAACGGCACCGCGTGGCCGCCGCCGGGAGCCGAGCCGGTCGACGTCACCGGGCTGTACCCGCGGCTCGCCGCGATGGGCTTCGTCTACGGCGACGCCTTCGGCGGCCTCGGCCGCGTCTGGCGCACCGGCACCGACGTGTACGCCGAGGTGGCGTTGCCCGAGCCGTTCGACGCCGCCGGCTTCGCGGTGCACCCGGCGCTGCTCGACGCCGCCCTGCACCCGCTGGGCCTCGGCATCGTCACCCCGGACGACGGTTCGGCCCGGGTCCCGTTCTCCTTCACCCGCGCGGCCGTCCACGCCACCGGCGCGACCGAGCTGCGGGTCCGGCTGTCACCGGCAGGGGAGAACGCCGTCGCGCTCACCGCGTGGGACACGACCGGCGCGCCCGTGGTGACCGTCGGCTCGCTGCTGCTGCGCGCGGTCGCCGCGCCCGCGGAAACCGTTCCCGACACCCTGTTCGAGCAGGTCTGGACCCCGGTCACAGCCGACCCCTCGGCGGCAGCCTCGGACCTCACCTTCGCCCACGTGACCGGCGACGACGTCCGCGAAACCACCGTCGAAGTCCTGGAACGGCTGCAGTCCTGGCTCGCCGAAGAGCGGCCCGGCCGGCTCGTCTTCGTCACCCGCGGGGCGGCCGACGGCACCCTCGCCGCGGCCGCCGCCGGTGGCTTGGTGCGGTCGGCGCAGTCGGAACACCCGGACCGGTTCCTCCTCGTCGACGTCGACGACGACCCCCGGTCCGCGGCCCTGCTGTCCACTGTGGACGCCTTCGGCGAGCCGCAGCTGGTCCTCCGTGAAGGCGCCGCCACGGCCCCGCGCCTGGTCCGGGCGACCGGAATGCCGCTGACACCGGCCGGCGACTCCTGGCTGCTCGTCACCACCGGCACCGGGACCACCGACGGCCTGGCCCTGGCCGAGGCGGCCGAAGCGCCGCTCGGCGAGGGGGACGTCCGGATCGAGGTGCGCGCGGCCGGGCTGAACTTCCGGGACGTGCTCATCTCCCTCGGCATGTACCCCGACCCGGAAGCGCGCCTCGGCTCCGAAGCGGCGGGCGTGGTCGTCGAAATCGGCTCAGGGGTCAGCGACCTCGCCGTCGGGGACCGCGTGTTCGGCCTGGTCGACGACGCCTTCGCCCCGCGGGCCGGCACGGATGCGCGTCGGCTGGCGCGGATTCCGGCCGGATGGACGTTCGCCGAGGCGGCGACCGTCCCGGTGGCCTTCGTGACCGCCTACTACGGCCTCTTCGACCTCGGCGGGCTCGACGCCGGGCAGTCGGTGCTGGTCCACGCGGCGGCCGGTGGGGTCGGGATGGCCGCGGTGCAGCTGGCCCGCTGGAAGGGCGCCGAGGTGTTCGCGACGGCGAGCGAGGGCAAGCACGCCCTGCTGCGCGAGTTCGGCCTCGACGACGCCCACCTGGCGAGCTCCCGCACCCTGGACTTCCGGGACCGGTTCGGGCCCGTCGACGTCGTCCTCAACTCCCTGACCGGGCCGTTCATCGACGCCTCCCTGGAGCTGCTCGCGCCCGGCGGCCGGTTCGTCGAGCTGGGCAAGACCGACGTCCGCGAGGGCCCGGGCCACCACCCGTTCGACCTCGGCGACCCGGGCCCGGACCGGATCGCGGCCATCCTCGCCGACCTCCTGGCCGCCTTCGCCCGCGGCGAGCTGACGCCGTTGCCGGTGCGCGCCTGGGACCTCGGCCGGGCCGCCGACGCCTTCCGGTTCGTCAGCCAGGCCCGGCACGTCGGCAAGAACGTGCTCACGCTGCCGCGGCCGGAGCCGGTGGGCACCGTGCTCGTCACCGGCGGCACCGGCACGCTCGGCGCCACCGTGGCCCGGCACCTGGCCCACCGGCCGGGGGTCCGGCGGCTGGTGCTGGTGAGCCGGCGGGGCCCGGACGCGCCCGGCGCCGCGGAGCTGTGCGCAGAACTGACCGCGCTCGGCGTCGAGGCGACCGTGGTCGCCGGGGACGTGGCCGAGCCCGGGTTCGTGGCGGACGTGCTGCGGGCGATCCCCGCCGGGCAGCCGCTGATCGGGGTGGTGCACGCCGCCGGGATCCTGGACGACGGCGTGCTCGAAGCGCAGACACCGGCCCGGGTGGCCTCGGTGCTTCGCGCCAAAGTGGACGGCGCGTCGGCGCTCGACAGGCTGACCCGGGACCACGACCTGGCCTGGTTCGTCCTGTTCTCCTCGGTCGCCGGGATCGTCGGCGCGGCCGGCCAGAGCGGGTACGCCGCGGCGAACAGCGCGCTGGACGCCCTTGCCGTGCGACGCCGGTCCGAGGGCCTGCCCGCGGTTTCGCTTGCCTGGGGCCAGTGGGCGCTCAGCAGCGCGATGACCGGGCAGCTCGGCGAACGCGACCGCGGCCGCATCGAGCGTTCGGGCATCCGGCCACTGTCCACTGAGGACGCGCTGGCCGCGATGGACGCCGCCGTCGAGCTCGGCCGGCCGGTCGCCGTGCCGCTGCGCCTGGACCTCGCGGCCCTGCGCGAGGTCGCTCCACTGTGGCGCGGGCTGGTGCGCACTCCGGTCCGCCGGGCCGCGGCCGCCACCGTCGTCGACGACGGCTGGGCCGGCCTGGACGCCGAAGAAGCCCGGCGCCGGTTGCTGGACCTGGTCCGCAAGCACGTCGCGGCGGTGCTGGGGCACGCGGGCCCGGACGCCGTCGACCCCGCGAAAGCGTTCAAGGACACCGGTTTCGACTCGCTGACCTCGGTGGAGCTGCGCAACCGGCTCGCCACCGCGCTCGGCCGCCCGCTGCCCGCGACGCTCGTCTTCGACTACCCGAACCCCGAGGTCCTGGCCCGGTTCCTGCACGGCGAATTCGCCGCCACGGCGGCGGTTCCGGCGGTGCGCAGCTCCTCGGACGACCCGATCGCGATCGTCGCGATGAGCTGCCGCTACCCGGGTGACGTCGATTCGCCGGACGCGCTGTGGCGGCTGGTCGCCGAGGGCCGCGACGCGATCGGCGGGTTCCCGGCCGACCGCGGCTGGCCGGTCGGCGAGCTGTACCACCCGGACCCGGCGCACCCGGGCACGTTCTACGCCACCGGCGGCGGCTTCCTGCCCGGCGCCGCGCAGTTCGACGCGGCGTTCTTCGGGATCTCGCCGCGCGAGGCGCTGGCGATGGACCCGCAACAGCGCCTGCTCCTGGAAGTCTCGTGGGAGGCGTTCGAGCGGGCGGGCATCGACCCGGGCACGCTGCGCGGCAGCAACACCGGCGTGTTCGTCGGCGCCGCCCACTCGGGCTACGCGGCGGGCGTGACGGCGGGCGTCGAGGGGCACCTGCTCACCGGCAACGCGGGCAGCGTGCTGTCCGGGCGGATCGCCTACCACCTCGGCCTGGAGGGGTCCGCGGTCACCGTGGACACGGCGTGTTCGTCGTCGCTGGTCGCGCTGCACCTGGCCGGCCAGGCCCTCCGCCACGGCGAGTGCGACCTGGCCCTGGCCGGCGGGGTCGCGGTCCTCGGCACCCCGGACATCTTCGTCGAGTTCAGCCGTCAGCGCGGCCTGTCCGCGGACGGCCGCTGCAAGGCATTCTCGGACGCCGCCGACGGCACGGGCTGGAGCGAGGGCGCCGGAATGGTCGTCCTGGAACGGCTTTCCGATGCGCGGCGCAACGGCCACGAGATCCTGGCCCTGCTGCGCGGATCGGCGGTCAACTCCGACGGCGCGTCGAACGGCCTGACGGCGCCGAACGGTCCCTCGCAGCAGCGGGTGATCCGGGCGGCACTGGCGAGCGCCGGCCTGCGACCGTCCGATGTGGACGCCGTCGAGGCCCACGGCACCGGCACGACGCTGGGCGACCCGATCGAGGCCCAGGCGGTGCTGGCGACCTACGGCCAGGAGCGTTCGGCGCCGCTGTGGCTGGGATCGCTGAAGTCGAACCTCGGCCACACCCAGTCGGCGGCGGGCGTGGCCGGGGTGATCAAGATGGTGCTGGCGATGCGCCACGGCGTGCTGCCGAAGACGTTGCACGTCGACGCGCCATCGTCCCGGGTGGACTGGACGGCGGGCGCGGTCGAGCTGCTGACGGAGCAGCGCCCGTGGCCTTCGGTGGGCAGGCCGCGGCGCGCGGGGGTGTCGGCGTTCGGGATTTCGGGCACCAACGCGCACGCGATTCTGGAGCTGCCGGTGGAAGCGGCGCCGGTGCCGGTGGCGACGCCGGAGCTGCCGGTGGTGGCTTGGGCGCTGTCGGCGAAGGGTGAGCCGGCGTTGCGAGCCCAGGCCCGCAAGCTCTTGGGGGTGTTGTCGCCCGAGGACGGGCCGGGCGAGGCAGGCGAACCTGCGGCCGTCGCCGGGGCGCTTCTCGCCACCCGTGCGCAGTTCGAAGATCGTGCCGTCGTGCTCGGCGCCGACCGGGCGGACCTCCTCGCCGGGCTGCACTCGCTGGCCGCCGGGGAATCCGCGGCCGGCCTCGTCCGCGGGACCGCGGTCTCCGGCCGGCTCGCCGTCCTCTTCACCGGCCAGGGCGCGCAACGGCCCGGCATGGGCCGCGAGCTGTACGACCGGTTCCCCGCCTACGCCGCGGCGTTCGACCGGATCTGCGCCGAGTTCACCGTGCCCGTCCGCGATGTCGTCTTCGGCGACGCCCCGGGCCTGGACGAGACCGGCTTCACCCAGCCCGCGCTGTTCGCCGTCGAGGTCGCGCTGTACCGGCTGTTCGAGTCGTGGGGTGTCCGGCCGTCGTTCGTCGCCGGGCACTCGATCGGGGAACTCGCCGCCGCGCACGTCGCCGGCGTGTTCTCACTGGAGGACGCCTGCCTGCTCGTGTCCGCACGGGCCGCGCTCATGCAGGCACTGCCGAAGGGCGGCGCGATGGTGTCGATCGCGGCCCCCGAGGCCGAGGTCCGGCTCCGCCTCGGCGACCGCGTCTCGATCGCCGCGGTCAACGGCCCGGCGTCGGTCGTCGTCTCCGGCGACGAACCCGATGTCCTGGCCGTCGCCGCGGAGTTCGCCGGCCGGGGCGTGCGGACCAAGCGGCTCAGCGTCAGCCACGCCTTCCACTCACCGCACCTCGACCCGATGCTCGACGAGTTCCGCGCGGCCGCCGACAAGGTCACCTACCACCCGGCCGAGATAGCGGTGATCTCGAATGTGAGCGGTGCTCTCGCCGAGCCGTTCACGGCGGACTACTGGGTGCGGCACGTGCGGGAAGCCGTCCGGTTCGCCGACGGCGTCACGACCCTCGAAGCCGAAGGCGCCCGCTTCTTCCTGGAGCTCGGCCCGGACGGCGTCCTCAGCTCGATGGCCGGCGACAGCCTCTCCGAGGACGCCGTGGTGGTGCCGTCCCTACGGCGCGACCGTCCCGACGGCGAAGCGGCCCTGACGGCGTTGGCGACCCTGTTCGCCAACGGCGCACCGGCCGACCTGGCCACCGTCTTCGGCCCCGCCGGGCGCGTGGACCTGCCCACCTACGCCTTCCAGCACGAGCACTACTGGCTCGAACCGGCGGCCGCCCCGGCGTCGGACACCGCGTTCTGGTCGGCGGTCGAGCGCGAGGACGTCGGCGAGCTGGCCGGCACCCTGGCCGTTGACGAGACCCAGCGGGCGTCCCTGACCGCGTTGCTCCCGGCGTTGTCGTCCTGGCGGCGCCAGCACGCCGAAGAGTCCGTTGTGGACGGATGGCGTTACCGCGTCGAATGGCAACCGGCCCCCGAAACCGCGGCCACACCGTCGGGGCACTGGCTGCTGGCCGTCCCGGCCGGGGAGGCCAGGCTGGGCGACCAGGTCGAAGCGGCCCTCAGCACGCGCGGAGTGGACGTCACGCGCCTCGACGACCCGACCGCCGACGACCTCGCCGCGGCGGGCCGGACCGCGGACGCGGTCCTGTCGCTGCTGGCGCTCACCCCGGGAACGGGGGCCGTCCCGCCCGGGGTGGCGGCGACGCTCGCCCTGCTGCGGTCCCTTCCGGACACTCCGGTGTGGACAGTCACCCGGGCCGGCGACCCCGTGCAGGCCCAGGTCCGGGGCCTCGGCCGCACCGCGGCCCTCGACCGGCCGCACGCCTGGGGTGGCCTGATCGAGCTGCCCGCGGAGTTCACCGGCCGGATCGGCGACCTCCTCCTCCAAGCCCTGGCCGACCCAGCCGAAGACCAGGTCGCTCTCCGGCCGGACGGCCGGTTCGCCCGGCGGCTCACCCCGGTCACCGGCACTTCGGCCCACCGGCCCTGGCAGCCGCGCGGCACGGTCCTCGTCACCGGCGGCACCGGCGCCCTCGGCGCGCACGTCGCCCGCTGGCTCGCCACCGCCGGGGCCGGCCACGTCGTCCTCACCAGCCGTCGCGGCCGGCACGCACCGGGTGCGGAAGCCCTCGAAGCCGAACTGACCGGCCTCGGCGCCCAGGTGACGATCGCGGCCTGCGACGTCGCCGACCGGGCCGCACTGGCCGCTGTGCTCGACGACATCCGTGGCGGCCTGACCGCCGTCGTCCACACCGCCGGGACCGGCGGCGCGACCCCGCTCGACGACCCCGACCTCGGCCCGTTCGCGGACATCCTGGCCGCCAAGGTCACCGGCGCCGAAAACCTGGACGCCCTGCTCGGCGACACCGAACTCGACGCCTTCGTCCTGTTCTCCTCCATCGCCGGGGTCTGGGGCAGCGGCGGCCAGTCCGCCTACGCCGCCGCCAACGCCCACCTCGACGCGCTCGCCCGCCGCCGCCGGGCCGCGGGCCGGACCGCGACCGCGCTCGCCTGGGGCCCGTGGGCCGGCGGCGGCATGGCCGCCGACCACGACGCCGAGGACTACCTGCGGCGCCGCGGCCTGACCCCGCTGCGGCCCGCCCTCGCCCTCCGCGCGCTCGCCGCCGCGGTCGGGCGCGACGAGACCGCGGTGACCGTGGCCGACGTCGACTGGGCGCGGTTCGCGCCCGCCTTCACCTCCGCCCGCCCGAGCGCCCTGCTGCGCGGCGTCCCGGACGCGCAGCAGGAAGCGGAGGTCCCCGAGACCGACCTGCGGGAGCAGCTCGCCGGACTGTCCGAAGTGGAGGCCGAACGGGCACTCCTCGGCCTGGTCCGCACCGAAGCCGCGGTCGCGCTGGGGCACCGCGGGACTGACGCCGTCGGCGCCGCCCGGCCGTTCACCGAGCTCGGCTTCGACTCCCTGACCTCGGTGGAGTTCCGCAACCGCCTGGCTTCCGCGGCCGGCGTGGCCCTGCCCGCGACCGTCGTGTTCGACCACCCGACGCCCGCCGCGCTGGCCGCGTACCTCCTCGGCGTCCTGCGCCCGGACGCCGCGGCCGACCCCGAGGAAGCCCGCATCCGGGCGGCTCTGGCCACCGTGCCGCTGGCCCGGTTCCGCGACGCCGGGCTGATGACGGCCCTGCTGGAACTGGCCGGGCTCGACGCGCCGGCCGGCGGCCCCGGCGGCCCCGGCGACGTCGACGACCTGGACGCCGAGGCGCTGGTGCGGCTGGCGCTCGACGGTACCGATTCCCGATGACCCACTCCTGGAGCTGAACCATGGCCACGCCCGAGAAGGTGCTCGACGCGCTGCGCGCCTCCGTCAAGGAGGCCGAGCGGTTGCGGCGGCAGAACCGGCAGCTCGTCGAGGCCGCGACCGAGCCGATCGCCATCGTCGCGATGGCCTGCCGGTTCCCCGGCGGCGTGAGCTCGCCGGAGGGGCTGTGGGACCTCCTCGCCCGCGGCGGGGACGCCGTCTCGGCCTTCCCGGCCAACCGCGGCTGGGACACCGCGTCGCTGTTCGACGACACCGGCCGGGCAGGCACGACCTACGCGCGCGAAGGCGCCTTCCTGCACGACGCGGACCTCTTCGACGCGGGCTTCTTCGGCATCTCGCCGCGCGAAGCGCTGGCGATGGACCCGCAGCAGCGGCTGCTGCTAGAGACGTCGTGGGAGGCGTTCGAGCGCGCCGGGATCGACCCGGCGTCGCTGCGCGGCAGCCGGACCGGCGTGTTCGTCGGCTCCAACGGCCAGGACTACGCCACCCTGCTGCGGTCCTCGGCCGAGGACGTCGAGGGCTACCTCGGCACCGGCAACGCGGCGAGCGTCGTCTCCGGCCGGCTGGCGTACCTGTTCGGCTTCGAGGGCTCGGCGCTGACTGTCGACACGGCGTGTTCGTCGTCGCTGGTCGCCCTGCACCTCGCCGCGCAGGCGCTGCGGCAGGGCGAATGCGACCTCGCGCTGGCCGGCGGGGTCACCGTGATGGCCACGCCGGGGACGTTCGTCGAGTTCAGCCGCCAGCGCGGGCTCGCTCCGGACGGCCGGGTCAAGGCGTTCGCCGAGGCGGCCGACGGCACCGGCTGGGGCGAAGGCGTGGGCGTGCTCCTGGTTGAGCGGCTGTCGGACGCGCAGCGCCACGGGCACGAGGTACTGGCCGTGGTGCGCGGTTCGGCGGTCAACCAGGACGGCGCTTCCAACGGCCTGACCGCCCCGAACGGCCCGGCCCAGCAGCGCGTGATCCGGGCTGCCCTGGACAGCGCCAGGCTGTCCACTTCGGACATCGATGTCGTCGAAGCACACGGGACCGGGACGACGCTCGGCGATCCGATCGAGGCCCAGGCGCTGCTGGCCACCTACGGGCAGGACCGGGAAACGCCGCTGTGGCTGGGTTCGGTGAAGTCCAACATCGGCCACACCCAGGCGGCGGCGGGCGTCGCCGGGGTGATCAAGATGGTCATGGCCATGCGGCACGGCGTGCTCCCGCGGACGTTGCACGTCGACGCGCCCTCGTCCCATGTGGACTGGTCGGCCGGGTCGGTCGAGCTGCTGACGGAGTCGCGCGCGTGGACGGCCGATCGCCCGCTGCGGGCCGCGGTGTCGTCGTTCGGCGTCAGCGGCACCAACGCGCACACCATTCTCGAATCCGTTCCGCCTGCCGAGCCCGTGCCCGCGGAGGCGGGGACGCTGACGCCGTGGGCCCTGTCGGCGAAGACGCCGGAAGCGTTGCAGGCGCAGATTTCCCGGCTCGCCGAGGTGACGGCCGACCCCGCGGACGTCGCCCGGACGCTGATCACCCGGACCGCGTTCGAGCACCGCGCGGTCGTCATCGAGGGCAAAGTTGTCACCGGGGAGGTGCAGGAGGACGGTCGCCTGGCGGTGCTGTTCACCGGCCAGGGCGCCCAGCGGGCCGGGATGGGCCGGGAGCTGTACGAGCGTTTCCCGGTCTACGCGGAAGCTTTCGACGCGGTGTGCGCGCACTTCGGCGCGGAGTTGCGCGAGGCATTCGACGACGCCGAGCGCCTGGATCGGACCGAGTTCACCCAACCGGCGCTGTTCGCTCTTGAGGTCGCTCTGTTCCGGTTGGCCGAGTCGTTCGGTGTGCGCCCGGATTTCGTGGCGGGGCATTCGATCGGCGAGATCTCGGCCGCGCACGTGGCCGGTGTGCTGTCCCTTGAGGACGCTTGCCGGTTGGTTTCGGCGCGGGCCTCGTTGATGCAGGCGCTGCCCGCGGGCGGGGCGATGGTGTCGATCGCCGCGCCGGAGTCGGCGATCACGCTGACCGACGGTGTCTCGATCGCGGCGGTGAACGGCCCGGAGTCGGTGGTGATCTCGGGTGACGAGGCTGCGGTGCTGGCGATCGCGGCGCAGTTCCCGAAGACCAAGCGTCTCAAGGTGAGTCACGCGTTCCACTCGCCGCTGATGGATCCGATGCTGGACGAGTTCCGTGCGGTGGCGGAAACCTTGACGTACCACCCGGCGGAAATACCGGTGATCTCGAATGTGAGCGGTGCTCTCGCGGAGCTGTTCACCGCGGATTACTGGGTCTGCCACGTCCGGGAAGCCGTCCGGTTCGCCGACGGTGTCGCCACCCTCGGGGACGAAGGGGTCCGCACGTTCCTCGAACTCGGTCCTGACGGCGTGCTCAGTGCGATGGTCGGCGGCGCCGCGGTCCCGGCCCTGCGCCGCGACCGGCCCGAGGAGCTGACCCTCCTGACCGCCCTCGCCGGGGTGTGGGTCCGCGGCGGCGCCGTCGACTGGGCCGCCTACCTGCCCGCCGGCCCGCGCGCCGACCTCCCCACCTACCCCTTCCAGCGGGAACGCTTCTGGCCGACACCCGGCGAAGGCACGCTCGACGTGGCCGCTCTCGCCGCCGAACTCGACCTCCCCGAAGACACGTTGCGTCCCGCGCTGGCGGCCGTGCGGCAACGCCGTGCCGAGACCGTCGGCCGGTACCGGGTCACCTGGACGCCCCTGGCGGCCGAAGACACCCCCGTACCGGCGGGTGACTGCCTCGTCGTCGACCCGTCCCCGCAGCTGGAAGCCGCCCTGGCCGGGTGGAACGGCCGGGTGGTACGGCTCGACGGCCCGGTCACCGCCGAGGACCTCCGCGGAGCCGTACCGGCCGTCGTGCTCAGCGGCGCCGGTCCGGAACGGACCATCGAACTGCTCCGGGCGCTCGGTGACGCCGGGATCGACGCGCCCCTGTGGTGCGTCACCGCGGGCGCCGTCCGGGTCACCGAGGCGGACCCCGCACCGGATCCGGATCAAGCCGCCGTCTGGGGCCTCGGCCGCGTCGCCGCGCTCGAACACCCCGGCCGCTGGGGTGGCCTGGTCGACATGTCGTCCACCGTGGATCCGGAACGGTTCCAGGCCCTCCTCGGCGGAACCGAAGACCAGGTCGCGCTGCGCCCGGAAGGAACCTTCGGCCGCCGGCTCGAGCACGCGCCACCGGCCGGGCCGGCGTGGACCCCACGCGGCACCGTGCTGGTGACCGGCGGCACCGGCGCGCTGGGCACGCACGTCGCCCGCCGTCTCGCCCGCGAAGGCGCCGACCACCTCGTGCTCGTCTCCCGCCGCGGCGCCGGCGCGCCCGGCGCCACCGAACTGAGCGCCGAGCTGGCCGAACTCGGCACCCGCGTGACGTTCGCCGCCGGCGACGTCGCGGACCGGGAGTTCGTCGCCGACCTCCTGGACCGGGTCAGCGCCGGGCTCACCGCCGTCGTGCACACCGCCGGGGTCGTCCGGTCCGCGCCACTGTCCGAAGTGGACGACTTCGCCACGCAGTGGGCGGCCAAGGCGACCGGCGCCCGGCACCTCGACGAACTGCTCGCCGACACCGACCTCGACGCGTTCGTCCTCTTCTCCTCGATCGCCGGGGTGTGGGGCAGCGGACAGCAGGGCTGCTACGGCGCCGCCAACGCCTACCTCGACGCGCTCGCCGAAGCCCGCCGTGCCCGCGGCCTGGCCGCCACCGCGGTGGCCTGGGGCCCGTGGGCGGACGGCGGGATGGCCGCCGACAACGACGCCGAGGACTACCTGCTGCGCCGCGGCCTCCGCGCGCTCGACCCGGCCAACGCCGTCTCGGCCCTCCTGCGGGCCGCGGGGGGCGGCAACGTCACGGTCGCCGACGTCGACTGGGCCCGGTTCACCGCGGCCTTCACTTCTCGGCGGCCGAGCCCGCTGCTGGCCACCATCCCCGAAGCCACCATCCCCGAAGCCGCCCACGACGAGCCGGTGACCGAGCCCGGCGGGCTCGTCGCCCGGCTGCGCGGCCTGACCCCGGCCGTCGCCGACGAAGTGCTGCTGCAGCTCGTCCGCGACCAGGCCGCCGCGGTCCTCGGCCACCCGAGCGCGGCCGCCGTCGCCCCGGATCGCGCGTTCCAGGAGATCGGCTTCGACTCCCTGACCGCGATCGAGTTCCGGGACGCCCTGCGCGCGGAAACCGGGCTCGCCCTCCCCGCGACGCTCGTCTACGACTGGCCGACGCCGGTCGCGCTGGCCGGGCACCTGCGCGCCGGGGTTCTGGGGGACGATGTCGAACACGTCGCCACGACGGTGGCCGCCGCCGACGAACCCATCGCCATCGTCGCGATGAGCTGCCGGTACGCGGGCGGCGTGGCGTCGCCGGAAGACCTGTGGCGCCTGGTGTCCGAAGGTGCGGACGCGGTGTCCGGCTTCCCGGCGGACCGCGGCTGGGACCTGGAGAACCTGTACGACGCCGACCCGGCCCGCCTCGGCTCGGTGACCGTGACCGAGGGCGCGTTCCTCGGCTCGGCGGGCGGGTTCGACGCCGGGTTCTTCGGCATCTCGCCGCGCGAGGCGCTCGCGATGGACCCGCAGCAGCGGCTCCTGCTGGAACTCGCGTGGGAGGCCTTCGAGCGCGCGGGCCTCGATCCGGCGACCGTGCGCGGCAGCCGGACCGGCGTGTTCGCCGGCACCAACAGCCACGACTACACGACCCTGCTCCTCAATTCGGCCGACGTCCTGGAGGGGCACCTCGCCACCGGCAACGCGGCGAGCGTCGCCTCGGGCCGGCTGGCCTACACGTTCGGGCTGGAGGGCCCGGCTGTCTCCGTCGACACGGCGTGTTCGTCGTCGCTGGTGGCGTTGCACCTGGCCGTCCAGTCGCTGCGGCTCGGCGAGTGCTCGATGGCCCTGGCCGGCGGGGTCACGGTGATGGCCACGCCGGGGACGTTCGTCGAGTTCAGCCGCCAGCGCGGGCTCGCCCCCGACGGCCGCTGCAAGGCGTTCGCCGAGGCCGCGGACGGCACGGCCTGGGGCGAAGGCGCCGGCCTGCTGCTGCTGGAGCGGCTGTCGGACGCCGAGCGCCACGGTCACCGCGTGCTGGCCGTGGTCCGCGGCTCGGCGGTCAACCAGGACGGCGCGTCCAACGGCTTGACCGCGCCCAACGGCCCGGCCCAGCAGCGGGTCATCCGCGCCGCACTGGCCGACGCCGGGTTGTCCACATCGGACGTCGACGCGGTCGAGGCGCACGGCACCGGAACGACGCTCGGTGACCCGATCGAGGCCCAGGCGCTGCTGGCGACCTACGGCCAAGAGCGGGAAACGCCGCTGTGGCTGGGTTCGGTGAAGTCCAACATCGGTCACACCCAGGCGGCGGCGGGGGTCGCGGGTGTGATCAAGATGGTCATGGCGATGCGGCACGGTGTGCTGCCGCGGACCCTGCACGTCGATGCCCCCTCGTCCCATGTGGACTGGTCGGCGGGTGCGGTCGAGCTCCTGACCGAGTCGCGCGGGTGGACGGCCGACCGTCCGCTGCGGGCCGCGGTTTCGTCGTTCGGCATGAGCGGCACCAACGCGCACACCGTCCTGGAAGCCGTTCCTGCGGTGGCGATCGAGCCGAGCACGGCACCGGGACCGGTGCCGTGGGTGCTTTCGGCGCGGTCAGCCGATGCTTTGCGCGGACAGGCGCAGGCCCTGCTCGAGCACACCGGTGGTTCCGCCGCCGACATCGGCTTTTCCCTGGTCGCCACGCGTGCCTCCCTCCCGCACCGCGCGGTGGTGGTCGGTGACCTCTCCGCCGGGGTGACCGCCCTGGCCGAGGACGCCCCGGCGGCGAACGTCGTCACCGGCGTGGCCGGCGATCCCGGCAAGGTCGCCCTGGTGTTCCCGGGGCAGGGTGCGCAGTGGCCGGGAATGGCCCTCGAACTGGCCGAGTCGTCCCCGGTGTTCGCGGCGCGCCTCGACGAGTGTGCGACGGCTCTCGGCTCCTTTGTGGACTGGTCGCTGCGCGACGTCCTGGCCGATGCGGACGCGTTGAGCCGGGTCGACGTGGTGCAGCCCGCGTTGTTCGCGGTGATGGTGTCGCTGGCCGAGCTGTGGCGGTCGTTCGGCGTGGTCCCGGACGCGGTGGTCGGCCACTCCCAGGGCGAGATCGCGGCCGCGGTGGTCTCGGGGGCACTGTCCCTTGAGGACGGTGCTCGCGTGGTCGCGTTGCGCAGCAGGGCGATTCTGGCGCTGGCCGGGCGTGGTGGCATGGTCTCGGTGGCCGCGTCCCTCGCCACCGTGGAAGGGCGGCTGACCGGGGGACTGTCGATCGCGGCGGTGAACGGCCCGTCGGCGGTCGTGGTGTCCGGCGAGTCCGACGCGCTCGACGAGCTGGTCAAGTCCTGCGAAGCCGACGGCATCCGCGCCAAGCGCGTTCCGGTGGACTACGCCTCGCACTCGGTGCAGGTGGAGCAGCTGCGCGACGAACTGCTCGACGTCCTGGCCCCGATCACGCCCCGCCGAAGCGAGATCGCCTTCATCTCGACGGTGACGGGAGAGTGGAACGAGAGCGTCGATGCCGAGTACTGGTACACTAACCTCCGCAGCACAGTCCGCCTCGACACCGCGATCGAGCGGCTGAAGAGCGACGGCTTCGGCACCTTCGTCGAGGCGTCACCGCACCCCGTCCTGACCATGGCGCTCGGCGAGGACGTCGTCGCCCTGGGAAGCCTGCGCCGCGACGACGGTGGCCTGACCCGCTTCCACACCGCCCTCGCCGAAGCGCACGTCAACGGAGTCCGGGTCGACTGGACCCCGGCCTTCCCCGATGCCCACGCCGTCGACCTCCCCACCTACGCCTTCCAGCGCAAGCAGTACTGGCCCCGCCCGGCCACCCGCACCGGCGACGCCGCCGGGCTCGGCCTCGGCGCCGTCGACCACCCGCTGCTCGGCGCCGCCACCACCCTCGCCGACGACGGCCGGCTCGTCCTCACCGGACGGCTGGCCCGCCAGACCCACCCCTGGCTCGCCGACCACGACATCCTCGGCACGGCCCTGCTGCCCGGCACGGCGTTCGCCGAGCTCGCCGTCCACGCCGGAGACCACACCGGCTGCGGCACCGTCGAAGAGCTCACCCTCGGCGCGCCACTGGCCGTGCCCGCCACCGGCGGCGTCCAGCTGCAGGTCGTCGTCGACGAACCCGGCGACGACGGCCGCCGCGGCGTCACCGTCAACGCCCGCCCCGACCGGCCCGGCGCGCGCTGGACCCGGCACGCCCAAGGCGTCCTCGCGCCCGGCACACCCGAACCCGCCGCGACCCCGGCGGAGTGGCCACCCGCCGGCGCCGAACCTCTCGACGTCGACGCCCATTACGCCGCCCTCGCGGACGCCGGTTACCACTACGGACCGGCCTTCCGCGGCCTGCGCGCGGCCTGGCGCGGCGACGGAGAAGTGTTCGCCGAGGTTGCCCTGCCCGCCACGGACGCCTTCGCCGTCCACCCGGCCCTGCTCGACGCCGCCCTGCACGCGCTGGGCCTCGGCGGGTTCTTCCCCGACGACGGCCGGGCACGCCTCCCGTTCGCCTTCACCGACGTCGCCGTGTTCGCCACCGGGGCCACCGCCCTGCGCGTGCGGCTGGCCGCGGCGGGCCCGAACGCGGTGTCGGTCGCTGCCACCGACCCCGCCGGGAACCCGGTCGCGAGCATCGGCTCGCTCGCGTTCCAGGCGACGTCGTCCACAGTGGACGACGTGCCGGACGCCCTGTTCCGAACGGAATGGGTCCCGCTCACCTCGGCTGTCGTGAGTGGTAAGGCGGGTTACAGCCCGAACACACAACCCACCCCCACCACGCCCGCGGGGCCGACCCCCCCCGGCCGCCCCGGACCCAACTGGAGCACGGACAC